>CAZNTU010000181.1:0-11543 GCA_964575975.1 uncultured Desulfobacteraceae bacterium
TGCGGCAAGAAAAGATCGACCAATCGCTGGCGGGCATTCTGACCATGAACACCATCGCCCACACCGCCGGGGCCATCGGAGCCGGCACCCAAGCCGGAACGGTTTTCGGGAGCGAACTGGTAGGCGTATTTTCGGCGGCCATGACTTTGGCCATTCTGTTTCTTTCCGAAATCATTCCCAAAACGCTGGGGGCTGTTTACTGGCCTAAATTGACTGGGCCCACAGTCCTTTTCGTCAGAATCTTGGTCGTGTCGCTCTATCCGTTGGTTTTGGCTTCGGAATGGCTGACAAAGCTCATTACCAAGGGAAAGGCGCTTCACACGTTCAATAGGGACGAATTCATCGCGATGATCAATATCGTCGAAAAATCGGGAGATCTCCGCGAACACGAGTCCCGTATAATCAGAAATCTTTTCAAGTTCGGCCTTTTGAAGGCCTTCGACATTATGACCCCGCGTACGGTGGTCTATGCGTTGCCTCAAGACGCGACGGTAGGGGAAAAGCTAAGAGAGGGGATCGACAGTCCGTTTTCCCGTCTGCCGGTTTACGGGAAGGACGCGGACCATATCACGGGGTTCGTGCTGAAGGACGATCTGCTGGCCTACAAATACAAAGCTCGGGAGGACGTAAGGCTGGAATCCATCAAAAGGGAAATCCTTGCCGTTCCCGCGTCGATCTCCTTGCCGAATCTTCTGGAATTTCTTCTGCATAGACGCCAGCACATCGTCGTAGCCGTCGACGAGCATGGGGGGACCGAAGGGATAGTCACCCTCGAAGACGTGGTCGAGACGCTGTTGGGCATGGAAATCATGGACGAAACGGACAAAGTCGAAGACATGCGGATATTGGCGCGACGGCAATGGGCGAAACGCGTCAAGGCGCTTGGTCTCGAAAGCGCGGATATCCCGGAGGAGAGACAAGCCGGGCAGGATGTCGACAAAGTCTCCGAAAACTCGTTGTCTTGGAATGCTTCTCCGAGGGTATAGCTTGTTTATTAAGGACTGCCGTGGAAATTCGAGACGGGATTGTCCACGCGCGTTCGAAATCGTCGCGCCGAATCCGATATTCGTTGAAATGCGAGTTTTCCTCTGATATATATTCGGACTCGTACGATTCGCACATAAACGGGGCGTCGAACCGCGCCTCAAACAATATGACATCGATAGTGTCAAGGAAAGGAGAGTTTCGGAAATGACAGTTTCCAGAACAAAAACGATGTTGACGGCAATGTTGTCGATCGGGTTCTTTTTAACGGTCGGCTTTATGGAATTGGCCGAAGCCCGGTCCAAGGGAGGCGGCCGTTCGTTTAAAAGCAGTCCGTCCGCGTCAAAGCCGGCGAACAAGCAGCAGAGCCAGCCTGCGGCCGCGCAGCCGACCACGGCCCCCAGGCCCGGCGGCGGGTTCGCCAGCGGACTGGCGGGCGGCATCATGGGCGGCGTGATGGGCGGAATGTTGGGCAGCATGCTTTTCGGCGGAGTGGCCCATGCGGGCGGCGGACTGGGCGGCAGCGGAATCGGCCTGTTCGAAATCCTGCTGTTTGCCGGCATCGGTTTTTTCCTCTTTCGCTGGTTTTCCCGTCGCAGGGCTCTTGCCACGGCCTACGGGTCTGGGGAAGCTCCCCAAGGTCAACAGAATTATTTTTCGGGTGTTGGAGCTTCGGCCCCCGAACAGTACGCTCCCGCCGAAGACCCCTTGGTGGAAGGCGTCAGACAGATCTGGGCCGTGGACGAATCCTTCCACCCGGACGATTTCAAGGAATTGGCCCAGGACATGTTCTTTAAAATCCAGGCCGGCTGGACCCGTCGGGACGCCGGCGTTCTGGTGGATTGGATCGGCGACCAGCTTCTCGGCGAATACGACATGCACTTTTCGGAAATGAAGGAAAAGGGCGAAATCAACCGGCTGGAGAACATCTCCGTGCGCAAGGTCGATTTGATCGACGCCGGCGTGCAGGACGGCGAGATGTTCGCGGTCGTGAAGTTCAACGCCAATCTCCTGGACTACACGGTGGAGGAGTCCACGGGCCGCGTTGTCAAAGGCGACAACGAGAATCCCGTCAAATTCGAGGAGGAATGGACTTTCGCGCGGCCAGTGGGTTCGCGGCAATGGAAATTGGAGGGAATCAAATCGTAACGGGCTGTTTTTTCGGATTCCGATAAAACTGTGGCCGGTTGCTCGTAAGTTTTATGAAAAGGGAATCTATTTTCGGATAGGTTCCCTTTTTTTATCGTTTTTTCTCTTCCAAAGAGTTGTCGAAAAAATACCAACAAACAGGTGGAAAAGAACCATGCGACGAATATTGATCGGCAAAGAATGTCTGTCCGACTTGAAGAACTGGTTCGCGAACTATGCGAGCACGTTTCGATGCGACGACACGGATGTACGGCAAAACATCGATCTGAAGGAAATGCATACCATGCGGGTGTGCGGCGAGATATTGCATATCGGAGAAAAAGAAGGGTTGAGCGACGACGAATTGCGGTTGGCCGAAACGATAGCTTTGTTCCATGACGTCGGCCGTTTCGAGCAGTACGCCCGCTACAGGACTTTCATGGACTGGAAATCGGAAAACCACGCCGAATTGGGCGCGAAGATACTCGAGAAGCACGGCGTGCTCGACTCGCTCGATATCGCCGCGAAAGACATCGTGCTTCGAGCGGTCAAACACCACAACCGGCCTTCCTTGCCCCGGGAAGAATCGGACTCGGTCCTGCTTTTCTCGAAACTGATCCGCGACGCCGACAAACTCGACATCTGGAAAGTGGTGACCGACTATTACCACCGAAAGGACCCAAGACGAAACGCCGCCGTCGAACTTGACTTGCCGGACACCCCGGGATTTTCGGAAGAAGTATTTCGATCCTTGGCGAACAAGCGGATAGTAAATATAAAGGACGTAAAAAACCTGAACGACTTCAAGCTGCTCCAGATCGGCTGGATCTTCGACGTCAATTTCAAACCGACTTTGCAGCGCGTCAAGGAACGCGGCTACCTTGAATCGATCCGCGACGTCTTGCCAGAATCGAAGGAAATAGACCTGCTTTTGAATACGATCAATGTCTGCTTGGATGGTTAAATCGGCAACCTCCGGCAAGGTCGGAGGCTTGTATTGCGAGCGATGAGTTTACAATCCGTTGCCGTTTTTCCGAAGCGCGATATCGGCTTTCCGAAAAATCCTCCCGCCACCATGTACGGCAATAAACGAAAGCAAATAGGCTGGATCAAGTATGGAACCCGCCAGCGTCGAAGTCTAAAATTCAAAAGAGATACAGGACCAAAAAAAGTTCCGCTTATTCAGGAAACCGGCATGATTTTTGACAAGCCGATCGCGCTGCGCGTTTGCCAAGAAGGTCGGATTTCCGACTAAAATTGCGCCCGAGGAGACGAATTTCGATGACAACCCGATTGAAACGGCTGGCCGGCCGTATCGTCCTGGTTCAGGAAGACCGGTTTCGGATGGTCGGAACGACCGGCAAGGGCTATCTGTTCACCCTTTCACACAAGGCGCGGACCAGTAGCGAGGATTTGCGGCGATGGCGCCGGGCGAACCTGAACGTGGTCGTCCATTACGACGGAGAGCCGAATCTGGACAGCGGCGTCATCTACCGTGTCAAGCCCGGTTCGAGTCTCTGAAAAGGCGTCTCTGAAAAAATAAGGCGATTCAAAGGGTCCGATTTCGAACCCGTCGATCGTACAGGGAGAATTCATGGCAAATCGAAACAGAACGTCCATTCGCGATAAAATGGCCGGAATGTGGCGGGACTGGTCGATTCCCCGGCAGACGAGAGGCGAGGATCCCTTCGGCGGCGCGGCCGAATCCGAGGATTCCCGCAATCTTCGCCCCCGGCTGGAAGAGGCCGACCGGATCGGGACCGGCATCTGCCCCTATTGCGCGGTCGGATGCGCGCAACTCGTATATGCGAAGGGAAACGATATCATCCACATCGAGGGAGACCCCCGCAGCCCGATCAATCAGGGAACGCTTTGCCCAAAAGGGGCCGGCGTGTTCGGCTGGGTACACAATCCCAATCGCCTTACGACCGTCCAGTATCGCGCCCCCTATGCCGACCGCTGGGAGGAAAAATCCCTCGAATGGGCCATGGACCGGATTGCCAGGCGAGTCAAGCGAACCCGGGACGAGACGTTCGTTTCTAAACTGCCTGACGGGACGACCGTCAACCACACCATGGCCATGGCGGAACTGGGAGGCGCCACTCTCGACAACGAGGAAAACTATCTGATCAAGAAACTCTGCGCCGGCGGACTCGGCATGGTCTGGGTGGAAAACCAGGCGCGGGTCTGACACAGCTCCTCCGTGCCCAGTCTGGGCGCGACATTCGGACGCGGCGCGGCGACAAACGCGCAGTGGGATCTGGCGAACGCCGATTGCATCGTCGTCATGGGGTCCAACATGGCGGAAAACCATCCGGTCGCCTTCCGGTTCGTTCTGGAAGCAAAGGAGCGAGGGGCCACCATTATCCATGTTGATCCAAGATTTACGCGCACGTCGGCCCTTGCCGACATTTATGCGCCCATCCGCTGCGGATCGGATATCGCTTTTCTGGGCGGGATCATTCGCTACATTCTCGAAAACGACTTGTGGTTCAAGGAGTACGCCCTTAATTACACCAATATCGCCACGATCATCGGCGACAATTTCAAGGACGCCGGCGAACTTGACGGATTCTTTTCGGGATGGGACCCGGACAACCTCTCCTACGCGCTGGAAAGCTGGCAGTACTACGGAGCGGGAAGTCCGGAAAAGCTCGAAGCGCACGACGTGACCACCGGCGAGTCCTACAGCGAAAAGTTGAAACGGATCGCCGACCGCCCCCAGAAGACCGACGCGAGCCTGCGGCACCCCAACTGCGTTTATCGAATTCTGCGCCGCCATTACGCGGCGTACACGCCCGAAATGGTCGAGCGGACGACCGGATGCCCGAAAGAAACCTTTCTGGAAGTCGCCAAGGCGCTGACGAAAAACAGCGGCCGCGACAAGACCGGCGCGTGGTGCTACGCGGTCGGTTGGACCCATCACACCACCGGAGTCCAGATCATCCGGGCGGCGGGCATCGTTCAGGCGCTGCTCGGCAACATCGGGCGGCCCGGCGGCGGGATTCTGGCTCTCAGGGGCCATTGCAGCATCCAGGGAAGCACCGACGTTCCCACCCTTTACGATTTGCTTCCCGGCTACCTGCCCCATCCGGACGCACAGGAAGAAAACATAAATCTGAAGAGATATCTTGAAAGCAACTCGAACGAAGAAGGCTATTGGCGAAAGTTCCCCAAGTTCGCCATAAGCCTATTGCGGGCATGGTACGGAGACCGTGCCGGCGACCGCAACGAATGGGGCTACCAGTGGATTCCCAAAATCATGGGGGATCAATCACAGCTGCCGATGACCCTGGCGATGGCCGACGGCCTCGTTCGCGGACTGCTCCTGATCGGCCAGAACCCGGTGGTGGGCGGCCACAACTCGTCCCTGGTCCGCAAGGGGCTGGCCAACCTGGAATGGATGGTCGTGCGGGAAACCTTTGAAAACGAAACGGCGTCCTTCTGGTACAAGTCGCCGGAAGTAAAACGCGGGGAAATTCGACCCGAAGACATCAAGACGGAAATATTCATGCTTCCGGCCGCGCTTCCGGGGGAAAAGGACGGAACCTTCACCAACACCCATCGGTTGGTGCAATGGCACGACAAGGTAGTGGAGCCCCCCGGGGATTGCCGTTCCGACCTGTGGTTCGTGTATCATCTGGGAAAGCGCCTCAAGGCTCTGTATTCCGACAGCGCGGACCCCAGGGACGACCCCGTCCGGAACATCGCTTGGGATTATCCCGAAGTCGGGCCAAACCGCGATCCGTCCGCGGAGGCGGTGCTAAAGGAAATCAACGGATACACCTGGCCCGAGCGCGAACAGCTCGAAAGCCTCAAGCAAATCAAGGACGACGGTTCGACCGCCTGCGGCGTCTGGATCTATTCCGGAGTTTTTCCCCGAAACGATCATAACCAGGCGAGATCGAGGATTCCCGACGGCCCGGACGGGGCTTTCTCCTGGCCCGCCAACCGCCGGACCCTTTATAACCGCGCCGCCGCCGACCCGGACGGAAAACCCTGGTCGGAACGCAAACGATACATATGGTGGGACGAATCGAGCGAAAAATGGGACGGTCTCGACATTCCCGATTTTCCGCCCGACAAGGCCCCCGGCTACACTCCAGACTGGTCGGCCGAGCCCAAGGGAATGGACGCTATAGACGGCAAATCCCCGTTTACGATGATCTCCGACGGGAAAATTTCTCTTTTCGTCCCGTCGGGAATCAAGGACGGTCCGTTGCCGACCCACTACGAGCCCGTAGAATCCCCGGTGCTCAATCCTCTGTACGGGCAGCAGGACAACCCGGCGGCCAAGAAATGGGCGCGCGACGACAATCCGTACCATGCCCCTGCGGACCCGAAGTATCCCTATGCCATAACCACCTATCGGTTGACGGAGCATCATTCCGGAGGGATTCCCACCCGAATGCTGCCCGCCCTGGCGGAGCTTCAGCCGGAAGGGTTCGTGGAGATTCCGCCCGAACTGGCCGAGGAGAAAGGAATTCGGAATCTCGACTGGGTCGTGGTTTCCACCGCTCGCGGCGAGATCGAGACCAAGGCCTTGGTGACCGACCGGCTAAGGCCTTTCGACATCGACGGGAAAAAAATCTACCAGATCGGCATGCCCTGGCACTTCGGATGGGAGGGATACGCCACGGGGGAGATCGCCAACACGCTGTCGTCCGTCGTCGGCGATCCGAACACCACGATCCACGAAGGAAAGGCTTTTACCTGCGATCTTCGCAAGGGACGAATAAAAAGGAGGAGTTTAACATGACCGGGCCGCTCTATCCGCTGCCGGTTCCGGACCGCGCACGGGACTATCCCGAATCCATGATGACGCGGACGATACCGGACGAATCCGAGTTGACCGCCGGCGTGACGGTCGTACCCGGACGCAAGTACGGTTTCTTTACCGACACCAGCCTGTGCATCGGCTGCAAGGCCTGCGAAGTCGCCTGCAAGGAGTGGAACGCGCTGCCCGCCGACGATATCCGGCTCTCCGGCGCGAGCTACGACAACACCCGCCATTTTTCGTCTACTACCTGGCGCCATGTCGCGTTCGTCGAAAAAATCCGGGAAGGAAACGGCGAAAGGGCCACCATTCTGAAACCGTTCCAGAGCAACTGGCTGATGATGAGCGACGTCTGCAAGCACTGCAAGCGCGCCGGCTGTCTCGAAGCCTGTCCCACGGGCGCGTTGTTTCGCACCGAATTCGGAACCGTCGTGGTCCAGCAGGATGTCTGCAACGGGTGCGCCTATTGCGTACCGGCATGTCCGTTCGGGGTGGTCGACATCAACTTCGAAAGCGGCAAGGCCCGTAAATGCACCCTCTGCTACGACCGTCTGAAGGGCGGACTGGAACCGGCCTGCGCCAAGAGCTGCCCCACCAATTCGATCCAGTTCGGCGAAGCGGACGAACTGTTGGAACGAGCCGAAAAGAGGGTCGAAAAGCTGAGAGGACTGGGCGCGACAACGGCTTGCCTGTACGGCGCTCCGGGCGGGCCGGGAGCGACCGGCGGCATCGAACGACTCTATTGCTTCTTTCTGCTGCTCGACCGCCCGGAGACGTACAACCTTCCGGTCGCCCCGAAACTGCCTTCGAAGCGCGTCGGCAAGAGTCTGGGAGCCGGCCTGGTCACCGCCGCGGCATTGGGGACGGTCGCCGCGCTGGTGATCGGCAAATCTTTTAAGGAACGATAATCCAAGAGAGGTGATTCATGCCCGAGGCAAGCGCAACGCGGTTTCCGGAGGCTTTCCGCGCGGACTCGACCGAAAGTCCCAGCCGTTCGCGACCGGCGGAAGGCGAAATCGTCTCGATGTTCCCGCCTTATCGGGGAGAAACCTACTATGACGTGCCGCCGATAAAGCACAGCCATTACAAGTGGCGCACGGCCGCCGCTTTTTTCGGCACCGGCCTTGCGGGAGGCTCCCAGGCGCTTGCCGCTCTCATGGACCTTCTGGGCTGCGGGGAAGCCCGTTCGGTCGCGCGAACCGGCAGATATCTGGCCCTCGGGTGCGGCGCGGCCAGTACCGGACTGTTGATCGGCGCACTGCACACGCGGCAGCGGTGGTACAATATGCTGCGGATTTTCAAGCGGACTTCGCCCATGTCGATCGGAATCTGGTCGATCGCTCCGTTCGGCGTTCTAAGCGGTTTGACCGCCGCCGGGCAACTCGCGGAGGACATGGGACACGAAACGCTGGGCCGCCGGGCGGGACGGGTTTTCGGGATTCCGGCCGCGTTGATCGGCGCGGTTTCGATAACCTACATGGGAACGGAGCTGGAAGAAACCAACATGCCGCTATGGGCGAGCGCGTATCCGCTCATGGCCCCTTTCTACGCCGCGGTCGGAATGTCGAATTCCGCAGCCGCCCTGCTGCTCGCGGCCGACAGGAAAAGAACGCCGGACCGTATCGCGAACGGCATTCGGGATCTGTTCCTCGTTTTCGGCGCGACCGAATTCTTCTTGGGCGCATTGATCCAAAACCGATGGGGCACGCGTCCGGAAAACCGTTCCTACGGGGGATCGGTCTACGAATTGTTGTTCCTGGTCGGAGGAATCGGCGCCGGAATGGTCGTGCCGCTGGTTCTGGTTTTCCTTGAAAGAATCGGCGAGGGGCGATTCGGTCGCTTTTCGACCCCGGCGTGCCTTGTCAAGCTCGCCGGAGGAGTTCTCGCCCAGACAGCCGTGATTTACGGCGGCAGGGCGTCCGGAAAGCACGTCCGAGACTATTTCGAATACACGCGTGCGGAAAGAATCTCCGAGGGCGACGGTTCGGGTTTCCCGCATGGAAAATCGGCGCCTCCCGCAAACAGGCGGAGCCGGGAAAAAATTTCGAATCGTCCCGTCGCGGCCGGAAAATCTCGCAAGCTCCGCAAGCGTTCGGCTCGCTCTCCGGCCGGTTCTCCGATCGTTTGGGGAATAATAGCCGTCGGCGCCGCCCTGTTGGTATCGTGCATGGGAAAAGGAGGCGAATCGCCATGAATCGAAATGCGTCCTGTTCGAATCGGCTCGAATGCGATGGACGCTCCCTCGCGGAGCTTTGCCGGGAGTCGTCGAAAATTCTCGAAGAGGCCTTGGACATGCCTCCCCGGGAGCTTGGCGGCGCGGTCGAGCAGGCACAGAAGCGGGTGGTCGGGGTAAGGGACTGCTTGATCGAAAGACTGAGGGCCGATGATCGATCCGGAAAACAATCCTTCGACCGGAAAGCGCTCGACCGAATCAACGTCGCCCTCAGCCTGATCGCCGGCCTCGCGTATCCGGCGACCGGAATCCACAAACGATACATGAAGGATGCGACGAAGATTCTCGAAGAGGTGCAAAACGAACTGCCGGATTAGCTCGTTGTCGATCTCGACCTCTTCGGCATGAACCTTGTCAAAATTAGAATCGCTGCCGCGTCTTGACAGAATCAAGCGGCCCCGACTATATTGAACCAAATGTAAAAAACAAAAGAAGGCGGTATTTTATGCAAGGTCCGATTCAATTTAAAATCAGCTACGATAAAGCCATCGAAATAATTGTGTGGCTGGCCGAGAGAAAGCCCGGGATAGATATTTACCATGTAGCCAAGGTCCTGTTTTATGCGGATAAAATGCATTTGAACAGATTCGGACGGCCAGTTACCGGGGACACCTATATCCGGATGCCTTACGGCCCGGTACCGTCGGGAATAAGGGACCTGATAACGGAAAACTCCTGGCTATCTCCGCGGCAGATTGAACGAATGAAAAATTCGTTGATTATCGACAAGGGCAACCATTATAAATTGGCAGCCACCAGGAAACCGGACCTGAAATATTTTTCCAAAAGCGATATAAAATGCCTTGAAGAATCTCTGGAAACATATGGAAACCTTTCCTTCGATCAACTGTACAAATCGACCCATCAGGAAAAATGCTATCATGAAACAGCCTCCAACGAAAAGATAGACTATAGCACCTTGATTGACGACGAAAACCCTTCAAAGCATGAAATTTTGAAAAACATGGAAGAACTTTCGCAATATGTTCAGGTATGAATCTTGTCCTTTGTTGCCGGTAACGCTTACCTTATCAAGTTCCGATTTACAAAACCGAAACCGAAGGAAAAATACGCCGTTTGCGTTGACGGTGAAAAACCGTTGCTTTTTTTCATAAGTTCGAATCCCAGATTTAGGTTTTTGCCTGACACTCAGCTTGAGGTTTCTCCGGGAGATTTGAATTTTTTGAAAAAGATTTCTTATATCAATACTGCGGAAGCGATCACGTGTATAATTCCCCATACATGCAATATTTTGAAGGATTTCGGTTCGGTGCCCAACCATGTCAGACAGCGAATTAAAAGCGTGGTTCGTGAAAGTGAAACCTTACCCGAACGTTTGGCGGGAAATGGTTCGCCAGCATGACGAATATCATGAATTGAGAAAATTGTTCGAAGCCGCGCCGGAGGCGCTCGGGTGGTGAATGGGGCCGGATCTTAATCCCGTTGCATTTATATCTTGCGCACTATTCAAGGTCCGGCCCCATTCATTCACTACGGCACCCCCCCCCCGACCGCAAAGAGGGGTTTTTCAAGCCTCTCGTTCGCGTTGCTTGTCCAAAACCATTCGCAACGCCTCTTCTTTTATTTCCTTCTCGTCGATCATCCCGGCGAGTTCGGTCTCGGAGTAACTTCCCTCGAAGGCTTCCATGGAGGCGCACGGCAAGGCTTTTTCCCATGCTTCCTCCAAGACGGTTTTCAATTCGTCCTTGTCCAGATAGAAACCGCCCGCTTTTCTTCTCTTGTTCGTCAATGCGATTTCCAGCAAGGCGTTTCGGATCGAAATATCCCAAGAGCGAGTCGTCGTTTTCTGCGCATGCCTTTTAATAAGGTGCAAAAGCAAGATGGCCATATAGCTTCGAACTCTGTCTGTTTTGTCGCCTTTGCCCGTTTCCTCCATCTCTCCGATCAGGCCAAGGGCATCGGCGTAACGCCCTTGTTCTATGCAGGACCTAAGTTCAAACAATTCCTCCATTTTACATCTCCCAGTAAAGGACCCATTGCCGGGTCGATACGAATTTTCCTCGAACCAACCGTTTTCGGGGCGAGTATCGGCCTTGTCGATTTTTCGGGCTTGGTTGTATCGTCGGCCGAAGCTGCAACCAAGCCTGACGGTTTTCATTTTGTATGAAGGATTTTCGGTGCTTTGTCAATAATCGCGATGGGGGACGGCGACGGGGGGATAGTATGAAGATTGCCGATGCGCGAGCGACTGCTCGGCGCTTCATGCCGTCGCCGAAAGAAGGCGGGCTGTCGTGAAAAACTTGACAAACGCACGGCGTCGAACGAAAACAATATCGAAAGGGCGAGGGAAGCTTATCGCGCCGCAGGTTCGGACGAACGATCCAACGCCCCTGAAAAAATTCAAGCTGTGCGGTTGGAGGGCGGTGCAATTCCCCCCTTGAGGGGGGTTAGGGGGGTGTC
>CAZNTU010000182.1:0-11466 GCA_964575975.1 uncultured Desulfobacteraceae bacterium
TTCTTGCACATGTGAAGAAAGAAGAAATTTCCAACCGAATTTTGTGACAATACCGTTGGGCTCAACCGACAGTCCCGCCCTTCCCCAAGCTCAGTTTCGCTTTACCCGAAATCGAATATCTGGAATTCGATCAGCAAGTGATGGTTCTCGACAAGATTCCGGAAAGAGACAGACCGATTTTTTATTTTATGCAAGAATACGGAGTCGGGCCGGGAGAGGCAAGAGCCTTGAAAAAAAGATTGCCTGGTCAATGGGGTTGTGGTCATAAAAAGAACCTTTTTCGAAAATACCCTTGAAGAGAGAACCAAGACAAGCCTAGTCAGAAATTACGAAATCACACCTTTTATAAGGAATGTTCTGGATGGCATGGAGCCTCATCTATCGCCGTTTGTTTTTGTTCGAGACGATGGCAAACCGCATACGTCCAAAAACCTGAACAAAATATGGTGCAAGGCCTGCGAAGAGGTTGGCATCAATATCAAAATGTATAATGCGTTCAGGCACAGCTTGGGTTGCCAGCTTCTTGACCAGGGCGAGGACTTGGACCTTGTCCGTCAACAATTGGGTCATACCAAAACCGAGATGACCCTCCGATATGCAAAAAGATCGATTTCCAAACTGACCGACGCCTTGAATAAAAGAAGGGGGCACCGTAATCCCATTCAAAAAGGCCGAATAAAACGGTCGGTAAACAGTTGGTAAATCGCAAACCCACGTTCGAATTACCTGCATATCAATAACATGGCTATAGGTGGCTATGGTTCGACTCCCGCCGCCCCCACCATCAATTCCAAACAAATTCAATATGCGACGCGATCATCGGTCTTTTGCGCGGTTGTTTGAATGTTGTTTGGCCTTTTCTTCGGAATCGATTGCTTTTCCCGTTCCTTTTTGAATCTTCCGGCTTGTACGGCAGGCTTTCAGGACCGCCTCTCCGTTGGCTGCAATGACAGGCCGAAGACCTTGCTCGGACTGTACGAAATCTTTCAAGAGGTCGGAGTTCCGAATCAATTTTCTTCAAATTGGCTTGCGCTGGATTTCATTTGGAGATATATGATATTTGATACGTTTGGATGTTACGCGCAGTTCATGAACTTGTCTGCTGAGCGGTCATTTTAGTCGAATCGAAAAAGGAGTCGGTTTGGAATTCATTTGTTTCGGGAACAGAACTTTTTCATCCTGGATCGGTCGGATAAGCGTTCGAAAAGAAATCAATTATCAGGATTGCGCCAAAAATCTCAAGGACGTTTTCGCAAAGCTGGATTCCATAGTAAGGGAACTCTCTCTTCACGGCATCGAGAAAAGAAAGACCGTTGCTATCGACAAAAAACCGGACTACGATTTGCGACCGCGAAGAAACGGGTTCGAGCTAAACTTCGATATCGAAGGAACAAAGAACAAGGCCTTGTTGTCAGTCGAAATGATTGGAGCGCATATGGCCACGCAAATCCAATTGGACAATAAAGATGCCCGATTCTTGTTCGGAAACACCAAACACTTGAAATCAAACACTGATTTTGCCGTTTTTGGGGAAAAAGGCCTGTTGGAAAGCGCGGTGCAACACTACGCGAACAACCGGAAGACAGAGCCTTCTTTTGTTGTCATGGAAGGTTTGTTTAGAACCTTGTATTTGATAGCAATGGAAGCGGACAAGATCGTTGCCGAGCATATCGCCAACGAAATGTGGGAAGCCGGCCGCTTCAAAGCAGTTGATCCCGATGACGTCGAGATGTTAGAAAGATTTCTGAGTATGTTCACCGCCTCCGTAAGGATCGCGATACTAAAAACCCGGCGGGAAAAACGAGAGGAAACAAGATTTACGCTGCCTCCGTCCGACACATAGTAAAAAAGCACTATCAAATTTTTCAGAATTGCTGTTTCGGCAATGGATGTTTGTTGCCAGACCAAGGAAACAGCAATCTCGCAGTCGCTGGGCACTCTGCCCGGCGGCGACGTCGTGATCTTGGAGACTGGCGGCTTCGGCGAATTAACGCGAAATACCACCTTGAGATGGACAGGAGAATCGTAACGCGGTTGCGTCCGATGTTTTGTCAAAAAAGGTGAAAAGTCGCGCTGGACGCAAAACAGGTTAAGAATAGCCGACCAGACACCCCGGAAACGATGCCGCAGTCCAGACTGCCAAAGACAGGGCAGGCGTTTATGCGAACAGGCGCGGAGGTTCGCGAGGCTTCAAGGCGGGATGGCCGATGTTTGCGCGAAACCGTCCCATGCAAAATCAGCGCGTTGGCAATTCCCGCGCCAACGACCGCAACTTTGGCGACAAAAACATACCTGCACCCCTTCGTGCTCGATCAGGACTCGCGGTCCGGATACAAGTTTGTAGCTTCGGCCGTCGACTTTTTTTCGGTTGCGTCCATACGCTTTATACTTTTTATTCAGGCGGCTCGGGCTTTATTACGGAAAATCGTCGCCGAATACCTGAAATTCGCGCCTCCTTCGAAACTGCCGCCTGACAAGGTCGCCCGAGAAGTTTTTTGTGAATTTACGAGAGGCGATAAAGATACTATGTCGAAAAACCGGTTCGAACCTTTCTCCGACGCGAACAAAACGCTCGAACAACTGATTCTGGAACTTGCCGAAATGCGGGGCCAAGTGGCCGAACTTCGTCAGGAACTTCTGTAGAAAAGGAACGGCAAAAATTCGAGACGATGCTCAATCAGCTTCCGACGGGAGTGATCTTCGCAAATCCCCACGGGAAAATCTTGTTCGGCAACCGCAGGATACGGGAAATGTTCGGACCCGGCTATCGCGAATCAAGGAGCGTCTCCTGCGCGACGTCATGGACAACATGGTCGCGATGATCGGCCTTTTGACCCCGGACGGCGTCCTGACCAGAGCCAACCGAACCGCTCTGCATGCGGCGGACCTAAAACCGGAAGACGTGCTTGGCAAGCCTTTTGAAGAAGCCTATTGGTGGGCTTGGTCCACCGAGGTCCAAAAGCGTCTTAAATCGGCCATGGAACGCTGCGCCGCCGGGGAAGGCAGCCGCTACGACGAAGTGATCCGGGTCGGCGAAAACGAATTCCGGACCATCGACTTCATGCTGGCGCCCATGTTCGGCTCGGACGGGCGGGTCGTTTATTTAATTCCGTCCGCAACCGACATCACCGAGCGCAAAATGGCCGAAGAAGCGTTGAGGCAAAGCGAGTCCAAATACCGCAGCTTGTTCGAGAATCTGCCCGTGGGTGTCGGCAGCGGCGATTCGAAAGGACGAACCCTGTCCCTGAATCCCGCCGGCTTGAAGCTGCACGGGCTCGTCTCCTACAGTGTGGAACCCGTACGGGACAGTAATGGAAAAATCGATTTGATCGTATATCTGATACAGGAACTGACAGAGCGGAAGAAAGCGGAGGAGACGCTGCAAGAGCGCGAAAGACGATTCCGGGAACTGGCCGACAGCATGCCCGCAACTGGTTTGGACTGCGAATCCGGACGGAAAAGTGGATTATTACAACGAGCGGTAAAAAGACTACCAAGGCATCGAGCGAAAAACGGACGGCAGCTTCCGGTGGAGCCCCGTTCTGCATCCGGAGGATCATGGACCCGCGGTTCAGTCGTGGCAACAGGCATACCAAACGGGAGAGATGTACCAGATCGAACATCGCGTCCAAACTGCGGACGGCGGCTATCGATGGCACTTGAGTCGCGCGATACCGGTTCGCGGCCGCAACGGCGAAATCGCGAAATGGTTCGGCGCCGCTACCGATATCGACGACTTGAGGCAAGCCGAGGCGAAGTTGCGCCAGCTGAACGAAACTCTTGAGCAGAAGGTCGCGGAGCGTACGAAGGTGGCAGAACAACGGTCCAGGCAGCTTCAGGAACTCGCCGTGGAATTGGTCGAGGCCGAGGAGCGGGAGCGACGCCGTATCGCGCGCCTCCTCCACGACGATATTCAGCAGATGATAGCAGCGGCCAACATGCAATTGCAAGCGGCATCCGAAATGCCCTCGCCCGAACGGATCCTTGGCAGCGTCGGACGAATCCTACGGGAATCCATCGCGAAAACACGGGGCCTGTCGCACGAACTGAGTCCTCCTGTGCTGTATCGATCCGGACTGGTTGCCAGTTTGGAATGGTTGGCAAGCCAAATGAAAGACCAATTCGGCCTGGATGTGGTACTTTCCACAAGCGCCGAAAAGCGGTTTGAAAATTCCCGGTTCAAGGTTTTCGTTTTCCGGGCCGTGCAGGAGTTGCTGTTTAACATTGTCAAGCATGCCGGGGTGAAGAGCGCCCGGATAGACCTTTTGGTATCCAATGGCAACCTCGCGGTCGGCGTGAGCGATCAAGGCAGGGGGTTCAATCCCGAAATCCTGCGGACGTTCACGGTAAAGACGGGCCTGGGATTGGTGAGCTTGCGCGAACGAGCCAACTTGAGCGCCAAGGCTTGATCCAGTTGGTCGGGAATCACCCGGATATCAAAGTGGTAGGCCAGGCGGCCAACGGTCTGGAAGCTTTGGACCTGGTGCGGCGGCTTAATCCGGACGTGGTCGTGATGGATGTCGCGATGCCGGAAATGGACGGGGTCGAAGCCACCCGCCGGATCAAGGCGGAGTCGCCGCATGTGCGCGTAATCGGACTGTCCATGTCCGAGGACCAACAGGTGTCTATGAGAATGCGTCAAGCGGGGGCGGAAGCTTTCCTGAGGAAAACGGCTTCGAAAGCGGAGCTGCTCAAGGTGATCTATGGAATGGACCGCTCGGAAGCGCACGATTGAACAACAAAGCCCTACCACTCCATGCATCTTTCCGACCAACCCGAACTTCGGTAAGTGTTAATATATTTCGGAAACGGGGTTTTCCCTTATTGATGAAAACCATAAAAAAATATACGTATTGCCAAGATAGCGTGTCTTAAGTCATGGTCATGCAAACGCTTCGACTCCTGCTATCCAAGCGGTCCGATCTTTAAACCGCAAGTTAGGTGAGACGCTTTAAGTGGACGAAAAACCGTTTTCATATTGTATTTCAACCTAAATCCGAAAGGAACGAAAATCATGAAAGAATTGATAAGAATTATGGTTCAGTCTTTGGTGGAGAATCCGGAAAAAGTGGAGATCGAAGAAATCCCCGGAAACACGACGACAGTCTACGAGATCAAGGTCGCCAAACAGGATCTGGGAAAGGTCATCGGCAAGAACGGCCGAACGGCCTCGTCCATGAGAAACATCTTGAACGCCGCCCATGTCAGGCTGAACAGAAGGGCGGTCCTGGAAATAGTCGAATAAACCGGCAAAAGATTTCGAACAAAGCTTCGGGCTTGTTTTCAATCGCGGCCGACGCAAGATTCCCTATGATATGGCATAGGCCTTCGCCTTTTCCGAACGGCTCCGCTAACCTTGCGATCGGCCGCCCCCTCCGTCTATCGGATAGGGCTTGCCCCCGACGCTCGTCGTCGATCGCTCCGGTCGCTTCGCTTACCGAACCGATCCGGCGCTGCAATTCCGACCTCTCCGCTCCCCTCGGGGCTCCGATGTTTTCCGAAAAACCAAGTTTGCAGAAACGCCAGCAGCAGATCTATCAAGTTTTGAAAAAAATGAGGTTCGCGCGTTCCACCTGTCCGATTGTTTTTTACAGCCTGTCAAAAACGCTGACAGAAAACCTTTCCATTTTACATACGGCCAACCTGAACAACCTCGTATTTTCGAGATGCCGCCCGTTTTTCGGGAGAGCTGAGCAATTGGCACGAAGCTTGCCAAATGTTGCTTGCCGGGAGCTTTTTCCGGCGGGATTTTTTCAAAAGAAAAAATTTCATCGATTGATGAAGAAACACTATTTCATCGACTGGTTAAGGCCCATGGAAAAAAAACGGATACATCGCGATTTCGACTTTTCGGTTTCTCTTCTTTTGAAGATCGGAATTTTAATTCCATCGAAGTCAGTCTTCCACAACCGCTCTTTTCATGCGACAATTCGCATGGGAAACCCTGCCGTCCCAACCCCCCAAACCCTCGCCGGCGGTTGCCGCGCGACAAGCTCTCCGCCCGTTTCTTTGGGAGTATTCAACTACACCCCCGTGCCCGAAGGGTAGCTTACAATCCTTATATAAGCATGCCGTTCCGGGACCTTCCTGTCCTAAAGGGAGAAGTGCTTATCGGTCGGGAAGCCCGATTGCGGCTCGATTGAATAACGGCTAATGCCGTTCCAACGGCGTATTTTACCCTTTGCATACGAATGGTTCAAGCTCTGGCTGCAAAGGCGCCAAAACGGAAAACGGTCGGTTTTGCGCCAGAGTTTCGCTCTAAAGAGATCCAGCCGGTTCAAAAGCATTTGTCGGCTAAATTCAACCCTTTCGACAGGAGGATAAAAAAATGGAGAAGAAAATAAGCGTGTTGATGGTGGACGACGAAGAGCAGTTCAGGGAGACGACCGCCAAGATTTTGGGCAGGAAAGGCTTCGAGGTCAGCATGGCCGGAACCGGCCAGGAGGCGGTCGAGATGATGAAGAAAAAGTTTCGGGACGTCGTCGTTTTGGACATGAAGATGCCGGGCATGAACGGCGAGGAGGCCTTGGCCGCCATAAGGAAAATCCACCCGAACGCCCAGGTAATCATGCTCACGGGCCACGGAGGAGTGGAATCCGCCAAGGCGTCCTTGAAGCTGGGAGCTTTCGACTACCTGAACAAGCCCTGCGACATCGATCTTCTGGCGCTCAAAATCAAGGACGCCGCCCAAATGCCGCGCAAAGAGGAGTTCGGGAAGGAAAGAAGAATTCTGGACATCATGATTCGCATCGACGACTACACCAAAATCCAGGAGGATCAGACGGTCGAGGAGGCGTTCGAACTTCTGATGCAGTCCTTCAAAGGCCTTGTTTCCACCAGCAGGGTCATGGAGACCGGGCACCGTTCGATTCTGGTCTACAACAGCCGGGGCGAGATCACGGGAATTTTGAGCATCCGAGACCTGATGGGCGCGCTGAGGCCCGGCTACCTGACTATGGCGAAGCCGTCGACGGCCGACAGCATGCAGTATTCCTCCATGTTCTGGAGAGGGCTTTTCAACAGCCAGGCGCAGGCTCTCGCCGACAAAAAGGTCGGGGAAGTAATGTCCGACGCGCCCCCCGTCGTCGACGACAGCGTCAATCTCATGGAATTGGCCAACAGGATGTATTCGGAAAACATCCGACGCGCCGTGGTTTCGGAAAAAGGGCGGATCGTCGGCGTCGTGAGGGAGCAGGAAGTGTTTTTCGAAATGGCGAACGTCATGCTGAAAAAGCAATCCTAATACTGAAGTCATAAACAGAACTCGTCTTTGGAAAAGGAGAGAAAAAATGGATAAGGAATCAAAGAAGAAAGCATCCGGGTACGACAAATATGTAGACTGGAAATTTTTTTCTATACCGGTCGGCCTTCTGATTTTGTTGCTGATCATCCCCACTCCCTCCAGCATGCTGGACGTGGGCGTCGAATATTCCATGGGACAGAAGTACGTCATGAACTTTTTCGGAAAGGAATTCTTCGGGAAATCCACCAACGAGTTGTCTCAGGAAGAGCTGCTCCTGGTCCGAATGACGGAAGCCTATATGATTCAGGGGGCCTACGAGTACGATGCCTTCAAGGAAAACGCCGACGACAAATTTCTCAAGGCGAACAAACTCAAGGCGTCCAAAAAGATTCTGGAGGAGGCGCAAAAACTTCTCGCCGGAATACCCGCGGAAAAGTTCGAGATGACCGTCAAGGAGGGATACATATTGCGAACGGAGAAGCTGAAATTCGACGATTTGAAGGAGGACGACAAACCAGCGGCCAAACTGGCCGGGTTCCACGTCCAGGCGGCGGTCGGCATCATCCTTTTCGTCGTCGGCTGTTTCGTCACGGAAGCGATTCCCCTGCCCATGGTAGGGCTTATCGTCGGACTCGTCTCCCTGGCCACGGGCATCATGACCCGCAGCGAACTGGCCGCGTCCTACTGGTCGGATTCCACATGGTTCATCATGGGAAGCCTGATGTTCGCCGCCGCGTTCGTCAAGACCGGCGTGGACAAGCGCCTTGCCATGGCCATGTTCGGGAAGCTGAAAAACCTCGACGTCAAGTGGGTCACGCTGGCCCTTCTGTGCGTCGTGGCGCCTCTTTCCATGTTCATGTCGGACCATGCCCTGGCGGCCATGTTCCTGCCCATCATCATGATGCTGTACGCGACTTCGACGCAAAACTTCGGCAAAGAGGACCCGGAACTGGGCAAAATGCTCGCCATCACCCTTTGCATGGCATGCAACCTGGCCGGCTCGCTGGCACCCTCCGGCGCGGCCCGAAACATCATCATGATGAACTATACGGAGCAAATGTTCGGCATCAAAATCGGATTCGGCCAATGGTGTCTTTACCAGTTTCCCCTGTTGTTCGTCACTCTTCCCCTGTGCTGGATGGTCATCAATTGGCGTTTCAAGCCGGTGATCAAGGACCTGTCGCCCGCCATGGCGTACGTGAAGGAGGAAGTGAACAAGGTCGGGGGCGGCAAATGGAGCGGGCAGCAAATCTTGACACTCGCGATTTTCGCCGTAGTCCTTTTCTTGTGGATCACCGACGAAGATCTGATGCCCAGGATTTTCGGGTTTAACATAGGACTGGGCGCGCTCGCGGTCGGCGGCGCCATCATCTATATGATGGCCGGCGTGACCAACTGGCGCGACTACCAAACCAAGGTCGACTGGGGCGTCGTGTGGCTGTACGCCGGCGCCATTCATTTCGGCGCCGTTCTGGTGAAGACCGGCGGAGCGTACTGGATGGCCCGGGCATTGGTGGAATCCGTGGCGTCGCCTTTGGGACTGGGCCAAGGACTCGGGCTTCTAATGAGCGGCAACATCATCACCGCCATCATCACCCAGTTCATGGCCGACGGCCCCGCGTGCGCGGCCGTCGGTCCCGTCACCCTTTCCATGGCCGGACTCGTCCATCCGGGCACCAGCATGATTCCGTTCGTGGCCATGGGCACCTCCTACGCGTCGTCCCTCGCCTACTGCCTGATCATCGGCACCCCGCCCAACGCCATCGTTTACGCCAGCGGGTACCTGGAACCCAAGGACTACTTCCGCGTCGGATTGATCCTCTGGTTCACCAATCTGGGAATCTCCCTGCTGATGGCGGCCACCTACTGGCAATTCATGGGATGGCCGGGTTTGAAGCCCTTCTGATTTCGTCGGAATCCTCCCGAAGGCTCTGACGAAAACAGGACGAATTGAAAAACGCTCGGAGTTCCGCTTATTCGGGGAACTCCGATTTTTTTCAAGGCCCCGATCTCTCCCCTACCGAAAAAGCGTTCTCCCGCTATCGTCGCGGGTATTCTATCGGAAGTAAACGCGCAGGCCGATGTTGATTCCGACATCGTGATAGTCCAGCTCCCTGTCGTTCACGTAGATCTCGTCCGCGGCCAACTTGAGGAAAATGTTGGTATCGACGGCGACATAGTCCCGCAGAAACCATTTGACCCCCAGCCGCCCGGTGGCGAACAGAGAGGCCTCGTCGTCGTCGAAGTCCACTTCGGTAAACTGGATGCCCCCGTTGAGTCCCGCATAGGCGACGAGTTCCGGATACAGCGGAAAGTGCTGCTCCAGAAAAGCCCCCAGGGCGTAGCTCTGGACGTCCCCGTCCAGGACCCTGGAATAATTGGCAAAACCGCCGACTTCCAGCAGATCCCGGATGAAATAGCCGTAGGAAGCCGAAATATCGGCGTCAACCCCGCCGGCGGGCCCCTCCAGATCGATGTTTCCCGAAAGGCCCAACTCCTTCACGCCCTCCTGGAGCAACGGATTCACCCTTCGGGGGAACGTCGATTCCCCGTCCAACACCTCTCGATCCTGGGCCATTGCGCTTGCGCAGGGCATCAGCAACAAGGCCAACGCCAAGAGACGGACAGCTTTCTTCATGGTTTTTCTCCTTTTCGTTCTCACGGTTTTTCTCCTTCTCGTGTTTTTTTCTTCTCGCGAGTCCAAAGGTGCAAGCGAGAAAGGGGCGAACAACGGCTCCCCGAGTTCTTGATCCCGATCTCAAACCCTGCCGCGCGATTCGCTCCGCAGAGGGGGCGAAAATTTGAAACAATGTCTTCGCGTCCCTTTTAGAGCTTGGCCGAAGTCCATCAGGAAACAAGAGGTTAGGGTTGGTCGAGATCCATAAGAAAACATGAGATTCGGGCAGGAAGAAATAATCGGAATTGGTCGATGGCCATCAGGAATCGAGAGATGGGCGGAAAAATTTCGACTGGTCCAATGCCAACCGAATCGCCTTTCCGAGCGTGGCACGGTAAAAGGCTCTTTCCTCGTATATCTTATTCTTCTCTTCGGTTCCCGATTTTAAAAGGTATCATAGTTTTGAAAGGGAAGATAACACAAGTGGGTCGATACTGTAGTTGAAGAGGGGGAAAGACGGTATTCGTCCCCTAAAGCGAAGATCGCCGGCAGATCGGGCAAATCTGCTGTCGATTTGGAATGCCCTGCGCCGGTCGCAAACGACCCGACGGATGAAATCAAGACGAATTGAAAACGCTCGGAGTTCCGCTTGTTTCGGGAATTCCGAGCGATTTTTATTGGGAGGAGCCCGCCGTCGGGACGGACACACTGCCCAGTGGTTCCGTTACGACCGTCTCGAGACGAAAGATCCCGGTCTCGTTGCGGCGCGCGGCGCTGCGCATGAGGTAAACCCGGACCTTGTAGTCGCCGCTCTCGGGCAGGATGCCCTCGTAACGATTTTGGCCGATGGAGCCTTTGAACAGGGCTGCCTCGTCTTCGCCCGGCGCCAGGATGTCGAAGTAGTTCGAGGCGTTGTCGGTGGTGATGCCGACGTTCATGTACTGCCCTTTTCTGGCGTTCACTACGTAGTCTGCGGTTTCGTAGCCGGTGATCGAGTTCTCCACGACGGCGCCGTTCGCCCCGTTTTCGAAACAAATTCTCTCCGTGCGAGTGTGGCTTTCCGCGACCGCAGACGGAGCGCTACAAAGGACAAGCGCCACAAAGACAGACGATGGGCGAAACATTTTCACGAAAATAGTTGTCAATCTGTCTGAAAACAAATTTGGCATTTGCACCCTCCTTATTGTGGCTCGTATTGATTCAAAGCATTGCGACCCGTGCCGACGACGGCCGGCGCATAGTCGTCCGACGTGTCTGACCAGCCGGACAGGTCGGACGGAGAACCTGACAAAAGCACCGGGGCAAGTTGCCGAAGTTCGTCGAAAAACCGTTTGCCGCAAGCTATGGAGGGCGCTCGTATCGGAACGGGATACGATATTCCGTCTCGTTTTTAGATTCGGCCGAAGTCGAAACCGAACGCTCAATTTTTAACGTGATTGCGTATATATTTGCCTTACAATTCGAAAACTGTCAAGCCTCGTTCCGTGGAAGTCCAAGGCTAATTCGTTCAATGCAATCTATCCAGCAATATCAGCAGGTTATCGAATTTTCTGGCAAACCGCCCGATTTTGGTGTATTCTGTCGCCGGACAATAGGATACGAGGTG
>CAZNTU010000183.1:0-11339 GCA_964575975.1 uncultured Desulfobacteraceae bacterium
CCTGGTCCTATGGAAAATGGCGCGTTTCGCACTTCGAGAGAATCCTTGCGGAAGCGCCCGCGAAAAAGGTGACGGTGGTCCAAGGAAACATAGACCAGGCGATAAAATGGGATCCGGAAAACCAAGTGGCGACCACCCGGAAATACGTCGAGCTGTCGAATTCCGCAAAGGGCAAAAAGCCCGATCTGGTAGTCTGGCCCGAAACGGCCGTACCCTTTTATTTTCTGTACGATTCCGATCTCACGAAAATGGTCTTGGATGGAATCGCGGCCATGGGAACGGACTTTCTGATAGGGAGCCCCTCGTTCAAGAAGGGAAACGATTCCGTGGAATTCTACAACAGCGCGTATCTGGTCGATCCCGAACCTCGGCTGGACGGAAAATACGACAAGGTTCATCTGGTGCCTTTCGGCGAGTACGTGCCGCTGAAACGCTGGCTTCCGTTCATCGGAAAAATGGTGGCCCAGGTGGGGGATTTCAAGCCGGGCAAGAAAGGCGACGTTCTCTCTTGGGACAACGAACGAATCGGCATGCAAATTTGCTACGAGATCATCTTCCCGGATCTTTCCCGGGCAATGGCGAAAAACGGGGCGGATATTCTTGTGAACATTACCAACGACGCTTGGTTCGCCAAGACGTCGGCGCCTTACCAGCATTTCGACATGGCGGTTTTCCGGGCGGTGGAAAACAGGAAGAGTCTCGTTCGAGCGGCCAATACCGGCATCAGCGGCTTCGTCGATCCGACCGGAAAGGTTCCCGTAGAATCGGGCTTGTTCGAGGAGGCCGTGTTGACGCGCGATGTCCCCGTCATGAAGGAGACAAGTCTCTACACGCGGTTCGGCGACCTGTTCGCGCAGGCCTGCGCGGCGGCGTCTCTCGCGTTGGTTTTGGCCGCCGTTTGCGGCCGGTACGGTAAACGCAATATCAACAGAAGGAGCAAGAAATGATCGAGGAACTGAAAAGAAGGTTGGAAGAGTTGCAGGAAAAATTCGAACAATTGAAAGTGTATCTTTGACTTGGCGTCCCAGAAGAGACGACTGGAGGAAATCGAACTGACCATCGCCAAGAAGGGATTCTGGGACAATCCCGACGAAACAAAGGGAGTACTTAAAGAGCGCGCGCTGATTAGCGGCCGCATGGAAAAATTCGCCGGGCTGGAGAGAGAAATCGAAGACAGCGAGGTTTTGCTAGAACTCGCCCGGGAGGAGTCCGACGAGGAGAGCGTAAAGGAAGTCGGTCGCCAAGTGAAGGATCTCGAAAAGAAGCTCGGCAAATTGTCCATGGAACTCGTCTTGAACGGCGAGGAGGACCCCAACAACGCCATCGTTTCCATCAACGCGGGCGCAGGAGGGACCGAGGCGCAGGATTGGGCCGAAAAGCTGTTCCGCATGTATTTGAGGTATGTCGAGAGAAAAGGATTCGAATCGGAAATCATCGACTATCAGCCGGGCGACGAAGCCGGAATCAAGAGCGCCACGTTCACTGTGAAAGGCGACTATGCTTACGGCTATTTGAAAACAGAAACAGGGGTGCATCGTCTGGTGAGAATTTCCCCCTATAACGCCAGCGGCAAGCGCCACACCTCTTTCGCCTCCGTGTTCGTATATCCCGAACTCGACAACGAAATCGTCGTGGACGTCGACGAAAGCGACATTCGAACGGACGTCTTTCGCGCCAGCGGCGCCGGGGGACAGCATGTCAACAAGACCAGCAGCGCCGTCAGGCTGACGCATCTTCCGACCGGAATCGTGGTGCAGTGCCAGCAGGAAAAGTCCCAGCACAGAAACCGGGACTTGGCCATGAAGGTTCTAAGGGCACGTCTGTACCAGCGCGAAAAGCGCATGCAGGAGGAAAAAATGCAGGAAATCCACGACGGCAAGGAAGAGATCGCCTGGGGAAGCCAGATCCGTTCCTACGTGCTCCATCCTTACCAGATGATCAAGGACCACCGGTTCGACCTGGATATCGGAAACGCGCAAGCGGTTCTGGACGGCTGGATCGATCCGTTCATCGAAGGCGCCCTTCTTATGGGAAAAAGCGGAAAATAAAATGTTGAATTGCCTAAAAATCATAGGAAAGTTCTACGATCCCGATTCGAAGGCCTGCAAAATTTTGGCGGACCACGGCGCGCGGGTGTCGGAAAAGGCTCTGCGCGTCGCGGAAAACCTCGGCCTCCCCTCCCCTGACCGGGACTTTGTCCAAGAGGCGTCCATGCTTCACGATATCGGCATGATCCATACGGACGTTCCCCGATTGGGTTGCCATGGGAACCACCCGTATATTGCCCACGGGATTCTGGGGCGGCTGATGCTGGAAAAAATCGGCCTGCCCCGGCACGCATTGGTTTGCGAAAGGCATATCGGCGTGGGGATTTCGGCCGGGGACGTTGTCATGCAAAAGCTCCCCATTCCCGTCAGAGACATGCTTCCTACCACCCTCGAGGAAAAAATAGTTTGCTACGCCGACAAATTCTTCTCCAAAAACGGCCTGGCACGGGAGAAAACTCCCGATGAAATCTTACGTAGCCTGGGACGCTTCGGCCGGGAAAAGACGGACATTTTTCTTTCCTGGCTCGAGGACTTCGAAGGCATTGGTTTTTTGAACTCGTGAAAATTCCGATACGGTAGCGCCGCCTTCCACGGCGGCGCGGCGCCCTTCATGAACGGCACGAACACCGAAGTATGGTCTGGTTGCCTTAGAGGGGCCGCGCTTTCAACGCGAACTCGAATTGAGAGCCTGTTTGAAAACCTTCAGAGACCCGGCAATTGCGTTGAAACTCGGGCCTGATGGAGAGTTTTCAAACGGGCTCTGAAACATTTCAAAGCGTAATCCTTTCTTTTTCGAAATCCGGGTGAAACATGAGCCGAAAATCAGTAATCGAACGTATTTATGATACGTGTCCGAAGGCGAATTATATTTATGCTGTACGATAAATCGGCAAAGTTCCAATTGCGCGGCCGAGTTTCAAAGTGGCGCAGCGCCGCCGTGGAAGGCGGCGCTGCCGTAACAACCGACGAAAGGCCGTCCGCGCAGACCGGAAAAGTTCGGCCGGATTCGGTTCGCGATCTTCGGCACAACACGTCCAAACGAGAACCGACCGGCATCTTGCGAAAGGAGGCTGTATGGCAAGAGAATTTTGCATACCCCAGCAAACGACGAAACTGTTCCTGGCGATTATATTGTTGCTGGGGGCTATAGGGCTGATGGTAATCGGCCTGACGATTTTACCGGTAGTCGGATTCGTTTTGGCGATTCCGTTCCTTATTCTATCGTATTTTTTCTTTACCAGACGTCTGGACGAGAATTGCAACATTCGGACATGACCCGGAAAATTTCCGGCGTTTCGCCTCGACGGCCGAGCCGTCGAGGCGGCTACGAACACGGTTCCGGAAACCGAGGCGACCGAAAGATGAAACCGAGCGAATTCCGTTTGCCCGCAAATCGTGGACGAGCTGAGGGAAAGGTTGAGAAAGCTGGAGGCCAAGGGAACGAAGGCTTCGTTGGTCTACGCCTTCAGTCTCCAGATAAACCCGGAGGTCCCGTCTCTCGAATCGAATACGATACTCGACTATTTGAAAGCGTTTCTTCTCCTTTACAATTGGAGTTTCAAGGAATCGAAAATCGATTTGGCCCGCCGAATGGCCCCATTTATAAACGAATTCTCCGCAGCATACGTAAACCTGGTCTTGCACCCCGATTATCGGCCGGACATGCCGCGTCTGATCGACGACTACCTTGACGAAAACCCCACGCGAAACCGTCCGCTTGACATGCTTCCGCTGTTTCGCCACTTGGACGATGCCAGGGTCGCGAGCAGGAAAGTGGAATGGGGTTTGATCAAGCCGCGTCCGGCCTTTCATTATCGACTGCCCGACTGCATGATTGACGAGCCGAATTGGAGGGTCGCCCGGGAATGGAACTTTTGGGCGGAAATCGAGGACCTTGTCGGCGATCCGGATAAAATCGAGCCCATGGCCGCGGAAGTCGTCCGTAAAGAACGCACCTTTATATATTCGCTGGTTCGCATCTTTCTTTATCCTCTCGTTTATTTTCTAAGAAAAATGTTAAGCGCCAAGTCCACGGTCTTAGCTGACGAGGGGCGGGACGCGCTGGAATATCGCTTTTTGGAAAAGGCCATCCAAAAGAACATTCCTGTCCTGGGCATCTGCAGAGGCGCCCAGTTGATCAACGTCTATGCGGGCGGTTCCCTTTTCCAGGAGTTGAGTCGGTTCTACGTCGAAACCCCGCAATACGCCACCGTTTTTCCAAAAAAAAACGTTCGGGTCGCTCCCGACGCTCGACTGGCGCGAATTCTAAAAACTCGTCGATTGAAAGTGAACGCGCTACATCGTCAAGCCATAAACAAAAAGGGAAATGACATTCGAATCGCCGCAACAGAATCGAACGGAGTCGTCCAAGCCGTCGAACATGCAAAACGCCCGTTTGTCATCGGCGTTCAGTGGCACCCGGAATACCTTCCGCAACATCGCCTCCACCAGCGGATTTTCAGGGCGTTGGTCCGCGCTTGCCAATAGATGCGCAAGACGCATTCGAAAAGGCGTCCCCAATCTTCTTAAGCGGCATGCGATACAGACCTCTGCCCGCCGTCCCCAGCAAATCCGACCTTGCGCATCATGCCAAACCCCGCTTGTAACAATCGACGGTATATATTACAATAAGGCCGTGCCAAGAAGAGAGGAGAGATGAAAAGATGTCCGGTTTGACCCATATTTCGTTCCAGTCGGCGGCGACGTACACGTTCGTTGAAAAGATAGGCAGCGGCGGCATGGGCATTGTTTTTCTGGTGGAAAAAGAATGCGAAGGCGTGCGCGATCTGGTCGTTTTGAAAACCATACGCGAATTGAACGACAGCCAGTTGGCCAGGCTCAAGCGGGAAGCAAATATCGCGGCCGCGTTGAGACACGAAAACATCGTGCGGACGTTCGGGCTCGAAGCCATACCTTTCGACTGCCTGCCCCCGGAATTTCAGCAGGAACTCCGTAATTTCAGGAAAAAGGAAGGCAAGCAAAGCACCATCGGCGACAAGATCCTGTCCGAAATGAGACTGGGATTGCCTCCCACCGTAACGGACCCCGCCGGCCAAAAGCTCGTGATCCCGAGAGAAGACTACAGCGGCAAGAAAATCTACCTGATGGTCATGGAGTACGTCGAAGGATGGGACTTGCGCGTAATGCACAAAAATCACGTCAAGTCGGGGCTTCTTTTGCCCATCACCTTGAACGCCTTTTTCATCAGTCGCATTTGCAGGGCGCTGGAGTACGCCCATCAGTATATCGTGCATCGGGACCTGAGTCCCGAAAACATCCTCATAAATCAACAGGGCGTCACAAAACTCATGGACTTCGGAATCGCGGTCGCCTCGGACCAGGAATCCTTCGGACGCGCCGGAAAAATCCAGTACATGGCCCCCGAACAGGTCGTCGACGACTTCGCCGACAACCGAAGCGACATCTTTTCCCTCGGCTTGGTCGCGTATTATCTCATGACCGGCATCAGCCTTTTCGCCACACCCAGAGGCCTTACTTTCCAACAGCAGGCCGACTGCTACGAGAAACTCCTGAAAAACACAATCATTCCGCCGCATGAAGTATGCTCCGACATTCCGGCAACATATTCCGAAATCGTCATGAAAATGCTCGAAATCGACCCTGGCAACCGTTACCAGTCCATCGACGAAGCCGGATGCGACATCGAAAAGAAATACATTTATTCGAAAGGATTCGGCCCTACCAACAACAGCTTCGCCGCCTATCTGAAAATCTTCGAGTCCCAGTTCCAGTTGTATACCGAACAGGATTTGCAGCAGCTTACATTTTTGGCCGACGAGAACAAAAAGTACCGAATTCGCCGAAGAATCGACAAATCCCTGTACACCAGCAACGGCCGGAAACTACTGAAACAAAAGCGACTGGTGGCATGACTCGGGTTCAGTGTGAACTTCCTGACCCCCGACCTTTCTGAACCCCTGAATACTGAACACCGAACCACTCCTCTATGCCTTTTCCCGCAGATCCATGACCATCACCACCAAGTCCTCGTATTTTCCTTCCTGATCCTTAATGAAATTTTTCAGAACCGCCGCTTCCTTGAAGCCGATCTTTTCGCATAGGAAATAGGCTTCGTCCAGGGTCGGGGCTATTTCCGCAGTGAGCTGTTCCAGCCCCATAGCTTTTGCAATGTTGATCATGTCTTCGATCAGAACCGTGGAGAGTCCCTTTTCCCGGTATTCCGGATCGACGGTCGCGCGGATTTCCCCCTGGTGCTTTCTCCATCCCACGGGGTTGAATTTCAACGTGCCGTTGGCCACTATCCTGTCGCCGTCGATCGCCACCAGCGGAAGCGCCACGTCGTAATCGAGGTCGAAAATCCATTTGTCGATCACGGCCGGGTCGGTGACGTCGTCCTTGAGACGGGCGACCTCCTTCTTGGGAAGTCTCAGGAAATACTGGTGGAGGGCTTTTTCGTCCCCCTTTCTCATCGGTCTTATGAGCAACTCGGTCCCGTCGTTCAATCGAACCGCTTTTGGATATTCTTGGGGATTCATATTGTTCTCCGTGCGGATTGTTTTAATGGTACCAGCTTCTTTCGACAATCGTGGCTATTCCTTGACCTCCGCCGATGCACAGGCCGGCCAAGCCAACTTTCGCGTCCCTCTTCGCCATCTCGTGAACCAAAGTGGTCAATATTCTGGCGCCGCTGCAGCCTATGGGGTGGCCTAACGCGATGGCTCCGCCGTTCACGTTCACAATGGACGGGTCCAGGTTGAGGTCCAGAAGGCAGGCCATGGCCTGGGCCGCGAACGCCTCGTTGAGTTCCACGAGATCGATTTCCTTCTCCATACGCTCCCTGATTTTGTTGATGGCGCTGCGCACGGCGTAGATAGGGCCGGTTCCCATCAGTTCGGGTTCGCATCCCTGATAGTCGTACGCCACGATTTTGGCCATGGGAGTTATCCCCATCTTGTAGGCCTTTTCCGCGCTCATGAGTAGAAGGGCCGCGCCTCCGTCGTTGATGCCGCTGCTGTTGCCGGCCGTTATGGTGCCGTCGTCCGAGAACGCGGGTTTCAGTTTTCCCAATTTTTCGACGGTGGTGCCGAAACGGCAGAATTCGTCGGTGTCGAAAACAACCGGATCCCCTCTTCGCTGGGGGACTTCCACGGGAACGATCTCGTCCTTGAACCGGCCCGTCTTTATGGCATGTTCGGCCTTTTGCTGGCTTTTGGCGGCGAACTCGTCCTGCTGCTCTCTGGTGAAATCGAATTTTTTGGCGATGTTCTCGGCCGTGACGCCCATGTGAGTATGGCCGAAAGAGCACCACAAGCCGTCCTGTATAACCACGTCGATCATCCGGTCGTGCCCCATCCTGTGCCCCCACCTGGAATGGGGCAGCACGAACGGCGCCTCGCTCATGTTCTCCATGCCGCCCGCCACGATGATTTCAGCGTCTCCCGCCTTTATGGCCTGCGTGGCCAGCAACACTGCCTTCATGCCCGATCCGCACACCTTGTTGATAGTGAAGGACGGGATGTACTGGCTGATTCCCGCGCGCACGGCGGCTTGGCGGGCGGGGTTCTGTCCCAGTCCGGCCTGTAGCACGTTTCCCATTATGACCTCATCGACCTTTTCGGGTCTGACCTTGCATCTTTTCAGGACCTCGCTTATCGCGAGTCCGCCCAGCTCGACTGCGGTGACGTCCCGCAGCGCGCCTCCGAAAGAGCCTATGGGCGTTCTGACGGCCCCGGCGATAACGACTTCTCTCATTGCCACCTCCTCGGAAATGAAGATTTTGCCGACAAGGGCTTCAAGTCCTTCACCAGGATCACGACATCCCGATAGCTCTTGTCGTGGATGCTCTTCACATAGTTCTTCAGCGTGGATACCGCGACGAATCCGATTTGCTCGAACAACTTGATCACGTAGTCGCGCGATGCCACGACCCACGCGGTGACCCTCTCCAGCCCCGCCTCTTCCGCCAGCTTCAGGATCTCCTTGACCAAGAGGGAACCCATTCCTTTCTGCTGGTATTCGGGGGCGATGGTCATCCGGAGTTCCCCGATATGCTTCGACCATCCGTGGGTTTCCCGGTGAAGGGTGGCGTTGGCGATAATCTTGCCGTCCTTTTCCGCCAGAATCGGCAGCACCTTGTCGTAGTTTAGCTCGCGGCACCATTTTTCGATAAGAAGGCGACTTTGGGTGTCGTTTCTCAAATATTTCCTGTCGCTGTCGGCAAGGGTGACGAAAAAGCGGTAAAGCCCGTCCTCGTCGTATTTCGTCATGGGCCTCAAGGTAAAGCCGAAGCCGTCTTTTAGCGTCACTTCCTTAGGATAGTCTTTGAACATGCCCCCCTCCTTTGCGAGGTATTTGATTGGATAATATTTGAACAGTTAGCAGGATTCCCCGCAAGTGTCAATTGAATCGGCATTCGACCGGTGTTTTAAATGGACGCTTGAAATGGATTTGGTTCGGGTTTATTATGTTTCCTTTGTTTGACAATACAATATTCTACAGGAGATTTTTCATGCCAATGGTTTCGATCGAACAGGCTGTCAAGGATATAGCGGAAGGCCGGATGGTCATACTGGTTGACGACGAGGATCGCGAAAACGAGGGCGATCTGACAATAGCCGCGGAAAAGGTTACACCCGAGGCGATCAATTTCATGGCCAAGTACGGGCGCGGACTCGTTTGCCTATCGATGACGAAGGAAAAGGTGGAGTCCCTCGACCTTCCTCTCATGGTCGTGGACAATACCTCTCCATTCCAGACCGGATTCACGATTTCGATAGACGCCCGCTGCGGCATCGCGTCCGGCGCCTCCGCCCAGGACAGGGCCCGAACGATCCTGACGGCAATCGCGGACAACGCCAAGCCGAACGATCTGGTAAGGCCGGGACATATTTTTCCGTTGAGAGCCAAGAACGGCGGGGTCATCGTAAGAGCCGGGCAAACCGAAGGTTCGGTCGATCTTGCCAGGATGGCCGGGTTGAAGCCCGCAGGGGTCATATGCGAGATCATGGACGACGACGGAAGCATGGCCCGCATGCCTTCCCTGGAACGATTCAGCGAAAAGCACGGAATAAACATCTGCACGATCCAGGACCTGATCGAGTACCGGATGAAAAAGGAGAGCTTCGTCCGGCGCGCGGTCGAATCGACCATACCCACGGGCCACGCGGGGGAATTCAAAATCGTCGTGTACGAAAACGACGTGGAGGATTTCCAGCACATAGCCTTGGTAAAAGGGGAAATCAAGCGCGACGAACCTGTCCTGGTAAGGGTTCACTCCGAGTGTTTCACCGGGGACATCGTCAGGTCGCTCCGATGCGACTGCGGGGATCAGCTCCGCAAAGCCATGATCATGATGGACCAGGCCGGCGCCGGGGTATTGCTCTACGTGCGCCAGGAAGGACGGGGAATCGGTCTGGTGAACAAGCTGAAGGCCTATTGTCTGCAGGACAAGGGGCTCGACACTGTGGAAGCCAACCAGAAGCTCGGCTTCAAGGCGGACCTGAGAAACTACGGAATCGGGGCCCAGGTGCTGGTCGATCTGGGGGTCGGAAAAATCAGACTGATCACCAACAACCCCAAAAAAATAATCGGTTTGCAAGGCTACGGCCTGACCGTCGTGGAACAGGTGCCTATAGAAATCCAGCCCAACGAGTACAACAGGTGCTACCTGGAATGCAAAAAGTTGAAAATGGGGCACTGGTTGAATCTCGACGCGTGTCCCTGAAAAACCGGAGTCGTTTTCGAATTGCAGTCGGTCGGACCGGTCGGGCTTGTCCGGCTTGTTCGACTCTTGTCGAAGCATGTCGAACGTTTATCGTCGCGATTCCAACGTCCTTCCCGCCTCTCGTATTCACTCTGGAAAATCGCTCCGAAAATGCGTCCGGATTTTCTTGACAGCAAATAAATGGTGCTTAAATATTTACGTTGAAATTATGGAGAAAAGTTGCTTAACAATTTGATTTTATAAAGGAATTTAAGGTTTTTGACGGTTCGATCCCGCGTGCGCGGGAGCAAATGCGAACTTTGAAAGGAGCGACGGCGGAATGACAGATTGGCGTTCGAAATTGTTGTTTTCATACATTGAAAAATATTCTCGTCCACCTTCCCCGCTTCGTATCCAATTTCCTTAAAAAATTTTTGGAACAGATTTAGTTGTTTCATGATGGATATCCACGTCCTTCCGGGCGTGAATCCGCGGACTTTTATCTACTTGAATTAAAAAAGGAGGAAAGGTTACATGAAAATCAGACCGTTGAACGACAGGGTCCTTGTATTGCGAGTGGAAGAGGAAAAGAAAACCGCCGGCGGAATCATAATCCCCGACTCCGCCAAGGAAAAACCCCAGGAGGGAAAGATAGTGGCCGCAGGTCCCGGAAAAAGGGATGAAAACGGCAAGAGGCTCGGCATGGACATCAAGGAAGGCGACCGTGTTCTTTTCTCCAAGTACGCCGGCACGGAGATCAAGATCGACGGCGTCGAGCATCTGTTCATGCGAGAAGACGACATCATGGGAGTTCTTGAATAATTCGATGCAACGATCAAACACAATTACAATATAATTCGGAGGGATTGAAAAAATGAGTGCGAAAATGATTGCTTACGGGGCCAAGGCCAGGGAACACATGCTCAAGGGCGTGAACACTCTGGCCAACGCGGTGAAGGTTACCCTCGGCCCCAAAGGTAGAAACGTAGTGTTCGAGAAATCTTTCGGCGCCCCGACCGTCACCAAGGACGGCGTGACCGTGGCCAAGGAAATCGAACTGAAGGACAAGTTCGAGAACATGGGCGCCCAGATGGTCAAGGAAGTGGCCAGCAAAACCAACGACGTGGCCGGCGACGGCACCACCACCGCCACTGTCCTTGCCCAGGCGATCTATTCGGAAGGCCAGAAGTTGGTGGCGGCCGGCGCGAATCCCATGGCTCTCAAACGCGGCATCGATAAGGCCGTGCTATCCGTCGTGGAGGAACTCACCAACAATATTTCGAAACCGATCGAGGACAAGGCCGAAATCGTCCAGGTCGGAACCATCGCTTCCAACAACGACGCCACCATCGGCAAGATGATCTCCGAAGCCATGGACAAGGTCGGCAAGGAAGGCGTCATCACGGTCGAGGAAGCCAAAGGAATGGATACCACCCTCGATTTCGTGGAGGGCATGCAGTTCGACCGGGGATATCTGTCTCCCTATTTCGTGACCGACGCGGAAAAGATGGAGGTCGTCCTGGAGAACGCCCTCATCCTGCTCAACGAAAAGAAAATTTCCATCATGAAGGACATGATTCCCCTTCTGGAATCGGTCGCCCGGTCCG
>CAZNTU010000184.1:0-11221 GCA_964575975.1 uncultured Desulfobacteraceae bacterium
CGAGTTCGGAAACAGATCGCCTTGCCGATTATTGCTCGAGTACAGTCGTTTCAAATCATATCGATTTCATTTTGTCAACAGTTTTTTTCCTTGTCGCATCAATTTTTCGATGGAAGAAATTGTCTCGGGATCAGGCATCGCTCTTCCGGTGTCGGGAGTAACGATCGTATTCGAACTCGTTCGCTGCTCTGCACCGCCGACGACATCGACTGCATCCAATCTGAAAGCTCGCTAAGCCTGTCCATGATCGATGCAGGGCTGAAGTTCGACTACGATACCGTCAAGGCGCTTTCCGATTAGTTAATGCCATGGCATCGTGCCATGTAACGGCCGCAACCGGATGGTTGGGAAGATCGAAGGAGGATACTGCGGCAGATGGCGCTTTTCTTGAAGATATAAATTTTTTCCCTTTTCCGCCATGATGGTTTCCGGGGATCTTTTTTAGGAATAAATCAAGTTGACCGGCAACGGCGGATATTTCCACACCCCCGGCTTTGGCACGAGCAGTTGGGAATCCACGCGGAGCCACGACAGGTCTGGCTTCAGCTCCCTAAGTTTTCCGTCCTCGGGGGGCTTGGCCGGGGAGGTGTTGGCGTACTTCACATGGAACAGGCAGACGCCTTCGTTCTTTGTTCTGGCGACCACGTAATTCTTTTTGAAGGTGTTTACCGCCATGTCGTTGCTGGCCGCGATCTGGTTGAGTTCGTCGGTTTGGATTTGCACGAGCGTGTATTTCGAGACGCCTTCCTCGGAAATTCTAAGGAGAGCCCGGGACTCGCTGCTCCCGGCGTATACCGTGGCGATGCAGTCGAGCTTTCTCATGTACTGGGCGGCCACGATCGCGGCGGTCCTTCTTCCACCGGCCATGGTCGGAAGCCCGAAGTATTCGAAGAATTTTTTCTGGATGTCCTCCGCGTACTTGTCCCCTTTTTCGTAGAGGTCCTTGGATATGTAGCGGAGGCTGCGGGCGAGGCTTTCGGCGGCGTCGGCGACCGGCCAGTCGATTCGCACGTGGAAATGGGAGAGGGCGTACCTGTCCCTGGTCTTGGATCGAGGGTCCCTCTGGATCAGGAGAGCGTAGTCGATGGGCAAGAGCGCCTCCAGGAAATTTTCGAACCTGGCGGCGTCGAGATATTTCTGGGTGCGGTCGAACTTGCCGTTCATGGGAAGGCTTTCGCTCTTGAGCAAGTTCGATTTCGTGGTCCGGTTGACGTCGAAGAAGCGGATGTACTTTTTGTGGGCGGGCGGTATCGAATCCTCGACGAATATGACGAGAAACGCGTTCTGCGATTCGTATTCCCTGTCGGGAATGCGGGCGCGGGGCTTCAACTCGCGCTTTTCCACGAACGGGTACTTTTGTTTTTTGCTTATGAAATTCTTATAGGATTCGAACAAGGAATAATCGATCAAGGTCCGGTCCAAATCGTCCCTCAGCAATTCGTAATAGGACCGCCTCAATCGATTTTGATAGCTGAGTTCTTCCCTGGAACTCCAATATTCCAATATTATCACCTCTTGGCATTGTCGAGACCGGATGGCCTCGCCGTTTCACCGCCTTTTAATCGACGTCGTTCAGAGCCGCCACCGCAGGAAGCGTTTCGCCTTCCAACAAGGCCAGGAAGGCGCCGCCGCCCGTGGAAATGTACGTAATCCGTTCGCTTTCTCCGGCCTTGTGGATGGCCACGTCCGTGTCCCCTCCCCCCACTATGGAAAGGGCGTAGGAACTGCCGACGGCGTGCGCCATGGAAATGGTTCCTTTGCTGAAAGCGTCCTCCTCGAAAACCCCCATGGGCCCGTTCCACACGATGGTCTTGGCGTCGTCGAGCACCTCGGAATACAAGAGGGACGTCGCCGGGCCGATGTCCTTGATCATCCATCCGGCCGGGACCTCCCGGACCGGAGCGACTTTGACTTTCGCGTCCGGTTCGTTGCCCGATGCGACGACCGCGTCAACCGGGACATAGAACTTGATTCCCTTTTCCGCTGCCGTTTTCAGCAGTTCGGCAGCCGTCGGGACCAAGGAATCCTCGCAAAGGGAATTTCCCACGTCGATTCCCATGCTTTTTAAAAAGGTGTTGGCCATCGCTCCGCCGATGATGAACTTGTCCACTCGTCGAAGCATATTTTCCAGAGCCGCAAGTTTGCTTGAAATCTTGGCCCCTCCCACGATCGCGACAAGCGGCCTTGCCGGAGACTCCATCGCCTTCCGGAAATAATCCAGTTCGTTTTGAAGAAGGAAACCCGCTCCCTTTTCGGGAACGAATTTGGCGACCGCGTGGACCGATGCGTTTACCCTGTGGCACACTGCGAAGGCGTCGTTTATGTAGACGTCGCACAATTCGGCCAAGGCCTTGGCGAAATCGGCGTCGTTTTTCTGCTCCTCGGGGTGGAACCGCAAATTTTCGAGCAAAACCACCTCCCCGGGCGCCATTTCCGATATCAGGGATTCCACTTCCGTTCCGACGCAGTCCGGGGCGATTTTTACGGATTTGTTCAACAATCTTCCCAATCGCTTCGCCACCGGAGCGAGGCTCATTTCGGGAACGACCTTTCCCTTGGGCCGCCCCAGGTGGGAGGCCAATATCACTTTGGCCTTGTGGTCAAGAGCGTATTGCACCGTAGGCATGATCGCCCTTATCCTGGTGTCGTCCGCGATATTCTGAAACTTGTCCAATGGAACATTGACATCAACCCTGATCAACACTCTCTTGCCGGAAATATCTATCTGCTTGATCGTTTTCATAGAAAGCTCCAACTCCGTTCGATTCGTTCATTCCGAAGTTCTTCGTTCTCTTCGAATTCCCGTCTCTCCATCCCCGCGTCACCCCTTTCCTCTCCGCCGATGGATGTCCTTCTTTTTGGACCATCTTTCAAGGAAACCCATGACACCGGAGGAATACGCCCTGTCCACGACTTCTTCCTTAACATTCAGGCCGTCGGGTTTCTCCATGGCCGTGCGAAGGCATTCGATTTTGTAGACGCACACCATGCATCTTTCGGAGACGTGACGGAGACCGTCCTTTTCCATGGGGAAAACCTCTTCCAACAACGCATAGCAACGCGGATATTGTTTGTTTTTCTCGTTTTCCATTTTTTAAATGTCCAAGCCGCCGTGTTCCTTGAGGTTTCTTTTCTGCGTGTCGTACTCGCGATTCATCCGAGCGATGTACCCCCTGTCGGCAAAGCTGAAGTAGCGGTTGTCGCCGATCACAAGGTGTTCGTGGACCGTGATGCCCATGACTTTGCACGCGAAAAGCAACTCCCGGGTGACCGCTATGTCCTCTGCGGACGGCGTCGGGTCTCCAGAAGGGTGGTTATGGGCGAATATGAGAGCGGCGGCCCGGTTTTGCAAGGCGAAGGAAACGACTTCGCGGGGGTAGACGGAGCTTGCCGTGAGAGTACCGCTGAAAAGGATTTCGGTTTTGAGTATCCGGTTCTTGGCGTCCAGGTAGATTACCTGGAAATGTTCGCGGCTCTGGGCGCCGATCTTGTGGAACAGGTAGTCGTACAATTCCTTGGAGTTGCGGACCGGGTCCTTTTGGATCACTTTCTTTTCCAGGTATCGGTCGGCTGCGGCCTTGATCAGCTTCAGACCGAACAGGTTGGTCGGGCCGATCCCCTTGATATCGCAAAGCTCGGCCGGACTGGCCTCCAGAACTCCCTGGAACGTGCCGAACCGTTTCAGAGCCTCTTTGGCGGCATCCTTGCAATCCCTTCTAGGGGTGGCCAAAGTCAGGAGGAGTTCGATGACCTCGTAGTCCTGGAAACCCGCCATTCCGGATTCGAGGAAGCGTTCCCGGAGCCTTTTGCGGTGTCCCTCCCCTTTGTGTTTTTTTCCGTCCTCGCCCATCTTTTCGACATCTTTCGTCAATCGTCCAGTTCGTCCTTGAGATTGCGGGTCATCAGGCGCCGCACAGCGGCCAACGGAGAGTCGTCGTCGTAGAGGATATGGTACATCTCGTGGCAAATGGGCATTTCGACGTCCAGTTTCCGGGACAGGTTGTAAACGGACTTGGCCGTCTTGACACCCTCGGCCACCATCCGCATTTCGGAGAGAATCTCCTTGAGTTTCATGCCCTCTCCGATTTTCTTCCCGACGGTATAATTTCGGCTCAACGAGCCTGTGCAGGTAAGAAGAAGGTCTCCGATGCCCGCCAGTCCGGCGAAGGTATCGGGGCGCGCGCCCATTCGGGTGCCCAACCTTCTGAGTTCGGTAAGCCCCCTGGTGATCAGGGCCGCTCGCGTGTTCAACCCCAGCTTTAGACCGTCGATTACCCCGGAGGCGATGGCGATCACGTTCTTGACCGCGCCGCCCAGTTCCACGCCGATCATGTCGTTGTTCGTGTAGACCCGGAAATAGTTGGTCGCGAACACTCTCTGGACGAAGTGGGCCGTTTCGTTGTCGCCGGAGGCGACCGAAACCAGGGTCGGCACTTTGTAGGCCACTTCCTTGGCGAAACTGGGACCGGAAAGGACCGCGAACCGGTTTTCGGGCACGCGGGGAAGCGTTTCCCTCAGGACCCCGGACATGGTGAGATGGGTCGCGTTCTCTATGCCCTTCGAGGCCGACACGACAAAGGTGTCCGAGGACACGAACGGGGAAAAGGTTGTCGAAGTTTCTCGCAACACGTGCGAGGGCGTGACTACCAGCAACAGATCCTTTCCCGAAGCCACCTCGGCAATATCGTTCGAGGGAACAAGCCGGTCGGAGAGCTTGGCGTCGGGAAGAAACACCTTGTTCTCCCGCTCCGTCTCGATCTGTTCCTTCACTTCCTTTTCAAACGCCCAAAGGTGTACGACGTATCCCTTGTCGGCTAGGAGATTCGCCAGTGCCGTGCCCCAACTGCCCGCGCCGATCACGCCGATTTTCAAGTCGAATTCCCGGTACGTTTCCATCATACTTTTTCGTCTTCCTCTTCGCTTCCCTCTTCCTCTTTTTCCGCGAGCCTGGCGACGGCCACCACCTTTTCCGAAGCCTCCAAAGAGATCAGCTTGACCCCTTGCGTGTTGCGGCTGATAATCGAGATGTCCTTCACGGGGGTCCTGATGATCTTGCCCGTGTTGGTGATCAGCATGACGTCGTCCTCGTCGTCCACAAGAAGAATATTGACCACGCTGCCGTTTCGCTCGCTCGTCTTGATGGTGATCACGCCTTTTCCGCCGCGCTTTTGCACCGGGTACTCGTCGATGGACGTCCTTTTTCCGTAGCCGTTTTCCGTGACGCTCAAAAGCGTCTGGCCATAGCTGAGCACTTCCAGCCCGACTATGCGGTCCTCGTCTTCCAGGCGCATGCCGAGCACGCCCTGTGCGGTCCGTCCGGTGGCGCGGACTTCCGACTCGTGGAACCGAATCGATTTGCCGTTCGCCGTCCCCATGAAACAGTTGAGCGTGCCGTCCGTGATGCGCGCGGCGATCAGTTCGTCGCCCTCCACGATGTTGATGGCGATGATGCCGCCCGTTCTGGGCCTCGAGAAGGACATGAGGTCGGTCTTTTTGACAAGCCCGTTTTTGGTACACATCAGCACGTGGTATCCCGGCTCGAAATCCGGCACGGCCAAGACGGTCGCGAGCTGTTCGTTTTCCTGGAAATCCAGGAAATTGACGATGGCCTTGCCTCGGCTTTGTCTTCCGGCCTGCGGAATATCGTAGACCTTCGCCCAGTAGACCCTTCCCTGGTTGGTGAAGAACATGAAGGTATGGTGGGTCGACGCGACGAACAGGAGGGAAACGAAATCCTCCTCCTTGGTACCCATCCCGGTCTTGCCTCTTCCGCCGCGCTTTTGCGCCTGGTAGAGCGTGATGGGGTTTCTCTTGATGTAGCCGTCGTTGGAGATGGTCACCACCATGTCTTCCTCGGCGATGAGGTCCTCCAGGGTAATTTCCTTGGGGTCAAGCTCGATCCGGGTGCGTCGGGCGTCTCCGTAAATCTCCTGTATCTGCGTCAGCTCGTCCTTTATAATATCCAGTACAATGCGTTCCTCCGCGAGTATCTGTTTGTACCACGCGATGTCTTTCAAGATCTGCTCGTATTCCTCCAGGATCTTTTCCCGCTCGAGACCGGTGAGCCGTTGCAAACGCATGTCCAAAATAGCCTGTGCTTGAATCTGGGAAAGGCCGAATTTTTCCATCAGGCCTTCGCGGGCTTCGGGGGGCGTTTTTGACGCGCGGATCAGGCCGACTACATCGTCGAGGTTTTCCAGAGCTATTTTGAGGCCTTCCAATATGTGCGCTCTTTCCTCGGCTTTCCTCAAGTCGAAAATGGTGCGCCGGATTACGATCTCTTTTCTGTGAAGTACGAAGTGCTCCAGGATTTCCTTGAAGTTCAGAATCAAGGGCCGCCCCTCGACCACCGCCAGAAAGATGATTCCGAAGCTGGTTTCCATCTGCGTCTGCTTGAACAGTTGGTTGATCACCACTTCGGCCACCTGGTCCTTTTTGAGACCGACCGCTATCCTCATTCCTTCGCGGTCGGATTCGTCCCGCACGTAGCGGATGCCCTCTATCTGCTTGTTTTTCACCAAATTGGCGATCTTCTCGATCAACTTGGCCTTGTTGACCTGATATGGAAGCTCCGTAACTACGATGGTCTCCTGGCCCGTGCGCTTGTCCTTTTCCAGCTTCGTCTCGGCCCTGATCCGAAAGATCCCGCGTCCGGTCCGGTAGGCCTCGTTGATTCCTTCGATGCCGTAGATTACCCCATGGGTAGGAAAGTCAGGTCCGGGCACATGCTCCATGAGTTGCCCGATGGAAATTTCCGGATCGTCGATGAGAGCCTTCAAGGCGTTGACGATCTCGGAGAGGTTGTGGGGAGGTATATTGGTGGCCATGCCCACGGCGATACCGGAAGAACCGTTCACAAGGAGGTCTGGGACCTTTGTGGGGAGCACCAGCGGTTCCATCAGGGATTCGTCGTAGTTGGGGCCCCAATCGACTGTTTCCTTGTCCAAGTCCTCCAGCATCTCGTGAGCCAGGCGAGTCATCCTGATTTCGGTGTAACGCATGGCGGCCGGGGGATCTCCATCGACGGACCCGAAGTTGCCCTGCCCGTCGACGAGGGGATAGCGCATGGAGAAATCCTGGGCCATTCTTACGATCGTATCGTAGACGGCGCTGTCTCCATGGGGGTGGTACTTGCCGATGACATCTCCCACAATGCGCGCGGATTTCTTGTAAGGCTTGTTGTAATCGTTCTTCAACTCGCGCATGGCGTAGAGCACGCGCCGGTGAACAGGTTTGAGCCCGTCCCTGACGTCGGGAAGAGCACGTCCGATAATGACGCTCATCGCATAATCGAGATACGACTGCTTCATTTCGGTTTCGATGCTTATTTCGTCGGGCTTGTTCAGTTCTATCATTTCCGTTTCCGGTTAAAAAAAACACGACACCTTTTCACCTCAATGCAAAGATAAAAAGGCGTCGCGGATGAATTTGAATCGGCTTTGATCGATCGTTCGGAATGTTACCTGCTGATCAATCCTCCCGCAGTAAAAATCAAAAGGGCTTCGTAAACCGCGACCGGAATGTAGCTGCCGAAGATGGCGTAAACAATGCCTCCGCCGATTATCGCGGGTACTCCGAAAACGACCAAGGTTCCCAATTTTCTCGCAATGTCCATGTTTTTGATTCTCCTATGCAGATATTATTTTAAAAATCACCCGATCTTTTAGCAACATAACGCGAACAAGTAAAGAGAAAAATGCCGGAACCAAGGCGCGACAGGTTGACATTCGCCATGGAAATCGGCACTGTTCTACAACCATGTGCCTGATAATTTTCGCATACGAAGCCCATCCCCGGTACCGGCTCGCGTTTGCCGCGAACCGGGACGAATTCCACGACAGGGAGACCCGGCCCGCCAGATTCTGGGACAGATGGCCGGGAATTCTGGCGGGAAAGGACTTAAGGGGCGGCGGCACTTGGATGGGCGTTTCGCGCGAGGGGCGTTTCGCGGCCGTAACCAATTTCAGGGAACCGAACAAGGTCGAAAACGACCCGCCCTCGAGGGGTTTTCTGGTCCTCGACTTTCTGGCCGGAAACTCGTCCCCTCGAAAATACCTCGAAAAAGTCGCCCGAATCGGAGCCCATTATAACGGATTCAACCTGCTTGCGGGAGACGCCGGGCAACTGTTGTACTATTCGAACCGGCAGGGCGAAATCGCGACCGTATCGCCGGGCATCCACGTCCTCAGCAACCACCTTCTGGATACCCCTTGGCCAAAGACGGTCCGGGGGAAACGGCTGTTTTCGGAGGCGCTTTCCACAAACCTGGGCGAATCGCGCCTGGCCGAAAGATTGTTTACCGTTCTCAGGGACGATCAAAGACCTCCGGACCGTCTGCTTCCGAACACAGGGGTTTCCATCGAGTGGGAAAGAATTCTTTCCCCGCTTTTCGTCTCAAGCCCCGTTTACGGTTCCCGTTCTTCCACGGTCCTGCTGTGGAGCCGGAACGGAAAAATCGATTTTACCGAAAGGACCTATCATTCGAACGACGGCAAAATCGAGAAAGCGGAGACGAGACGCTTCGGATTCGGCGTTCAGAGGGTCCTCATATAGGCGATCAAGGCGTCGATTTCTTCCGGGCCAAGCTCGTCGAAGGCGGGCATGTTCTTGAACGGATCCGCGATCTGGGCGCGCACGTTTGTTTCATCGACGGGACGCCGGCTTGCGGGGAGCTGTTCCCAGTGGAAAATGCCCTTCAACCCCGGACCGATTTTCGTTTCTGTGGAATCGGTATTGTGGCAGAGCAAACAGTTTTTCCTGAAAAGCTCCTCGCCCTTGAGTACTTGTTCGTCCACGACTTGCACATGTTTTTCCTCCTTTCCTCCGTACACCAGTTCGCCCCCGAAAAAGCCGATGGGCATCGCGATCGCAAGACAAATGAAATAGACGATCACGCTTCCGAACGACGTGCTTTCCGTCTTTCGGCCGGAAAGCCACGCGATGGATAAAAGCACGAAAAGCGAGGGGGCCAGGATCAGTTTCCATCGAATCGGAGCGTTCCATGCGGCCGAGTAAAACCTGCTCCACTCCGAGTATCCGAAAAGCGCGGTGGGTACGATCGCGACGATCGCCAACGCGATGCAACAACGTGCGGCTTTCGTCACGGCGGGGTTTCTCAGTATCCAGGATACGATTCCGAAAATGAACGCTCCCATTACCATTCCTATGGTCAGGTGAGTGAATACGGGATGGACAGGATGACGATAACCGATGTTTTCAAGTATCTGATATAGGGATTCGAACATGATATGATTAACTGATGCGGTTTTCCTTTGTCTTGAGTTCGGATGAGAGGGAAGAGCGAAACTCTTTCCAGGCTTTCTTAGTGTCGATTGAAATGCGTCGGCCTCCCCTCGGGCCGGAAACAGTCTATGGAATGGAGACGCGCATGTCAACAGGCGAATGTGCGAACTCGGACAATTAAGGCGTATACAGACCGGCGGCGACGGGAAGAAACAGGGAGAGCGACGGGAAAAGAGACAGAACGACCAGCACGACAACATCTATTATCACGAACGGCAAGGCCTGCCTTGCCACGGAATCGACGTCGCCGTCGATCAGGTTCGCCGCCGTGAAAAGATTCACTCCCACGGGCGGGGTGGCCTGTCCTATGGCCAGCGCCGAGATGAATATCACTCCGTACCACAACGGGTCGATTTTAAACGCGGCAAGCACCGGGATCAGGATCGGCATGATCAAATAGGATATGGAGATGGCGTCGAGAATCATGCCCAGGGCCAGCAAGAGCAGGTTGACCAATATGATCATCACGGCCGCGTTCGGTGAGATGTCCACGATGAATTTGGCTGCCAAGTCGATAACGCCGATCACCGAGGCCACCCACGTGAAAATTCCGGCGAACACCACGACGAACATGATCACGGAGCTGGTGGAGGCGGCGTCGGCCATAATCCGGACCAAGTCTGTCAAAGTCACTGTGCGATAGACGAACACGGCGATGAAAAGGCTGTAGAAAACCGCGACGACGGCGGCCTCGGTGGGAGTGAACACCCCCGCGTAAATCCCGCCAAGGATGATGACCGGAGACAGTATGGCCCAAAAGGACGACTTGAACGCCGCCGCGATCTCCTTGAAGCCTCCCCTGCGCGACACGCCCCGGTAGCCTCTTTTTCTGGAAACCAGGTAGGCGACAAACACGGTACCCGCGCCTGTCAGCAGACCGGGGACGATCCCCGCTACGAAAAGGGCGCCGACCGATACGCTCGTGATATTGCCGTAAATGATGAAGGCGATGCTGGGGGGGATGATTATGGAAAGATCGGCCGCGTTCGCAATGGTGGCTCCAGCGAAGCTCTTGTCGTATCCGTGCCTTGCCATCGGCGCCAAAAGAATCAGTCCGACGGCCGCCGTAGTGGCGGGTCCCGACCCGGAAAGCGCTCCCCAGAACATGCACGTGAAGACGGCCACCATCGCAAGCCCTCCCACGACCTTTCCCACCAGAAGCTCGAAAAACCGGGCGATGTTCGCTGCGAGCCCCGCCCTTTCCATTATCACCCCCGCCAGTACGAAAAACGGTATGGCCAGAAGCGGGAAGGACGCTATCCCGCACTGAAAATTCACTCCGAGCATTCCGATGCCCAGGTCGAAGCAATATACGGTAACAACGGACGCAATCCCAAGGGAGGTCCCGATCGGGACCCCGATCGCCATCAGCGTCAGAAAAACGGCCGCAATCACCAGAAACTCCATGCGACTATCTTTCCCCGTCCGGTTTTTTCAATTTTCCGACGGCGTCTCGATAGATTCCTCGGAACACGAACACGGAAAGAACCGGGATTCCAAGATAGTATATCCATACGGGAATGTTCAGGGCGGCGGATCTGGCGCAAAAAAGAGTGACTTCGTCGTATATGGCCACCGCCGTATAATAGTCCACCAGAAGGAACAAAAGGGCGCTCAGCGCCGCGCCGACTACGATCACGAATTTTTTGACCTTGGCGGAAAACAGATTGTACAGCGTGACCATTCCCAGCTGACCGCCTCTTTCGAACGCGATGCCAGTCCCCACGACGGTCAACCAGACGAAAAGATTGATGGTAATCTCCTCGGTAGCCGCAAACGAAAGATGGAACAAATAACGGCTCAAGACGTTCGCGAACGCTATCGCGGCCATGGCGAACAGCAGCCCGGCCGCGATCCACTCGTCGATTCCGATTCGCTTCTCTTTCTTCTTCACGGGTTCGGGGTCCGCCCCATGTCC
>CAZNTU010000185.1:0-11213 GCA_964575975.1 uncultured Desulfobacteraceae bacterium
GATTATGAAAGCGGGCTTGAAGGCGCACGGTATTTTCATCCGCATCTCCTCGTTTAATATCATAAAAAATAGGACAAGCCCACGTATTATTTCACACTCGCGTTCAAAAGTCCCGCACTATTTTCCGAAAACTCAAGAATATGGTAATCCATAAACCCAAAAAGATGGGGGAGGGCCATGGATTATCGATACGGAAGCCACACGGTTTTCAACATAGAATATCATTTCGTATGGGTTACGAAATATCGCTATCAAGTTTTGAAAGGCGACGTGGCCCTTCGAGTGAGAGAGCTTGTGAGGCAAACGTGCGAAGCGTTCGAAATTCGAATAATCAGCGGAGTCGTAAGCGAGGACCACGTGCATATATTCGTGTCGGCCCCTCCGACGATGGCTCCGAGCGAGATAATGCGCCGGATCAAGGGGCGAAGTGCGACGAAACTTTTCGAAGAATTTCCGACGCTCAAAAAAAGGTACTGGGGGCGGCATTTCTGGGCTCGAGGATATTTTTGCGCGACCTCGGGTCAGGTAACGGACGAGATGATTAAGACCTATCTCGAGCATCATTTCGAGCCTCCAAAGGATGACAATTTTAAAACCGAGTCATGAAACGGGTCTTGGACCCGTATCCGTGCTTTCAGCACTTGATTTCAACCCACCAGCTTTCAGCTGGTGGTTGTTGAGTTGCACTCAATCGGGGAGGGAGAACGAAACGCCATGGACATATTGAACCATAGTTTCGACGAATTCTCTCACACGGATTCTCACACGAAAAAAAAGGGTTTAGGAACCATCGTCCGTAAACCCTTGTATTTGCTGGCGCACCCGGCAGGATTCGAACCTGCGACCTACGGATTCGTAGTCCGGCACTCTATCCAGCTGAGCTACGGGTGCGCGAAAAACCGTTTGAAATGTGAACCGTTAATAAGGTATACGGACGATTCTGTCAACGATTTCTTTGATGTATTTGAAATTAATTCGAGGACGACGGGAGAGAACGATGTCCGAAAGTTTGGAACGATGGATGGGGTGGGCGATCGCCGAGGCGAGGAAGGCTTGGTTGGAAGACGAGGTTCCGGTGGGGGCCGTGCTGGTTGCCGAGGACGACCGGGTGCTCGCTTTTGGACGGAACCAAGTGATATCGCGTCTCGATCCTACGGCCCACGCGGAAATCGTGGCACTTAGGGAGGGGGCGCGAAAGATACGAAATTATCGGTTGTTAAACACGACGCTCTATGTTACCGTCGAGCCTTGCGCCATGTGCATGGGGGCGATAATCCACGCCAGGGTCGCCAAGGTGGTGTTCGGCGCCCTAGACGAAAAATGGGGAGCGGCGGGCTCCCTTTACGATTTCTCTGCGGACGACCGGTTCAACCATTGTCCTGAAATCGTGGGCGGCGTCCTGGAGGAAGAGTGCAGGGAATTGATCCAGCAGTTTTTTCGTGTCAGAAGAAAACCGGCGCGAGACCAATGAACGAATGTTTCGGTCCGTATCCAAAAACGAGGGGGCGGACTGCCGAGACGGGACAGGCGTGTCGTTTCAAGGCGACAAGCTCTGCGAATACGATGACGAACAAACGATTGTCAGATTCAAATCAATTAGGACGATAGTCCGTTTCAAAGGAGTTGCAAGTGGCAAATATTGTGATTGTCGGAACGCAATGGGGCGACGAGGGCAAAGGCAAAATCGTGGACCTTCTGGCGGAGCACGCCGACTACGTGGTCAGGTTTCAAGGCGGGGCCAACGCCGGACATACTATGGTGGTGAACGGCGAACAGTTCATCAGCCATCTGGTCCCTTCGGGAATTTTGCAGGGCAAAGCCTGCTTCATCGGCAACGGATTGGTGGTCGATCCCGAAATCCTTTTGGAGGAGATCGAGACGCTGCAAGGCAAAGGCATCGCGGTTTCCCCCGAAAACCTCATGATCAGCGAGAGGGCGCAGGTCATCATGCCTTATCACAAGCATGTGGACAACGCCCGCGAAAGGATGAAGGGGGACAACAAGATCGGCACCACCGGGCGGGGCATCGGGCCGGCGTACGAGGACAAGGCCACTCGCCGGGGCATACGTTTCGTGGATCTCCTCGATCCGGAATCTTTCGAAGAGAAGGTCAGGACCATTCTCGACGAGAAAAATTTCTATCTCGAAAAATATTTGAACGCGGACACGGTCGATGCGGACGAGGTTATCCGAACCTATAGAAAGTTCGCCGACAAGCTCGCCCCTTACGTGAAAAATATTTCCATCGTCATCAACGAGGGCGTGAAAAGCGGAAAACAGGTCCTGTTCGAAGGCGCGCAGGGTACCCATCTGGACATCGATCACGGCACTTATCCCTTCGTGACCTCCTCCAACACGGTCGCGGGTTCCGCCTGTTGCGGGTCTGGAGTCGGCCCGAAAACCATGGACGGGGTTCTGGGGATCGTGAAGGCATACACCACTCGCGTGGGGGCGGGTCCGTTCCCCACGGAACTTTTCGACGATATCGGCGACGGCATTCAGAAGAAAGGCGTGGAGTTCGGTGCGACCACCGGAAGAAGACGCCGCTGCGGATGGCTCGACACGGTCATCGTCGGAAACGCGGCGAGGCTGAATGGTCTGACCGGCCTTGTCATCACGAAACTGGATGTCCTAGGCGGTCTCGATACCTTGAAAATCTGCACGGCCTACGAATACAAGGGCGAAAGAATGGATCATTTTCCGGCCAGCTTGAAAGTCCTGGCCCAATGCCGACCGATCTACGAGGAACTCCCCGGATGGGGCGAGGATATTTCCGGGGTCAAAAAGTACGAAGAACTTCCCGTGAACGCCCGCGGATACTTGAAGAGAATCGAGGAGCTTACGCAGACTCCCGTCGAGATCGTGTCGGTCGGACCTGGCAGGAACGAAACCATCGTGTTGAAGAACCATTTCGTCTGAAAACCGAAAAACAAGGATCGGAAAAAAATATCGAACGGTCGCCTGAAAAACGAGGGCGAATAAAAAGTTGGACATTTTGTCATTGACAAGCGAGGATAAAAACTTTAAATAATCATTTTTACGTCGGGAAGTGGCTCAGTCTGGTAGAGCACAGCGTTCGGGACGCTGGGGTCGCTGGTTCAAATCCAGTCTTCCCGACCATCAAATTGATTGAATCATAGGTTATTTACCGTAGCCCCGAGAAAAATCGTGACTTTTGGTCGTTTTTTTCGGGGCTTTTTTATTTCGGAGGGAAATGAAATCGAAGAAAGGAGGCTCTTTCCCGCTTGTGGTTCGATCTTTTAAACCGCCTAAGCAGGACAGCAGAGAATATTCGGGTGGAAGATGTTTTTGTTTCGATGGATGGAATCAGGAAATTGAATATAGTATTTTTGATCGATGTTAGAGAGGGGATTAAATATGAAACGCGGCAACCTGAAAAAATTGGCGTTGGTCATCGCATTGTGCATGTTCCTGAACGGAATGGTCGCTGTTGGAACCCAGGCGGCGGAGGAATATTCCTTCAAGATCCATAACACTACGGATACTCTCATTAAAAAGATACTCGTGTCCGAGAACGGAACCGAGTGGGGGGAGTTTGACATCGGAAGCGGCATCGCTGCCGGCGCAACCGAGACGCTTGTCTGGGACGATAGCACCAGCGGCGAGAATTGCAACCAGCTATTTAAGGCGGTATTTTCCGACGGGAGCGAATCGGAACCGGTGCTTTTCGACTTCTGCGAAGAGGGGCTCGAGCTGGAATTTTAAACGGTAAAACCTTTCTCGCGGATATCGTTCGACAGGGAAATGATTGTCGTCTTTGGGGTCGGCCAAATAGCCTGTGGCTGTTGGCCGACTAAATACCGGTATCATCTGGCCGCCGAGATTCAATCCCGCCCGGTTGTGGATATCCCCCCGATAATGGCAACGTCTCCAGAACGCGTGAACGGTCCTTTTCCACGCGAAACTCTGGATTGGCTCTTGTTTTTTTCTTCCGGAAACCCGGAGGATCCTTCCACCCCGCTCTCGTCCCTTCTGAGCGCCTCTTCCATGATCAAGGACATGGCGCTCTTTTTTATCCGGCGAGGAATCTTCGAAGGGGATACCGCCTTGAAACCAATTCTCGCATTATTCCAGGATATCATCTCCAGGGCGGCTTTCTCCCCTTTCAATTCATCACACCACGCGTCGAAAAGTACGCCTTTGCTGAAATAGCAGTACCCCTTTTTTCCGGAATCGGAGGCAATTTGCATAAAGCACGTTTTTTCCTCCATTTCCATCAATTGTATGATGGAGCTGACGGTAACTCCCTCGACCTCTCCCTGCTCGTGGTCGCTCTCGAAATAGGACAGAACGCACCGGGCGAGCAAGTCGAAATCGACGGGCTTCTCTATCCATCTCGGCAACCCCATTTTCGATAGGGATTTTCGATACTCCCCGGAGGTGTAAGCGCTGAGAACAATCACGGGGATGTCGGGAAAATTGAATTTCATATGGGAAAGCAGTTCGAACCCGTCCATTTCGGGCATGAGAAGATCCGTGACTACCAAATCCACTTTTCTCGCGTTCAAGATATCAACCGCCTGTCTGCCGTTGGTGGCCATTACCACCGTAAATATGTCGTTGTAGGCTTCGAGCCCTGCCGCCAAGCTTTCCAAAAACTCTTTTTCGTCATCGACGATCAGGACTGTTCTCATTTTCATCTCGACCTCCTTTCTCGTTGCAAACGAACCGAAGCATCAATAACCGTGGGCGTGGTCAACAGAGAATAGACGGGGTTTCCTGTGTTGTTCCGGATTCCGGAAAAGATAACCCGTATTGTACATCAGTCGGAAAACACGAGGCCGAAGTCGATGCTTCCCAATCGCCGCACCGCCTCTTCCACCGTTTGGAAAATTGGGCATCTTGTCCACATTTCCGTGTTTCGAATCGACATCGGCGAAAACAAATAACACATTTTTTTGGAAAATTCACGCTTGGATTTCTAATAAAAAAACAGGCCCTCCGGAATCAGGGAGGCCTGTTTTTTTTCGGGAAAAAATCCGGCGGGCTTTCGACATCAGAATTTGCTCTCGGCTTCCTCCACGATTTTATGCACCGCCTTTGCAACGTCGTCGGGGAGCGGTTCGGGTTCGTGCTCAACCAGTATCGTATTTACTTGGTCGATGGCGCGTTCTCCCAAGGATTTGCCGTCCTTGGCCTCCCATCCGTCGAAACTGGAGCGGTCGAAAAGTTTCGGGTACCAGCGGTCCCGGAAATTGTCCAACGTGTGCTTGCAATCCAAATACTGGCCGTCGGGACCGACCTTGTCGATAAGGTCGAGGCAAAGGGTTTCGTCCGATATTTCGACCTCCTTCATGAACGCTTCGATCCAGCTCAGGATCTCGTTGCAGATGGCGAGTTGGGGAAGGGAACCGCAAAGTCCGGCCTCGAGATATCCAACGTCGTGGACGAAATTCCCGCCGAACATTGCGTCTGTGAAGAGCGTAAGGGCGGCTTCCGCCGCAGCCTGCTCGTCGGCCAGCTTGGACTCGCTGCATCCGGCCAGGGCGAAGGTCGGAATTCCCAGAAAATGCGCGAAATCCAACGCTTGGCCCCGTTTTTCCGGGTCGGCGTACGGCTGTACCATGGTGCGCATGTCGAGCATATTGCCGCCCCATCCGGGCATGATGAAGGGCGCGCCCTCCCGTTTCAGCTGCGATATGACGAGGCCCGCGAGCACGCCCGCGTTGTTGACCGCCATGGTGGACGCGATGGTGATCGGCGCGGTGACGCCGCCCTGGGCCGACGGAACATAGGTGAACGGAAGGCCTTTTTCCGATAGATAGAGAAGTTTCTGCAAGGCCTCCTGGTTGTGCCGAAGACCCGTCGTGACGTTGATGTAGCAGGCGGCCATGGGGTTTCTCGCCATGGCGTCCTCGCCCCCCGCCACGGCTTCGGCCATCCTGACCGCGTCCACGCATCCCGAAAATTCCGTGGTCACGTAGATGATCGGCTTGGTGGTGTAGTTGAGCATGGCCTCCATTTCGTAGCGATCCAAAACCTCCTGCTTGACGTCCGACGGAAGGAACATGCACATGACGAAGTCGATGTGCTCCATGGCGTCGCACACGACCATGCCCTCCTGGATGTCCTTCAAAACGGCCCGGCGGCGCTCGCCGGTTCGATGGTCCCTGATGTTGAGGCAGTCGGAGCCGGTCCCGTAGTAGCTTTCGTGTCCTCCCGCATGGATCAGGCGGTTTCCGTAGCGGTCGCAGAGGGTGATCTTTTTGGGGGCCGTGGAGAAGGCCTTCTCGACAAGCCCCGATGGAATCCGCACGCGGTTTCCGTCGGCAACGTGGGCGCCGGCCTTCTTCAGAAGGTCTATGGCCTCCTGTTCGTGCAACTGGACTCCGGTTCGTTCCAAAATTTCGAGACAGGCCCAGTAGAGCTTGCCGCATTGGTCTTTGGTCAGCTTTTTCGCGAACGGGCTGGTCAGAGCCCGCTTGTTGCTTCGGATTCTCGACATATGTCTTCTTCTCCCTGTTTTCCTTTTCGCCTACGCGGTTTCTTCGTCGGCCTGGAATTGTTTCGCGATCCTGACCGCCGCACCCGCGTCGCAGCCGTACGCGTCGGCCCCGATCTCCTCCGCGAAGGCTTCGGTCACCGGCGCCCCGCCTACCATGATCTTTACCCTGTCGCGCAACCCGGCTTCCTTGAAAGCTTCGATGGTTTCCTTCATCTTGGACATGGTGGTGGTGAGTAGGGCGGACATGCCGACGATGGCGGCGTCATGCTCCCTGACCGCGTCCACGAAGGCCGACGGGGCGACGTCGGTCCCCAGGTCGATCACAGTAAAACCGGAGCCTTCCATGAGCATTTTCAAGAGGTTTTTCCCGATGTCGTGAAGGTCGCCCTGGACCGTTCCGACGACGAATTTTCCGGAAGCGTCGTCATCGTCGTCGGTCAGCCGGGCTTTCAGCATTTCCACGCCGCCGCTCATAGCCCTTGCGGACATGAGGACCTCCGGGATGAACATCTCCTCCTTTTCCATTTTCCCGCCCACGACGTCCATTCCCTTGATCAGGCCTCCACGCATGATTTCGCGGGCGTCCCTGCCGTCGTTTAAAAGTTCCAGAATCAACAGTTTGATTTTATCTCCGTCGCCTTGTACGACGGCCTCTACGAGGTTTTGCAATTTCGCCATTTTTTTGTCTCCTTATTATTTCTACGTTTATTCGAAATCTCTTACGGCAACCGGACCATCCTGGTCTGTTCGGGTCGGCAAGGCTAGCGCTGGGAACTCTGGTTGCTTCTCAGGCCAGGAAAGCCTTCCCCGTGTTTTTCAAAGTATGCTCGTCACTCATGTAGTTGGGGTTGCTACTGTTTCTCGCGATGCAGTCGAAGCCTTCCGGGTCGTACGGCTCGATCGCGAAATCGGGCGCTTGGTCCAGCGTGGTCTCGTTGCAAAGCTCCACGTGCCTTTCCAGTTTCCCGATGGAAAACGAAATCAGTTCCCTCAAAAAGCCGAAACAATGCCGCATTTGATGAAAACCGTATTTCTTCATGATCGCGAAGCCGTTGATCGCGTCCTGTTCGGCGCGCTCGTTCGGAACGTCCTGGCTTGTGGTGCATGCGGTCTGGATCGACGGAAGATCCAGCTTCCTGTTGATCTTTTCCTGAAGCAGGTTGGCGATGTTGTGCGAAACCATTCCCAGATCGACCGAATAGTTCTTCTGGATGTTGGCGATGGAGGGAAGTCCTGCGTGGACGACCGAAACGCCGGGATTGATGAGCTGCGTGAGCGCGACCCCGAACAAACCTTCGGCGTGGGTCAGCGTCAGCAGGCCCGACATGGAATACGGGGCGGAAAGCCCGGCCATGGGCATGGTGGAGACGTAGATCGGGATTCCTTTTTCCACGCACGAGAAAAAGGCGTCGATCATGCTGTCGATCACGTTCAGAGGGCTGTTGACGATGGAAAACTGCACGGTCAATCCGCCTCTTTTGTCCGCGATCTCCTTCGCCCGGGCGATGCCCTCGTCGGTGAGAGTGGCTACGTAAATCGGCTTGTGGCAGTGCTCGATTATGGTGTCCATCACCTTGACTTCCTGACCCTTCAACAAAACGCCCCTCGCCATGAAATTTACGGCGTCGGACTCGTCGGCCACCGTGGCGATCTTCTTCAGGTGCTTCCACTCGGGCTGGATCAGGTCCCCGGTCACGTCGTCGTAGACGAACGGCGCGGTACCGCCGATTCCGAACGAATTTTCGGGAATCCAATAGTCCGCCCTGCCAGGCGCGGTAGAAAGCGTTTGCTCGATCAGGGGGCGTAAAATGTGAAGGTGGTTTGTGTTTTCGTCGTAGGCGGCGAGGCCGGTGTCCTCGAATATTTTCCGGACGCGTTCGGAACGGACGCGAACTCCCACCTCCTCCAGGACCCGCAGAGCGTCCTCGTGAACTTGGTCTAAAAATTCCAGGTCGTCCAGGCTCTTGTCTCGGGAAACCGCGACGGCTTCCGCCTCGGCAGTATCCGCAATTGTGTCGCACATAATTCGTTACCTTTCCTTATATTTTCGTTCGATATCCATCGCGGGCGAATTCGATTCGGTTTATATGCCTCGAAATTTTCTCGTAGTCGTCGAAGCCTCGGTTCCAATATTCCTCCAGATGGACAAACAGCACGCGTTTCGCCCCTATCCGCCGGGAAAGCTCCAGGGTTTCCTCAAAGGTGTACAACGTCGTCCTGGAGACATGGTCGCTCGGATAGAAGAAACCGTGCTTCAATCCCGTCTTGAAAATTCCCGGCTGTATAATCAGCAGGTCGGCGCTTCCAACCTCCGGCCTGTCCTCCGGAAACGGTTTTACGTCGCACGGCGCGTAAACGAGTTTTCTGCCGTTTTTTTCGAACACGTAAACGAATGCGATCTGAGTCCCGCGATCGACGCCGATGGCCTCGATCTCCGTCTCGCCTATCCTCGCGCGGTCACGGAAGGTTAGGGTTCGAACGAAGCCTTGTTTTTCGTAGTAATCTATCAGAGGACCGTAGGCGGACCGGACTTCTTTCAACCGGCCGTACAGATATTCCGGCAAGACAAGGTCGATTCTCTTTTCCGGGTACCCTCGCCAAGTGCGAAAATCCAGCGCTATCTGCTCCACCACGCGGATTCCTTCCATGTGGTCGGGGTCCATGTGGGTAAACATCAGACGCTCCACCCGCTCGATCTTGCAACGGTTCAGCTGGAGCGAGATCTCCGCCGGGGTATCTAAAAGCAGGTTTTCGTCGTGAAGGAAAGCGGCGGGGCCGGTCCGTTCGTACGGCCCCCCCTTTTCCCTCGCCTCTTCGCAAACCCGGCAATCGCAGCATGGCTTGGGGATTACCGTGCATCCCCCGGAACCCAGAATCGTAATCTCCATGGTCGCGTCCTTCGCCCGCCTTTAGACCAGCAGACTCGAAAACGTCGGGGTCGTCGCGCACCGGGAAATCACGCGGCCGACAAGGATTCTTCCTCGTTCTCCTCCACGGACTCGTTCGGCGTGTCGTCCCTGTAGTTGTGCTTCAAGTCGCCGTCCACCGTGCCGCGAACCTTTTCCCGCTCCTCGGCGAAATCGAAGCCGGTCCAGATTCCGATGGAGCCCAGGATCGATTCCTGGGGATGATACCCCTGGAAAATCTTGAAATAGTAAGCGGCTTCCTTGCTGTTGATGACGGCCCTGGGATTGTCCCTTACAATTTCCTTGTATTCCTTGTCCGACATCATCTTCTCGGCCACGGCCTCTCCGAGACTCTCGCACCCCGCTCCCTGCGTGTACTGGACCTTGTATCTCCACAGGATTTCGTCGGGGAGATAACCGGTGTTCTCGAACGACTTTCTCAGGATCCACTTTTCGATGCGTGCGCCGTTGTGCTCGCGGATTTTCAGCTCGGGCGGAATTTTCATGCCGAGATCGATCATTGCGACGTCCAAAAAGGGCACTCTCAATTCCAAACTGAAGAACATGCCCATCCGGTCGGCTCTCTGGAGATTGATGTTGTGAAGGTTGCCTATGCATCGTCTGGCCTCCAGGTTGAGCTTGTCCTGGGGAAAATGCTTCATGTAATGGTAGCCAGTGAAAACCTCGTCGGCGCCTTCGCCCGTCAAGACGACCGTAACATGGTCGGCGGCCAGCTTGCACGTGAAATAGCAGGGCACCGCGCACCGGACCAGGGAGGGATCGTAGGTCTCCAGCTTCCTGATTACCTCCGGAAGCGCATCGTAATATTCCTGTTCCGTAAAGATCAGTTCGTGATGGGTGGAACCGATATGCCTCGCTGCGATGCGGGCCGCTATTATGTCGTCGCTAAAGTTGCCGTTCTCGTCTCTCATGCCCACGACGAACGTATGCAGGTTGGGAATCTCGTCGGACGCGATCGATGCCACCAGGCTGCTGTCCAACCCACCGGAGCAGAAGGATCCCACCGGTACCTCCGGGTCGGCCAGGAGACGCTTCTTTACCGCAGAAATGAAAGTCCTGCGAATGAGTTCGCTCGTCTCCTCGATGTCGGTCAGCAGGTGATCCTGCACCTCCGGGATTTCGTAATAGGCGACGAAGCCTTCGTCGGGCGTGTAATAGTGTCCTGCGGGAAACTCGTGGACCTCCTCGACCCCGGCCAGGCTCATGGCCCCCAGCTCGGAGCTGAAATACATGTTGTCCTTGTAATAGCCGTAATAAAGCGGCTTGATTCCGATGGGGTCGCGGGCCAGCATGTACTTGTCCCCGTTGCAGATAGCGAACGCGAACATGCCGTCCAAATCTTTCACGCATGCCGGACCCTTTTCCCTGTAGTTGTGAAGAATGACCTCGGAATCGGACTTGGTCCGGAAACGGTATTTGACCGAGAGTTTCGATCTGATTTGCCTGAAATTGTAAATCTCGCCGTTGCAGATGATGCCCATCCGTCCCTTCTCCGCCAGGATTGGCTGGTGCCCCTTGGCCACGTCCACGATACTGAGACGCGTGTGGCCGAAAACCGCTTTTTCGCCGAAACTGTGGATGCCTCTGTCGTTTGGACCTCGATGCCCCAATGCATCCAGCATTTTGTCGATCGTTTTTTCGTCTCTTGCGCCAAAACATCCAGCTAAACCGCACATAAACTACTCCTTGGTTGGTAACGGGTAATGGTTATTGGATATTGGTTATTGGGTAATGGTTATTTTGACATTGTAAACTTAACGGGTAGCATGCCGAATTTATCAACCTGTGCGGTCGGAGGGCGGTGCAATTCCCCCCTTGAG
>CAZNTU010000186.1:0-2136 GCA_964575975.1 uncultured Desulfobacteraceae bacterium
CGCGGCCTCCGCGATGCCCTCGAAACCTGCTACGGCGTTTCCTTCCGCGATATCGATATCCGCCCTTTCCTGCGCTACCGCTCGTGGATCGGGGGAGACCGCGACGGCAACCCCTTCGTGACCCCTTCAGTGACTCGGGAAACCTTGAACCGCCACAAGCAAGCCGCCCTGAAAGAATACCGTGCGGACCTTGCGGACTTGTGGCGGGAGTTGAGCGTCTCGGCCCTGCGCATCGACACGCCGGCCCTTTTGAAGGAATCCATCGAAAAGGACGCGGAAAGGATCGACATGAAGAGCGACAAGTTCCGAAGGTATCGCCTCGAACCTTTCCGGCTCAAAATAGACTGCATGATCGAAAAGATCGGCCGGCTCCAAAAGGATTTCGACGACCAACCCTATTCGTCCTATTCGCGCGAGGAATTCGCGTCCGACATAGAGGTCCTTCGAACGGCGCTCGAGGAGGCGGGATTAGGAAGCGTGGCGGCGGAGGGAAGAATCGCCGACTTGGCCGTGCGCGCCAAGGTGTTCGGATTCCATTTGGCGGCGCTCGACGTCCGACAGCACAGCCAGGTCCACGAAAGGACAGTCGAGGAATTGCTGGAGTCGGCCGGCGTCGCGTCCGGCTATTCCAGAATGACGGAGCCGGAAAAGCTCTCCCTGCTCGAGCGGGAACTGTCGAACCCCCGTCCTTTGGTCAAGAGCGCCGACGGCCTGTCCCCCGTGGCGGCGGACGCTCTGGAGACGTTCGAAATGGTCGGGCGGGCCATGGACCGCGACCGGGACTCCGTCGGAGGATACGTCGTGAGCATGACCCACGAAGTCAGCGACATGCTTGAAGTGCTCTTGATCGCCAAGGAGGCGGGCCTTTGGAAAATCCGGGGAGAAAGCGTAGAGAGCCGCCTGGACATCGCTCCTCTGTTCGAAACCATCTCGGACCTGGAAAGGGCCGGAATCCTTCTCGAAAAAATGTTCGAAAATCCCGCCTACAAAAGGCATCTCCGCTCCCGCGACTTCTTCCAGGAGATCATGCTGGGCTATTCCGACAGCAACAAGGACGGAGGCTACTGGACGTCCAACTGGTCTCTGGAGAAGGCCCTGGGGAAACTGAGCGCCGTCTGCGACGAACACGGCGTGCGGTTCCGCTTCTTCCACGGCCGCGGCGGGACCATCGGAAGGGGAGGGGGCCGCGCCAACCAGGCCATCATGTCCCAGGCCCCCGAGAGCAGAAACGGGGCCATCCGGTTCACCGAGCAGGGAGAAGTCGTCTCCTTCCGCTACGCCCGCCCCGCCGTGGCGCACAGGCACCTGGAGCAGATCGTCAACGCCGTGATCCGCGCCGCCCACGATCCCTCCTGCGACTCGGGCTGCCAGCCAAGAATGCGAAGCCTAATGGAAAAAATCTCCGCCCGCGCCATGCGGACCTACCGGGAACTGATCGACGACCCGTCCTTCTGGGACTGGTACAGGAAAACCACCCCCATAGAACACATCGGCCGCCTTCCCATCGCCTCCCGCCCCGTCTCCAGAAAGTCCGCCGACGAAACCGAGTTCGACGACCTGCGCGCCATCCCCTGGAACTTTTCCTGGACCCAGACGCGATACAACGTCCCCGGCTGGTACGGCATCGGAACGGCCCTGCAAGAGGCCATCGACGACCCCGCAGACGGCCTCGGAACGCTGAAGGAAATGCGGGAGACATGGCCGTTCTTCGACACGGTCCTGGGAAACGCCCAGCTCGAACTGGCCCGCACCCGTCTGGAAATCGCGGGTCTCTACGGAAAAGCCAACTCGCCCGCGCTGCACGAAAGGATCGCAGCGGAGTTCGAAAAGGCAATACGATGCATCCTCGAGATCACCGGCCAAGCCCGGCTGCTCGACAACCACCCCGTAATTCAAAAGGTAATCGGCCTGAGAAACCCTTACACGGACGTGTTGAATCTATTGCAAATCGAACTGCTCCGCCGATGGGGGCATGCCGACGAAAAGGAAAAAGGAGCGGTCAGGCACGCGCTGTTCCTGACCATCAACGCCATCGCGGCGGCCATGCAGAGCACGGGGTGATACGTTTGCTAAAAATATTGGCCTCGAAACACTCGGAAAGGCCGGACTCCAACCAAAAAAGCCGAAAATTTGTTG
>CAZNTU010000186.1:2236-11044 GCA_964575975.1 uncultured Desulfobacteraceae bacterium
CTGCCGACGTTGCGCCCAATATATCGACGGCAAGACGACCGAAAGAGCCTAAGAGTCCAATGCTTTCCGAATGGCGTTGGCCATCTCGGCCCTGAGAACCGGCTTCATTACCAAAGCTTGAATTCCAATGGCCTTTGCCCGCTTTTCGTCTATTCTTTCGCTGTAGCCGGTGCAAAGAACGATGGGGATGTCCGCTCGTATCTCCTTTAGCTTTACGGCTAAATCGTCGCCGGCGATTTTGGGCATGGTGACATCGGCAACGACAAGATCGAACCGGTCCGGGCGATTCTTGAAAAGCGAAAGCGCCTCGGTGCTGCTCGTCCTTGCCTCCACGCTGTATCCAAGCTCCTCGAGCATTTCCTTGCCGATATCGACGATGAATTGCTCGTCGTCGATGAACAATATACGTTCGTTGCCGGTAGGGGCCATTTCGGGCAAACCCGATTGCTCCGTCGATTCTTCGGCGATAGCGGGAAAATAGAGACCGAACTCGGCCCCTTTTTCAGGTTCGCTCTCCAGCGTGATCATCCCCTCGTGTTTCTCTACGATACTGTGCGCGACGGCGAGCCCCAGTCCTGTTCCCACTCCCTTGGCTTTAGTAGTGAAATAGGGTTCGAAGATTTTTTTCCTGGTCTCCTCATCCATCCCGTGTCCGGTATCCTTGATTGTAAGTTTGACGTAGGGACCTGGCTCGAGCCCCGGATTCGCGGATGCGCATTGGGACCCCAGATCGACAGCCTGCAACCTGATTTCCAAGATACCGCCTTTTTCACGCATAGCATGATGGGCATTGGTGCAAAGATTCATCAACACCTGGTGCATTTGGACCGGATCGGCCATGACATTCGGTATGTCGGAATCTATGTATTGGCGAATCGTGATCGTAGTCGGCAGCGAAGCTCTAATGAACTTGGCCACTTCTTTGACAATATGGGCGATCTGGACTGGTTTTCGATTTTTTTCGCTCTGGCGGCTGAACGCCAGGATATGCTTGACCAGTTCCCTGGCCCTTTCCCCGGCGGTCAGAACCATCTTTATGTTTTTACGGGACTTTTCGTTGTCTTCGAGGCCCATAAGCGCAAGTTCGGCATATCCGATCACGGCTCCCAAAATATTGTTGAAGTCGTGGGCGATCCCGCCGGCGAGAACACCGAGGGCCTCCATCCTTTGGGAACGTTGAAGATGCTCTTCAAGCTTGCGACGTTCGGCCTCGGACTCCTTGATGCGGTTCAAACCGGTTTGGAGTTCAAGGGCGTGCCGCTGCACTTGCTCGTACAAAAGACTTTTTTTCAAACCGATGGACACTTCGGCGGCAATTGCCTCGAGAAAGGACGCCTGCAAATGGAAATCCCTCTTCTCGACGGACGCGATGACCAACACTCCTGTATTCTCGGAGTCGCTCGACAGCGGCAACGCGGCGCAGGATACGAACCCGACCTTTATACATTCACCCATCGTGCATCGGACATCCAATGCGACCTCCGAAGAATAAACCGCCCGACCATGCTCGGCAGCCAAGCCACACAAGCAATTGCCCACCATGTGGATATCCCGAGGTTTCCATAGGTCCTCGTATTCCTCGGGAGCCATTCCCTCGAGCGTCAATTCGGTGTCGGCGCGCTGGAAGAATGCGGCAAAATCGGCGGTCGAGGCATTTACGATTTCATCCAAAGCGAACTGGATGGTATCCTGCACCGTAATGCTCTCGTTGACCTTGCGGGAAATACGGTTCAGAATGGAGAGTTCTTCGGCGCGTCGTCGAAGGGCGCCTTCGCTGGCTGCCAACGCTAGGGTGCGTTCTTGGACCAGCTGCTCCAGGCGATGCATATGATTTTGGTTATCCTGCTCGAGGCGCAGTTTTTCATCGCTGAGACGCTTGACGCGCAACGCATTCCTGATGGTCTTCAGAACATCGTTTTTGCCCACCGGTTTCTGCAAGTAGTCCACCGCGCCCAGTCTCAAAGATTCCGACGCCGTCTCCAGGGTCGGTTCTCCCGTCATCATGACGACCTGCACAAGGGGCCATGTCCGACGGATTCGTTTGAGCAGATCGACACCCGACACCTTCGGCAGGATGATATCGGTCAATACGACATCGGTACTCGTCGTCTCCAAAACGCTTAAAGCCGATTCCGCGTCTTCGGCCGTTTCGACTTCGTTTCCTGCCGCCTCCAGAAACGCCTTCAATGTCACGCGAATACTTTTTTCATCGTCCACTACAAGAATTCTTCCCATCGATATTTACCTCTTCCGCTTTCAGCTTCCATCCATTGTCCACGGGCAAATCCATGCAAAAGCGCGTAAACCGTCCCGGCTCGCTTTTTACGCTCAATTCTCCGCCATGATCTTTCACTATTCCGTAACTGATCGAAAGTCCCAACCCGGTTCCCGACTCCTTGGGCTTGGTGGTGAAAAAAGGATCGAAGATTCTGTCGCGAATTTCCGGAGAAATGCCTGGTCCCGTATCTTCCACGGTTGTTCGGATAAATTTGCGACGTTCTTTTTCGACAAGCTCCGCGGACACGCGCAGGCGCTTTTCGGGGCTGTAGCCGGGGTAGCGCTCGTTAAGGGCGTCCCGGGCATTGGTCATCAGGTTCATGAGTACCTGCTGTATCTGCTGGCTGCGGCACTTCAACTTCGGCAGATCGTCCTGAACCTCAACATGGAGATCGATCCGATCACGGCGCATAAAGGTTTTGATCAGGGAAAGGACGGATTTCAATATGTCCGGGAAATGCGCGGGGCTGTGCGCTTGTTTTTCGTGCCTGGCGAAGGTCAACAGGTTTCGTACGATAGCGGCGATGCGTTGGGTTTCGTCGAGGATCTCCCGGGCGAATTCCCGCGCGGGATTTCCCTGCTCCGTCCGGTCGAGAATCAACTGGGCGTAGTTCATGATACCGTTGATCGGGTTGTTGATTTCATGGGCCACGCCTCCGGCCAACGTTCCGAGGGATTCGATTTTCTGCGATTGAATTAGCTGTTCCTCCAATTTGCGCGTTTCGGTGACGTCCCGGGCATTGAGCACGACGCCTTCCACGCGTCCCTTTTCGTCTCTCATCGGAAAAAAGGAGACCTCCAGTGCTCTTCGATCGCCGTCGAAGTCGGCGAAAACATCGCATAGACGGACCGTTTGGCCGGAAAAGGCGAGATCCAGGCCTGGTTTCATCATTTTTTGAAAGCCATCTTCTCCCATTACCTGGGCAACGGTGCTGCCCACGACTTCTTTCCGCTTCCTATTGCGGCTTTTTAAAAAACTGTCGTTTACCGCTTCGTAGATGTAATCGGTATTGATCAAAGCCATCAAATCCTGGGAAGCGGCGACTATGCGCTCGTACTTGCGCAAAGTCTCTTCGGCCCGTTTGCGTTCGGAGATAACTCGCGCCTGCCGGACATTCTGATAGGCCGCAGTGGAAATTTGATTGGCCAACTCGAACAGAACGCGCGCCACGCGTTCGAATTGTTCCCAAGACATGACAGGCACCTCGCGAAAGGCGGCGCGGAAATCCGTTTCGTCCGCTCCGATTTCGCGCGCGTAGACCATGATTTCTTCTTCTCTCTGGGTTTCGTTTCGAACTTGGCCGATCAGCCAATTGGCCACATGACGGCCGCCGACGGTAATGCTTGCGCCCGCGTTGCACAAGCCCGCGCTGAGGCAAATTTGGATATTGGGGCCGGAAGGATTGTATCGACCGACATTCGCATCGGAATAATTGCAGTTTTTATGGCCCTTGGGGGTTTTGCGAATGATTTCTTCGCAAAGGCGGGTGAAATTGCTTGGCCGCGTAATGGGCGTTCCGTCCGGACGCGTAATCAATGCGGCTACCCCGAAGGCCTCGGCATAAAGGTCCTGCAGGCGCTGGAGTTCCGACAAGTCGAACAAATCTTCGAAACGAACGTCTCCGGCGGCATCCAACGGTTGGGTTAGCGCGACAATGCGATTTTCAAGAGCAATCTTCGACCGTTTGCGCTCCGTAATGTCGGTGTGGGAGCCGGCCACGCGAACCGCGTTTCCATCTTCGTCGATCTCGACCACCTTGCCGCGGCCCAGAATCCAACACCATTTCCCGTCTTTTGCTCTGAATCGAAATTCAATGGCGAACGGGGTGTGATTTTCGACCGCATCCCGGAAAACTTGTTCCGCAGTCGCGGCATCGTCCGGGTGCAACCGCTGCCGCCAGCTTTCATAGGACGGCGGGAATTCGTTTTCCGCGTAACCAACCATCGTGTAATACCTCGGGCTGAAATAAACCTCGCCGGTCCGGAAATCCCAATTCCATACGCCGTCTTCCGTCGCTTCCAAAACAAGCCCGAGCCTTCGCTCTTTCTCTTTAAGCGCCAATTCAGTTTCACGACTAAAAGCGAGTTCCCGCTCGAGTGCCTCGATTCGTCGAATCAGCCATTCATTGTCCACGTTCTTGTCCATCTCGTAATTCCGATCAAAAAGGTAAATGCGACGCGTGCCGACTTTACGACATCGGCCCGAAACAATATCCAGTATCTCCCAGTCAGAGCAAAAAGATGCCATCGATGCAAAAGAACTTCGATAATTATACGGGCTTGTGGAATGATTGGCAACCGCCCGGCCCGGTCAGCGCCAGGACAATCTCCATGGTCGGTGTTTATCCATTCGATATTAGAAAAACACTTCGCTGTAAACCAAAGATCCCGGAAAAAAGTCGTCCGTCAGAAGGGTGACGTCCCGCACCATTTCTTCGCGACCGCACAGGTAAAAATCGTATTTGCCGCGCTCCAGTTCCGTTCGTATGAACCGGGTCGTCTTTCCTTGGAACATGCCCGGCACCTTTCCATCTTCGACGACCTCCTTGGATATGCAAGGAACGTAACGAGTCGCGGTTTTGGAAAAAAACGAACTGTAATACAGCTCTTCGGGATAGCTGACACCGTGAAGCAGAATGAAATTCTTCGCGCCGGAACGGGCCATGGAAACGAATGGAGCGATTCCGGTGCCGGTCGCCACGAAAACGGGCGTCCTGGACGACGGCTTGAAAGTAAAATATCCGTGGGGTCCCGTAAAATCGAAACGGGTGCCTATTGCGGCGGAGGACAGAACGGGGGTGAATTTTCCCTCCTTTATGTTGCGGACGCACAGGACCAGTCTCGGCTCGTCCGGCGAAGACACGATGGAGTAGTACCTTTCGAGGTCGCGGTGGACGAATCGAATGGTCTGGCCGGCTTTGAACTCGAACGAGGGCGGACGCGACAATTCGATCTCGAACGCCTTTTTGGAAAGCCACCGGCGGCTTTCCAACCCGATGCTCCTAATCTCGTCCTCCATGTCGAGGGAACGGGCGTTGGTGTTCGCATTCATTGAAATGTTCCTTCCTCTCGACTTGTCATAGTGACGAGTCGGATCGGTTGGCGGATCGGTTCTCTTCCTTTTCTGCGGAAACGCCGCATCCTTCGTCCACCGATTCGACCCGCCCCCAAGCTTTTTTTGTCAATTCGACTCGATGAATTTTTTCGCGTCCACCCCGCAAGACGGACATTTCTTCGGGGGCTCGTCGGCAACGGTATAGCCGCAGACCGGACAAACGTAATAGGTGGTCTCGGGATTCGCGTAAAGATCCGACATGGCCTTCTTGAACATCTTGGCATGCACCATCTCGATCGACCTGGCGTACTCGAAGCTGTGCCTCGCCTGCATGTCCTTGTCCTCCACCGAATCCCGGATCATGGCCGGGTACATCTTCTTGAATTCGAGCGTCTCGCCGTCGACGGCATTTTGAAGATTTTCCAAGGTTCCTTTGACCTGGCCCTCCGATTTCAGCTTCCCGATGTTTCGAATCGACGGGGAAGAAAAGATCGTCGAGCCGCGCGTCGGAGAAAGTCCTGTCGACCGTGCGAAGGCCCCTCTGCTTGAACGCGTCGGGAATCCAGTTCGTCTCCACCGGGCGCATCGCGGCCAACCCGCTTTTGCACTTTTCCTCGGGCGGACAGCCGATCTCGCCGTGGACGTCCTTGTGGCACGCCGCGCGCAGTCCCGGCGACGGACAGACGCTTGCTCGGTCCACGCATATCGAAAGCGGCGCTCCGTGCTTGGCCAGCGCGCGGATCGGGGAATCGACGAGCGCGCCGAGGTTTTCCCGACAACAATGGCGCGCTTCCGCGGCAGTTCACGAAGGCCGAAAGGCAAGTCGCAACGGCCTCTCCGTTTTTCACCCCGCAGGGTCCGTCCGCTTGGGCTGGTCCTTCTTTATATCCAAGGCAAGCGATACCGCCTCCGACGAATTCGCCCGAGTGGCGCCCGTGTCGCTTAGCGGCTTCCTGAAAAGCCCCTCGAAACCGTCTTCTGTTTTCAAATTTCCTGTGTTCCGTGGTTTGCACGTTTTTTTCGTGGCTTTTTCCTTGAGGGGGCGGCCTTTGCTTGGTCGTTGCTTGAGCGATTCCGGGATGCCAGGGCCATTTTCAACTGTCCGTAGGAGTATTTGTTTTCCAGGGCGTGCTTCAGGTCGGGGAAGCGAGTGGAGCCTATGGCATCGGCTTTGGAGAGGATTTCCTCGATTTGACGCCTGTTCAGGAATTCGCCTGCGTCCAGTTCTCCCAGGCCGATGAAGTGGGCTATGTGACCCTCGACGGTCGAAACGGACAAGCCGCGTTCCTTGGCGATTTGATCGACGTCCTTTCCCTCTTCGAACATCCGTAGACTGATTTTCTTGGTGTCGATCTTCTCTTCCTTTGTCGACCTCTCCCTCTCTTTTTCTTTTTCCCTCTCCCGTTCCCTTCTCTTTTCCTTTTTCGCCGCTATGCTGCCGTCCCCGTTCCCGGCCAAGTCCTTAGGTTTTTCCGGTTCTACGACCTTTTCCCGGATTTCGCACGGGCAGCACTTTTTCAACGTTTCCGCCGTCAGATCGATGTTTTGCAGGGCGGAAGAAACCAGTGCCTCGGATTTGTAGACGAGTAGCTTTCTTTTGAAATAGAGCCTTTCCAGATCGGAGAGTTCGTTCAAGTATTGCTTGGTCTTCTTGGTTTGCAGCATGCTTGCGATCTGGGTTCTTACGCGCTTTAGAAGCTGGTCGAACAGCGGGTCGAAGTAGCCTTTGGCCGCGAGGAGCCTTTCGTGGAGCAGGGGAAGGCAGTCGCCTTGATCGGGGGCGGTGATCCTGGTCAGCTGTCCCAGAAATTTGTCGGCCACTTCCTTCAAGGGCTTGGTGTCGTTGAAAAGAGCGGCGGCCCACGCCTTGTTCTTTTGCTTTTCGGATTTGGTTTCGTCCTTGCCGTAGCTGTTCGCGTGGGCGGCCAGGTTCGCGACCAGTTCCCGGAAATCGTAGGCGTCGAGGACGGTCCGGCGGAGATATCGGTGGGACTGCGTTTCCAGTTCCTCGTCGAGGGCGTCGGGTTCGGGCTTGGTTTCCGCGAAGTCCAGGAGGCAACGGTCGGGGCGAAGCCCCCTTTCGGGGACCGGAGCGGAGAGAACCAGGCCGTCGAGGGAGGTGAGCCGGGACAGGGCGACGTAGATTTGACCCGGTGCGAAAGCGCGGGAGACGTCGATCACGGCCTTGTCGAAGGTGAGCCCCTGGCTTTTGCACGGTTACCGCCCAGGCGGCTCTGAGCGGGTACTGGGTGAACTTCCCTATGATCTCCTCCTCGATTTCGTTGGTCTCCTTGTTCAAGGAGTACCGTTTGTTTTCCCAGACGTACGGATCGACCTCGGCGGGCGGGGCGCCGTCGGGAAAGGCGACTACGATCTCCTCCCGGGTCAGCTTTTTTATTTTTCCGATTTTTCCGTTGAAGTAGCGGCCTTCGCCGGAATAATCGTTCTTGACGAACATGACCTGGGCGTTTTTCTTCAGTTCCAGCCGACTATCGACCGGGTACAGGTGCGGGGGAAAGTCCCCCTCGATTTCGGCTTCGAAAAAAAGGGGCTTTCCCGGAAGCTTTTTCATCGACCTTGCGTTGATGTCGTCGGCCTTTTTGTTGTGCGTGGTGATGAAAATATGGCCGTCGGCGGATTCCGGGTCGATGGACGGGTCGTAGTAGCGGTTCAGAAGCGAAACGTCCCGGTCGGTCATCCGATTTTCCCGAAGGTTGTTCAGAAGGGATATGAAGACCCTGTCGGACTGGCGGTAGATTTTTTCCAGTTCGATGTACACCGGGGGATTGCCGGCGAGGGCGAGGGAGTTGAAAAAATAAAGGTCCGGATACCAGGGGGAAAGGAGGTCCGCCTCTTCGCGCTTGATCACCGGCGGAAGCTGGAGAAGGTCCCCGATGAACAGGATTTGCACGCCGCCGAAGGCCGTGTCGCTATTTCGCCGTACAGAACGAAGCACCGTGTCGATGGCGTCCAGGAGATCGGCTCGAAGCATGCTCACCTCGTCGATAATCAAAAGTTCCAGTTCGCGCAGGAGGCTCCGTTTGGTAGTGTTCATCTTCAAGGAGTGCAGCAGGGACTTGGGGGTGTTGACTTGCAGGCGGATGTCTTCGGAGGGCAGGTCTTCGGAGGGCACGAAAGCGCCGAACGGAAGCTGGAACAAGGAATGCAAGGTGACTCCTTGGGCGTTGATCGCCGCGATTCCGGTGGGGGCGGCCACCACGGCTCGCTTGTAGGTGCGATCAGTCACTCGCTTCAAAAAGGTCGTCTTTCCCGACCCCGCCTTTCCCGTCAAAAATACGTGGCGGTCCGTGCGATTGATAAACCTCACTGCGGTTTCGGCAGCCGGATTTGTTTCGTAGCGCATGGGGCTTGTCCGTTCGATGAGCGCCCGCGTGGAGCCGGGACGGTGTGTTTCGATTTGTGTAATATTTTAGGCCTTTGAAAAAAATACAAAAAAGTTCGGGACTTTTTGCGAC
>CAZNTU010000187.1:0-10973 GCA_964575975.1 uncultured Desulfobacteraceae bacterium
CGAAATATTTCAATTGGTTGCGGCTTATGTTTACGATGTCAAGATAACCAATAACCAATAACAAATCCGCGAAAATCCATTTATGCAATTGTTGTACCTTTATTAAATTATTTCGATTTTTTCTCTTGACTGAGCGTGCCCCGTGATTAGGTTTCTGTTTGAAAAAACGAGATAACATGTTGAAATAAAAGGATTTAACATTAAAGCAAGACGGATTGAATATTTTTTAAAAGGAGGAAGAAAGATGAGAAGCTTACTGCCGACTTTAAGGAGATCGAGCGACTGGGCGACCAGCCCGAGCTGGAGAATGTTCGACAGGTTCTTTGAACAATTAGACATGCCGGAAATCTCGGGAGACAAACAGTGGATGCCCACTGTCGACGTCTCCGAGACCGACGGCCATGTAATCGTAAGGGCCGAAGTACCCGGCATGGAGAAGGACGACATCAACGTCACCCTCTCCGACGGCCTGTTGACCATTCACGGCGAAAAGAAGCAGGAGAAGGAAGAGGAAAAGGAAAACTACCGCTTCGTGGAAAGACGCTACGGCTCTTTCAGCAGAAGCGTCAGGGTTCCCGACGGAGTGGACGCCGAAAAAATCGAAGCCAGTTACAAGGACGGGGTTTTGAAGGTTAGCATCCCTAAGGGGGAATCCGAAATAACCCGTAAGATCGAAATCAAAGGATAATTTCAAATCGATAAAAATCGGAAAAAGCGCCGGAGAAATTCCGGCGCTTTTTTTATGGCTCGGTTTCGCCTACCCGGATCACCTCGTCGTAGCGGCTGCCTTCCCCGCCGGAGCAACGTTCGATGGCGGATCTAAGGCGGTTTTGGACCTCGGTGGACCAAGCCCACCAATAGGTTTTTTCAAAAGGTTTGCCAAGCACGTCTTCCGGTATTAGGTCCGCCGCCTCCAGGGCTGTGCGGTTGGCCCTGATCAAAGTGCCGTCCGGGGTCAAAAGGCCGATCATCGCGACCATGTTGTCCATGACGTCGCGCAGGAGACGCTCCTTTTCAGACAAGGCGCGCTCGGTTCGCTTGATTTCGCCGATGTCCCCGGCCGTCAGCAGGCCGTACAGGATCTCGCCGTTTTCATCGCACAGGGGCGAGGCGTTCACGGAAAGATGCAGCCACTCCCCGCAAAAACATTGATTGCTCCGCATATTTGACCGGATACGTCGCGAAGGGGATCGACATTGACCGAAATTCCACGCGCGCGAACCGTCAGGCCGCTCCATGACGATTTCCCGGCCGTGTACGCCGTTTCCGGTGCGCAAAGCTTGGGCCATGGGTGTTTGGCTGTGCGGCAGGGGCGATTCATCCGGCAGGTACAGGCGAAAAAAGCCGTAGAACAGTTCGTCGGTGTCTCCCGGTTCGGGCGCTCGTCCCCAAATCCTGACGGCTTCTTCATTGTAGAAAGCGATCGCCCCGTCGGCGTCGCAGGTGTACATCGCCGAGGGCAATACCGAAAGTAGCCGCTGAAAAAGTTCATTTCGGATATCAGCGACAATTTTTCACACGGAGCCCAAGCCGCCGAAATATAAAGGAAAAAACATATAAACACAACTTCGCTACTCCACTTTCCACTCGGCGACGTTCCGTTTATTGGAATCGAAAACGATGCCCATTGGAACGATCATTTTCCGCTCGACTTGAACTTCGAATCGTAGCCTTTCTCCCTGATTTGCCGGATTGCCGCCTCGGCGCTCTGGTCGCACTTGAATTCGATGATGTGAATCTTGTCTTCGAATTCCATCAGGAGGTCGATGCGGCCGTCGCAGGCCAGCACTTCGCTGCGGGCGTCGATTCCCGACGCCCTCATCATCAGGAAAAACGCCGTGAGAAAATAGGCTTCGTCTCTTTTGATTTCCAGCGCGTAGGGGATGGACGCGAATATGGCGGACACGGTTTTGTTTCAATCGATAGCATGCAAGACTTTCGCCGCCGGATAATGGATTGTCGTTACAGTTGTCGCGCATGTCAATCCCGCAATTCGGATTTTTCGGAACGTGGGGATAGAGCTTCGCGAGATTCACCAGCCGCCATTTGTCCAAGATGGAAAAGTCGGCCGGGGAAAGCCTGTCGATCAGGTCTCCGCAGGTCGTCCGGTCCGCGTCTATGGAATACAGGTTATGGAAGCCTTTTCCGAGTTCGTCGAAGAGCATGATGGAGCAGCCCTTCACGGAATCGGAACTCGTCATTCCTGTCCGCCAATCCCCCGGTCTTTCGGTTTTTGCATATTCGCCAGATATCCGGGAAGCTTCTCCCGGCGCTTGTAGTCCTCGTAGTCTTTGCACGAACAAATTGTGTCGTAGTCTTCCATGACCTTCTTCGCATACTCCTTTCCATGATTGGCTTCCAACGTGTCCTTTATCCAGGCGGACGCGTCCAGGCCGATCGCGTTTCGCAAAAACCCGAACGCCTGTCTGCTGGGATGGAAGCCGATCTTGTGCCGAATCAGAAGGAGGCGATAGGCCAGGAGCCGCATGTCGAAAATCTTGTCGGTGTTGAACCCTATTGTCCTTTCCCTGATCGCCTTCACCGCGTTCTGCTCGTAAAGAATCTCTTTTTTGAAATCGAATACCAGGGCGTTCACCGTGAAGTCGATGGTGCGCAGCAGGTTCTCCGGATCGGGGTTCAAGCGGAATTTTTTGACGGGAAGGAAATTTTCCAATAGACACATGTCGAACGAAAAGGAGGAGTTTTTCGGACGCCACTTCACGCCCTCGAAATCGCCCGTTTTGAATCGTTCGTTCTTCAGTGCGCGTTCGAGCGAGAACGCGCCTCCCAGACCGCCGACCACTAAGTCGATATCGGCGGTCGGGGGCGAATGTCCGTAAATCAGGCCTATGACGAAATTTCGAAGACATCCTCCGACGATATACAGGTCGGCTTCCGCCGGAAGCTTGGACGCAAAATACTCCATCGGGCCGGAGATTTCGTCCCGGGAGACGTAGCCTCCGATCAATTGGGGCAGATTTTCAATCCGATCCGCTTTCTTCTCGTCCGGGTGGTCCATCGAAACCTCGACACATTCGACCGAATCGTTGTTCTTTCCGGAGCCGGTATTCTTTTTATTACGGGTTCGCGGGAACCCTGGTTCTTTCCTCGTAAACGGACATCAAAAAAGCCGTGGCCAAGGGTTGCGTGAAAAGGCTCCCGATAAAGAAGGAGCCCCCGATCACGGAGACGACCAGGAAGACGATCGCCGCTATCGCGTGCTCCACGATGTTTCCCGTCGTCGCCATCCGATAGCTTTCCTTGACCGCGTCCACGAGCCCGAAGCCTCGGTCCGTCATCAGCGGAATCATGTAGAGACAACAAAAGGTTATCCCCAACGAAACGATCACGCCCGGAAGGAGCAACAGCATGAAACCGATCCACGCCGCCACGACGCAGGCCAATCCGAACCCCAAAAGAGGCAGGAAAAGCCTCATTTGGGAAAACAAATCCTGCATCTTAGGCTCCCTGCCGTTTCGAACCAGCATCAGGATCGACTGTGTGTATCCGGCCGCGAGAACCGGCGCCAGAATTCCCAGCGAGATTGCGCTTGCACCGAGCATCACCAACGTGAGCAGGAGCAACGAAACGATATTCTTAAGGGTCAGATCCCATGCCGTCATGATGTGGTATTTAAAATCCATTTCCTATTCTCCTTTCTTGTTTCCCTGTTCGAGATTCCCTGCTTCCCTCGATTTCCGTATTTTGCGATGGCCGAAGTCGAGCCGGATTGTTCGGTTCAGTTTAATACGCATTGACCCGAATTGAAAATAAAATAATCGAAATTGCCCCCTTCCGCGATGACCGTTTTTTTTGTTACAATACAAACGTTAATGGTTGAAAATTCGGACGAAGCATCGTAAGGATGCGTTTCTAAAGGTTGAACCGACATTGAAAAACCGTTCGCGACGGACGAGGTCTTCTCATGGATTCGCGAAAACGATTTGGAGGATGCAACTATTGGGTAAACGTAAAATTTCACCGGCCTATGTCATTTTTTACATCATTTTTCTGCCCGACACCTATCGCGTGCTTTTCGGGCTTGCCGCCGCATGGCTGCTGGCCCCGTCCGTCATAGCCTCCCAGCCGATGACCTTGCCCGGACAGGCGATGATCTGGATCATGCTTGTAACGATCATTTACGCGGTCACAGGGAGAATCGGAAACAAAATAGCCGGCTGGGCGAAAAATTTTTTTTTGAAAGACCGAGCGAATTAGCCATGGCGAACGCCTTGGGGGTCGGATGTTCGCCCCGCGCGAAGGGCCGGCACTCCTTGTACGAATCTTTGTCCAGCGTATGCTGCAAGGAGCGTTGGAGATGATAGAGGAAATCTCGGATTTGTCAACCGAAATCGTCCAGCCGGCAAACCACGCGATCCATCCTTGCCGGGGATGCTTTTCGGACATCGAGACGCGCCGCCGATACCTTTGCGACTGCTACGACGACTTTAAAAGGAAAAAAGCCGGGACATGAAACGGGAAGACTGCTCGGAGAGGAATTCGAGGGATATAATCGTCGAGAGTTGGAGCGACCTTTGCGACAAGCTGTTCATCGATTCATGGCAGCCCGATATCAACAGGTTCAGGTCGAACTACGCCTTTCGCGGCGTCTCGGACACGACCTACGAGTTGAAGACCAGCCTGATGAGACTGTGCCCCAATCACCCGCATTTGGAATACCATCTTTTAAGGAATTTCCGAAAATACGCCGAAGTACCCCAGGCCGATTCTTCCAGCTCGGACTGGTGGTGGATGACGATCGCGCAACACCACGGCCTTCCCACGCGTCTCCTCGACTGGACCTACTCGCCTTTCGTGGCCACCCACTTCGCCACGGCCGACACCTCCAAGCTGCATTGCGACGGCGCCATCTGGTTCGTCGATTTCGTGAAGGTCAACCACATGCTCCCCGAACCGCTTTCGGGCTTGTTGACCAAGGCCGGAGCCAACGCCTTCACTCTCGACATGATCCAAAAGGTTCATTTCGAGATCGCCGATTTCGACGCCTTGGGACCGGATTTGGCGATGTTCTTCGAACCACCGTCCGTGGACGCCCGCATAGTCAACCAGTTCGCCCTCTTCTCCGCCATGTCCGGCCCGACGTCCCGGCTCGACTCGTGGCTTATAGCACATCCTGAAATATACGGGCGCATTATCATCCCGAAAAAACTGAAATGGGAAGTCCGGGACAAGCTGGACCAGTCGAACATAACGGAACGAACGCTGTTCCCCGGCTTGGACGGACTGGCGGCGTGGCTGAAACGGCACTATACCCCTAGATGCTGAACCGGCGCGGAAGCCGCGCCGCCGTGGAAGGCGGCGCTATCAAAGCAATACGCCGTTTTGGACCGCCTCTGGCGTTTATGTCCATCCGATCGTCTTTTAAACGAATCCGAAGGCCTGTCCGTAAATAAAACCGTCAAGAAGCTGCTGGAAGAGGCTCTGTGTATTAAACCGCAATCCGAACGCAAGTACATCGACGACTTCAAAGAATTGAAACAGGTTCGGTAGTTGTGACATACGACCAGCACTTTGGCAATATACCCGGCATACGTCTATGGGATCGAGTTTAGAGCCGTATTCGACAACGGACAAATAAAGAGGCGGCTTCACGCCGCCTCTTTATTTTGTCCGGTTTGGGTCGCTTAAAGCGAGTTTTCTATTCTCTGCTGTCCAACCCGAGTCCCGCGCGCTTTTTCTCGATGTGCTTGATGATCAGCGAGGCCGCTTTCTTAGGATCGGGTTCCACGGCGAAAGTCGCGCCGAGGACGCCCTCCAATCCTTCGGTCAAGAGCTTCACCACGTTCATGCTTCCCGTGATGGGCGGCATGGGGCCAAGGACCGTGAAGATGCCCGAGGCCACCGCGTATACGCCGATGCTGACCGCTTTTTCCGAATACCACTCGGGGGCGGCGCCGGCCAGCGGAAGCGCGCTGATATCCGTTCCCAAGGCGTTCGCCAGAGCGGAAGCCAGCACGAGGATGCGGACGTTGTCCACGCAGCTTCCGAAATGCAATACCGGCGGAACGCCCAGCGCTACGCAAATCTCCTTCAACCCGGGTCCCGCCAGAGCGGCGGCTTCCGAATTCTTGAAACCGGCCTTCGCGGTCGCGACCGCCGCGCAACCCGTATCCACCACCAGAATATCGTTGGCGATGAGTTCCTTGATCAGGTTGACGTGCGCGAAATCGTGCTGGATTTTGGGGTTGTTGCAGCCGACCACGCCGACCGCGCCCCGGATTTTGCCGGCCTTGATGGCGTCGATCAAAGGCGCCGCAGTACCTCCCAGCGCTTCGACCACCGATTCTACAGAAAAGCCTCCGATGGCCGACACGGGTTCCACAGGAATGTAAACCTCTCCCCTGTTCCCGAAATTCTCCACCGCCGCGCGCATCAGTTTCTTCGCGAGTTCCGCGGCGATGTCCGGATGGAATTCGTGGTGCTCCATGCCCGGAAAACGGGCCTTGTCGCTGGTGCTGATCATCTTGGTGTGGTAGCAGGAGCCGATGTTTCCCAAGGAGGGCATGATGCACTGGTAGTCGGCGAAAAGCATGTCCACGGCGCCGGTCGCGATCACCAGTTCGGTCATCAGGTGGTTTCCGGCCATGGCCACCCCGTGGCGCATCAGAAGCTCGTTTCCGGTGCAGCACAAACCGGCGATGTTGATTCCCTTCGCGCCCTTTTGCTTCGCCAGGGCCAGGATGTCCGGGTCCTGGGCGGCCATCAGGATCATTTCCGAAACGACCGGGTTGTGTCCGTGAACTGCCACGTTCACATGGTCCTCCTTCAGAACGCCGATGTTCGCCGCCGTTTGGACCGGTTTGGGAGTTCCGTATAAAATATCGGAGACTTCCGTGGCGATCATGGAGCCGCCCCAGCCGTCGGACAAGGCGTTCCTGACCGCCTGCAGAAGAAGGCTCTGCCATCCGTTGTCCACGCCCATGTGAGTGCGGTGCATCATCTCGGAAGTCTCCCTGTCGATGCCTCTGGGAGTGACTCCGATCTTTTGCCAAATTTCCTGCCTCGCCTTGGGCGCCCTGTTGACCATCTGGACCGCCTTCTTGCGGGTCCCGAAATCCTCCTGCATGGCGTAGGCCACCTCGCCCGCGATCTTCAGCGTCGGTTTTCCTTCGGTTTCGATCCCGTACTCGGCGGCGACTCTCTTGAGCTTTTCTTCGTCCTTGATGGAATATCCCGGCGCTTTTCCCTCGGCCACCGCCGCGAGCACTTCCACGAGATCGCGGCCGTGATCGGAATGGGACGCGGCGCCGGAGGCGACCATGCGCCCGAGGTTTCTTGCGACGATGATATCTGCGTCGGCGCCGCAAACGCCCTTCTGGGGACCTTCGCCGAAAGGATCGACCCGGCAGGGCCCCATGTTGCAAATCCGGCAGCTCAAACCCATTTCGCAGTAGCCGCATTGCGGAAGTTGCGCCTCGTAGCGGTCCCAAACGGTTTCAAGCTGGTCCCTCTCGGCCTTCTTCAGCATCAGCCGGCCATCCTCGGCAATCGTTCTTTCCTTATAGTCTTTGCTCATAGTTTTCCACCTCCTTGCTCACATGGATTTCAATGCGGTTTGGGCTTTTTTTGCGGCGTTCAGCAAATCGAAGCCGGCCGACTTGGTCCCGGCCGGGACTTCGGCGCGAACGCTCCGGGCCACCTCGTCGGTCTTTCTTTTCAACGCCCTGGACGGTTCTTCGAAGGTCAACGCGCCGGATTTGCACATTTCCACGCAAGCCGGCACAAGTCCCTTCGCCTGTCTTCCGATGCAGTTGTCGCACTTGATCGCGACCGTCCTGCCCGGCATGGCCTCCATATCTTCGTGATACCGGATTACCCCGAACGGGCAGGCCATGGCGCAGGACGCGCAGTTGATGCACTTGTCTGGGTCGATCAGAACCGTGTCGTATTCCGCGTTGCGGTATATCGCGCCGGGTAGGCACGCCATCATGCAGGGCGCCGGGTCGCAGTGCCTGCACCGGTTGGGGAAACCTTCGCCGTAAAGCCCGACGCCTACGTGGACGCGGGGTTTCGGAAGAGGAATCTCGCAAATGGCTGAAAACAGGCTTCCGGATTTCGAATGCGCGGTCGCGCAGGCGATCATGCACTGCATGCAGCCGACGCATCGCTCCGGATGCACCACCACCTTTTTCATAAAGGCCTCCTTTGTGTTTTGTGAATTGACGGTTTCAGCCCTTTTTTCCACAAATAGATCAATAGGGGAGAAGCTGCTTGTAGTTGAAGCCCGGGCTCAACATGGCTTCCTTCGGCATGCGCACCGGCGTCTCGCTTCGAATCAGGGAGACGAAAAGCCCGCCCTGTTCGATGTCGTTGACCATGGCCATGCCTACCAAAACGTCTTCCTTGAAGACAAGTTTCCTATAAAGGGATTTTCGGAAATTCATGTGGCTGACTACTTCGAACGAGGGATCGTCCGGAGGGTTCACAAGCCCGCAAGTCATCACGTCCGCGTCGAAAATGCGAATGACGTTTCTGCCGAGGCTTCCCTTGTATCTCGCCGGCCGTCCCGCCATGTTCATTCCCGCAACAACCCCCTGGTTGACGGCCTCGGGCCAGATGGCGTTCACCCAGGGCGTTTTCCTGGCGATGTCCACGAACTCGGCCACGTCGCCCGCCGCGTAGATCCCGGGGGAACTCGTTTCCATGTGCTCGTCGACCATGATTCCGAGGTCCACCTTGATTTTGTCTTTCGGCGCGAAGGAAAGCGCGGGAAGGACTCCCTTGCCCACGACCACCATGTCGCACTCCAAAAAGGATCCGTCGGACAGGTGCGCCCCGGAGACGCTCTTGAAGCCCTCGAACGCATTGACTTCGATTCCGACCCGGACGTCCAGTCCCCGGCCGACGAGTTCCTTCAGAATCAGTTTCCCCGCCGGTTCGTCCACTTGCATGGACAGCGGATAGCCGGACTTGACGAGCATCGTCGCCTTGAGGCCCCTGCGCATCAACCCGTACGCGGCCTTGAATCCCACGAGCCCCCCGCCCAGCACCAGCGCGCTCTTCGCCCCCGCCAGCGTCTCCAGCATGCCCCTGACGTCTGCTTGGTGCCGCATGAAGAAAACGTTGTTCAGATTGGAGTTTTCGGCCTTGATCGACCGTGCGTCGGCCCCCGAGGCGATCAGGAGCCTGTCGTAGGGAAACGTCCGTCTCCGTCCGCCGACGGCAGTCTCGTCGATGACCACGCTATTCGACTCCACGTCGATGCCCGTGACCCGGGAACCCAGAACCGGCTCCATGTTCAGCTTCTCGTAGAAATCTTCGCCCCGGATGGCCAGTTTTTCGGGGGATATCGCCCCTTCCAGGACCAGGCTGATCATGGGACGGCAATATGGCGGAAAGGCCTCGTCCCCGATCATGGATATTTCGCCTTCGGCATCCAACCGCCTGATGGTTTCCGCAGCCTGCACTCCGGCCACGCCGTTGCCGATAATGACATATTTCATGAAACCTCCTTTTCCGTTGTCTCCGGCGTGTTCGCCGAAATTTGGAACGAGATGGCTAAAAAAAAACTCCATACAACAAACCATCGTAGTATTCAAATGTTATTTTCGAGCGGCAATTGGCGAAAACGCAATGACTGCAAAAACAGCCTGATGTATTATCCGGATAGCTCTAAAGCCTCGGGAAACGTCCGCACTTTTAAACAATGGCAACGAGCCTAGTCCAACCTGCGCTTGCACCCTTGATTTTCACGGGAAAACAGCAGACCGTGAAACCGTAAGGCTTCCCGATGGCGGAAAGGTTCGCCATCTTCTCCATATGGCAATAGCCTGTTTCGATGCCCGCGAAATGCGCCTCCCAAATCACCCTTGGATCTTTCGTCCTTTTGAATTCTCGGATGATAATGGTAGGGAGCGTCCAAATGGGTCCCGGAATGGGTGGTCAGCGAGACGAACTCCATCGCCCAAACCAAACCGCCGGGCAGATCGTTTTTTTCGGCCCCGGGGAAAAACATGCGCATCTGCTCCGCCCCCTGGCTATGATCCACGTACTCCACTTGGGGAATCATCATGGGCGGGTCGCTTGGAATCCCAGGTTCGATAGCGATGCTTAAATCGACGAAACGCTTTTTTGACATACAGCCTCCAACTCCGATGCAGATACGTAAAAGTTTCGCTGTTCAGTACACAGAGCAGGGAAAAAATTTCAAGAAAAAAACTTGCCGCGAAACATCCCTTTTTTCGTTCCGAAAATCCTCGTTTCGACGCCGTCCAGCGCAAAGGCAAAATAGTATCTCCGATCTTTGTTGAATCGAACAGGGCGCAACGTTCTCTGCAAAAAGCCTCTTGATTTCCGCAGGAATTGGTGTATTATGCGACTATTCAACACGGTCCCGGGCATAGGTTAATGCGAGGGACGATTTTTATCTGAAGGACCCATTCTGTACAAAGCAGCATCCTCCAGTTAAAGTTTTGAATAAATACAAGAAAATTAAGAAAGGAGGATGTTGTTTCATGGCCAATGGCACAGTTAAATGGTTCAACGATCAAAAAGGCTTCGGCTTCATCGAGCAGGAAAACGGACCCGACGTGTTTGTCCATCACACGGCGATAAACGCGCACGGTTTTAAGAGCCTGAAAGAAGGCGACCGGGTCACTTTCGACATCGAGCAAGGCAAAAAAGGCCTCGCCGCAACGAATGTCACCATAAAGTAAAGCTCTTGCATTTCCGCTTGAATCTTGGGCGTCCAACCGGAAAGGGTGGACGCCCATTGCATTTCTATGACTCCGGACTCGCGCTCGAATTTTTCGGGAGATCGGGAAGATAGAGCAATAAGACCTTAGAGTTGGAACGACCCCTTTCGACGTTCTTGAAGGGTGCGTGATAAATATAAGGCCGCCGCCCGTTTTTTTACGGGCGACGGCCTTTTTTTTATATCGAAAGGATGAGGTGTCTTGATATGAATGCGTCAGCAGCGGAGACTTTTCCCGTGGTGGCCGTTGTCATGGGAA
>CAZNTU010000188.1:0-10658 GCA_964575975.1 uncultured Desulfobacteraceae bacterium
ATTTCGCCCCGTGCAACCCAAGGACGATAAAGGATCACGACGGACTGAAAAGTCCGGCGGAATGGCTCAACAAAATTAGATATCATGAAAACTGGCTCCAAAACCTGTTGACGTCGGCATCCATGGGAGGTTTTAGGCATCCGCCCCCAAATCCGTTATAACCAGGAAATTTGAAAAACCAAAAAATTCATATCACACGATATGTCAGATGACAATCCGATAACTTCGTTGCCCCTATCCCGCCTGACGCCCGACGCCTATCAAGGCTTGAAGGCCTTCATATAAGCCGAAAAGACTATGTTTTCGGCTTCCTTGCCGATATTCCAGTCTTCCTCCGGGTCCGAGTACTCTGAGGATTTCCCGGAAGACCGATTCCTTGGAGTTCGCGCTATAGAAGAAACTCGAATCGCCTCGCGCCGTGAATGATTCTCCGTATTTGAACCTCGTTTCTCTTTACGACATAAAAGACGAGATATTTGCCGACGACGAGAATCCTGTAGCCGATCTTTCTCAGTCTATCATCCCTGGGAACCGAGCCCAGTTCCGGTTGAAAGCCCAAGTTCGAGACGCTCTCGTCGAATTTTTCAAGGCATGCTTTGGCCGCCGTGGGCTTGTCTTTGGAGATGTAGGCGAAAATTTCCTCCAAATCGTTTTCCGCCGCAGGCAAGTACCGGATTTCATAAGGTTTTTTCATGCGAGTTTGGCTTTAAGACGCCTCATCATTTCCTCGTGCGTCGTTCCTCGTTCTCCAGCGGCGTCCTGGCTTTCGGCCTCCAATAGCTTGCGATACAAATCCATGAGATTGATCAGGCGATCGTAATGCGCTTGGCTCATTACCACCAAATCGCCTTTTCCGTTGCGTGTAATGAACACCGGCTGATCTTCGTCGTGGCAAAGCTCCAGAATCTCTTGCGCTCGATTGCGAAGGTCCGAAATCGGTCGAATGATTGTCATGTTTTCTCCTTTTCGATTTTTGTTTGCAGATAGAATGTTTATCATAATTACGATATTAAAAAAACATAATTTGCAATCTAATTCCTTGACAAAGATCGTTACGACGAATATACATCGCCCATTATGAAAAACTCTTGCAATAATCGGCCGTTTTCGGACAAGGCGTCTATCTTGATTTGGATTGCAGAAGCAATCCGCTATTTTCCGGAAAACTCGTCGCTCGGAGCAACCCCGCCCTGATGCGTTTCCGCCGAGTCCCGGGCTTTTCGCCAGGAGGCGATCGGCGGGACTTTTCAAGCCGACAGTCGGCAATCCAATAGAAAAAGCCGGAAAGCGTGGACGAGAAACATATCGATCCTGACGCGGAGGAACGGGCAGGATTGTTCGAGCATGCGCCCTTGGCCGTTCCTTCCGGCGGACTTTCGGATTGCACTCTTTTTTGGCCGATTTATTTAAAAGACTTGAGAAAACCGCCGGGCCGACGGTCCGCAGGAAAAGAAAGCATTGAAAATGAACAATATGCCAGCTATCGATAAAATCGACAAACCCCGGCGACGGGAAATACAACGCCGTCGCACGTTCGGCATCATCAGCCACCCGGACGCCGGAAAGACGACTCTGACGGAAAAACTGCTGCTGTTCGGCGGCGCGATCCAGATGGCGGGTTCCGTCAAGGCCCGCAAGGCAAACCGGCACGCGGCCAGCGACTGGATGCGCATCGAGCAGGAACGCGGCATTTCCGTGACCAGTTCCGTAATGAAGTTCGAGTATCGCGACTACGAGATCAACCTGCTGGACACGCCCGGCCACGAGGATTTTTCCGAGGACACCTACCGGGTGCTGACGGCGGTCGATTGCGCGGTAATGGTCATCGACTGCGTCAAGGGCGTCGAGCCGCAGACCCGCAAGCTGATGGAGGTCTGCCGGATGCGCAACACGCCCATTATAACCTTCGTCAACAAGCTGGACCGGGAGGGGCTTGCGCCTCTCGACGTCATCGCCGACATCGAGGAGACCCTGCAGATCGAATGCGCGCCGCTCTCCTGGCCCATCGGCATGGGCAAGCGGTTCAAGGGGGCCTACAATCTCTATCGCAAGGAACTGGCGCTCTTCACTGCCGGCCAGGAATCCCTGCCGGCGGACACCGTCACGATCCGCGATTTGAACGACCCGCTCCTGGACGAATTGCTGGGGGACCAGGCGGAGGAACTTCGCGAGGACGTGGACCTGCTGGAGGGCGCGGCCAACCCGTTCGACCTGGAGGACTTTCTGAAGGGCAGCCAGACCCCGGTCTTTTTCGGCAGCGCCGTCAACAACTTCGGGGTGCGCGAGCTTTTGGACACCTTCGTCGAAATCGCTCCCCCGCCGGCCCCGCGCCCGACCGTCACCCGCACCGTATCGCCCGACGAAGATGCCTTCTCCGGCTTCGTTTTCAAAATCCAGGCGAACATGGACCCTGCGCACCGGGACCGGATCGCGTTCCTGCGCGTTTGCTCGGGCCGTTTCCAGCGGGGAATGCGGGTGCGCCACCATCGTATCGGCAAGGATATCATCGTCTCCAACCCGATCATCTTCATGGCGCAGGACCGCACCCTGGTGGAGGAGGCCTGGCCCGGCGACATCATCGGAATCCGCAATCACGGCGCCATCAGGATCGGCGACGCCTTTTCGGACAAGGAGCCGCTGACGTTCACCGGGATACCGAATTTCGCGCCGGAACATTTCCGGCGTGTGCGGCTCAAGTCCCCTCTCAAGATGAAACAGTTGCGGAAAGGTCTGCAACAGTTGGTGGAAGAGGGCGCTATTCAGCTGTTCCGGCCGGTGACCGGAAACGACCTGATTTTGGGAGCGGTGGGCGTGTTGCAGTTCGACGTCACCATGGCCCGGCTCGAGAGCGAATATGGAGTCGAGGCCGCGTACGAGCCGATCGACTACGCGACCGCCCGTTGGGTGAAATGCGCCGACAAGAAAAAGCTCGCCGCCTTCGAAAAGGAAAATCAAGGCAACCTGGCCTTGGACGCCGAGGACAATCTGGCCTATCTGGCGGTAAGCGAATGGAGGCTGAAGTTCGCCATCGAGGACTGGCCCGACATCGAGTTCTTCAAGACGCGCGAATGTCAATAGAGGCATCCGGAAAGAGGCTTGAAAGAAAACGGCGATCGGTATATTCTTCCCGAAAAAAAGGCTTGGCCGAGAGAAGGCCTTTGGTTCGAGCAAGTTGAAGCCTACGATGCGGTTGCGAGTTCATTGGATCCTTGAGTCAAAGGAAAGGAAACGACAGTGAAAAGGAACATGGTACGTAGTGTCGCAATGGTTTTTGCATTGATTCTTGCAGGCGCGTCCGCGTCGAGGGCGGATTCCTGGGAGGCGGACAAGCTGTTAAGCGCGATAGACGTGTTTCACGAGATCAACCGCATACCCGATCAGGCCGTTCCCGTGAACCTGCTTGCGGACGCCCACGGGATCGCGATCATCCCGGGCGTCATCAAGGTCGGGTTCGTGATCGGCGGAAGGCACGGCCAGGGGGTGTTAAGCGTCAGAAACCAGGACGGCAAATGGAGCAATCCGTGCTTCGTTTCGTTGACGGGCGGAAGCGTGGGGTATCAAATAGGGGCGCAATCCACGGATATCGTGCTGGTGTTCAAGTCGCGCAAATCCGTGGAGTCCATCAGTTACGGCAAGTTCACCCTGGGCGCGGACGCCTCCGTGGCGGCCGGTCCTGTGGGGCGTCACGCCGAAGCGGGAACGGACGTCATGTTGAAATCCGAAATCTATTCGTATTCCAGGAACCGAGGCCTGTTCGCCGGTGTGTCCATAGAGGGGGCCATGCTTCAGATAGATCACGAATCCAACGCCGCCTTTTACAGGGAACCGTACGTGTCTCCGGTTCGGGTGTTCGACGACCCGACTGTTCGAGCGCCCCGCCTGGCGGAAGACTTCAGGCTGATCCTGTCCCGGTATGTTCCGTAGACGTTGCGCGATTTCCGTAACCGAAAACACAGGCGTCGTTTTCCCTTTTCGATACGAAGGGAAACGACGGCCGCTTTGAATTCCGAAAATCCTTGACCAACTCCGCAAAAACTTCCTGTCCGAAAAAATGGACGGTTTTTTCGTTGGCGGCGGTTTCCGTCTTCATGTCCACGCTGGACGGAAGCATCGTGAACGTCGCCCTTCCGGCGATCATGGAAGACTTGGCCGTTCCCATGCATACGATCGAATGGGTGGTGGTGGTCTATCTGCTGACGGTTTCCTCGATGCTGCTTCCTTTCGGAAGGCTGAGCGACATCAAGGGCCGGCGATGGGTTTATTGCCGGGGATTCGTAATATTCGTCCTCGGGTCCGCCCTGTGCGGCGCGGCGCCCGACGCGCCTTTCCTGGTCGCGTTCAGGGCATTGCAGGCCGTTGGCGCGGCCATGCTCATGGCGTGCTCGCCGGCCCTCGTGGTGGACATATTTCCCGCCAGCGAGCGGGGAAAGGCGCTGGGGATGATCGGGACCGTGGTCGCCGCCGGGCTGACGTCCGGACCCGCCATTGGAGGGCTTCTGATCAAGGCGTTGTCCTGGCGCGCCATTTTCTACGTCAACATTCCCATAGGAATCGCGGCGGTAGTGTTCGCCGATCGCCTTTTAAAGGGAAGTTCCGGGGACGTCGCCAGAGAAGAGCCTTTCGACTGGCCCGGCGCCCTCCTGCTGTGCGCGACCTTGTTCGGTTTTTTCCTGGCCGTGGTAAAGGCGCTGGATTGGGGCTTCGACTCCGAAATCACGCTGGGGCTGGTCGGAATATCCGCGCTGACCTGTCTGTGGCTCGTTCTGCTGGAGCTTCGAGCGGAACATCCCGTCATGGATCCGTCCCTTTTGAAAATCCGTCTGTTTTTCCTCCCGGTGGTTTCCTCTTCGCTCCTGTTCGCGTCGCTGTTCACGGTCGTTTTCCTGATGCCTTTCTATTTGGTGAATCCAATGGGATTGACCATCGACAAGGCCGGATACACCATGGCGATTCCGTTCGTATGCCTGTTCTTCGTAAGCCCCTTTTCAGGGGCGCTTTCGGACCGTATCGGCTCCAGGTGGCTGTGTACCGCCGGAATGACCGTCCTGGCGACTTCCCTTGTCCTGCTGTCCCTTCTTCCGCCGTCCCCATCATACGCTTCCGTCGCGTGGCGGCTTTTGCTCGTCGGCGTGGGAACCAGCGTCTTTCTTCCTCCCAACAGCAGCATCGTCATGAGCGCGCTTCCGCCCGAAAGGCGCGGCATAGCCTCGGGCACCGTCGCCACCGCCAGAAACATCGGCATGGTAGTCGGCGTGGCGCAGGCGGGATTGATATTCAACCTCGTCTTTCGATTGGAAAGCGGGGGACTTAACCTGAAAGTGTACGCCAAGGAACTGGAACCCTATTTCATGTCGGGTTTCCGCAAAGCCATGCTGGCCGGCGCGGCCCTGGCCTGCATCGGGGTGGTCGTGGCCTTCCTGCGGGGCGACGACGCCGGGGGGAAGCGAAACTCCGCGTAGTCTGTATTTCCACTTTCCCTTTTCACTGGTCCCGGCTGCCGACCGAATACGGCGGCTGCTTTTCGGAACCGGCGGCGGAGCGGTTCAAAGCGCTCCAGAGAACGTCGTCGCGGTCGTAAATATCGCGCCTGAATTGAATCTCCCCGCTTTTCTCCATCCAGCAGGTGAAGTAAAGAAGATGCACGGTATACTCCCCCATGACTCCTACTACGGTTCGCTTGCCGCCCGCTATCGTATTCTCGATTTTTTCCCTGCCCCACTTCGGGTTGTCTCGAAGGACGAACTCGGCCAAGCCCACGGGGTTTTCAAGGCGAATGCATCCGTGGCTCAAGGCTCTATGCGCCTTGTTGAACAATTGGCGTCGGGGAGTGTCGTGCAAGTAGACGTTGAATTCGTTGGGGAACATGAACTTGATACGGCCCAGGGCGTTCCCCGGCCCTGGCTTTTGTCTTACCCTTCCGGGAAAAGTGGTCGCGTCGATCCCCTTCCAGTCGATGAACGAGGGATCGATGACAGGGCTGTTGTCGCTCCATCCGGCCAGTATCTCGTAATTCTCCCTATTCACGGTTCGCGGGTCTTTTTTGAACTGATGAATCAGCTCTTTTCTGAGAATGCTCTTGGGGACGTTCCAGTAGGGGTTGATCTCGATATATCTCATGCGCTTGGAAAAAACCGGGGTTTTCTGATAGTCGGCCCCCACGATCACGCGCATCGACAGCTCTACCCGGTCGTTTTCCACGGCTTCCAAATGGAAAGCCGCCGTGTTCACCCTGATGTGCTTACGCCCCATGTCGCGGGGAAGCCATCGCCATCTTTCCAGGTTGACCAGTATTTGACGCCGTCTTTCGCCCGCCGAGACGTTCAGTTCCGCGAAGGTGTTTTTTCCGACAACGCCGTCGATCTCGAGGCCATGGGCCGACTGGAATTTTTTAACCGCTTCGACAAGCACGCCCCCGTAGGTTTGCTGGTGGCCGCGGAAGAAACCGTGGTGAAGATAACCCTGGAATTCCAGCCGTCTTGCCAAATCGACGATTCTCGGGTCCCTGCTGCCCGGCGCCATCTTTTCGCCCGATTCCACCTTCGGCCATCCCCCCGCCTTTTCTACAGAATCCAGCCACTGGGCTTCCCGGATCAATCCCCAGTAATCGGAATACGGAGGCGCCAGTTTTTCGAGCGCGGAAGCGACGCTTCCGCCATCCGCCAATTGTTCCAGCTCCGCCAGGACATCCGCCTTGTGCTTCTTGTCCGACAGCCATTGGGGATAAATTTTCCGGGCGTCGACCTTGCCGTCGGCCAAGTGCGAACCGAAGTTCAAAAAGGCGTCCGTCATGACGATTTCCAGACCCGCCAGTTCCTTGGCGTAAATTTCGGTCCCCTTGCGGTTTCGTTCCTCGAGGCTCCGAATCCATTCCTCGATGCAGGGGTAATGATAATCATCGGGGACGAGACCGTGCTTCGCCGCGGACCCGATCGTCTCCGCCAACTCGAGCCCCAAGGCCGACGGTCCTCGCATGCCGATCCAAACCGGTTCGTAGGAGCGCTTGCGGTAAAAGTCGATCGCTTCCTGGCCCGCGTAGATTTTCTCGCAACCGATCCAAAGACCGTCGGGCCCCGGAACGCTTTCGATTATCTCCTTGACCGATTCCGACGCGGCCGAAAATCCCAGGGCGGGGCCGGATGAAAAATGGGAAAAGCAGACAAACAAGGATAGAAGTAACTTGAAATTCTTTCTAGGGATCATACTGAAAGCCGGTCGCCCCCCTTTGGCGCTGCAAGTTCGATTTCATTTCATTCTGTTCGTCGATTCAAACAATACGACGGAAGCACGAGCGAGACATTAAATCACAAAACGAATCTTAAACCTACAAAAATATAGAAGCCGGTTCGAGAAATATCAAGCGGCCGACTTTCTCGCCTTTCCCCGCTGGGCGTAGCGCTCGTGTCCGGAAAGGATCGATTTTCTCAACCGGATGGATTTCGGCGTGACCTCCACCATTTCGTCGTCCTTGATGAAATGTATTGCCCGTTCCAAGGTCATGGGGCGTATCGGCGAGAGCACGACATGCTCGTCCTTCCCCGCCGCCCGCATGTTGGTGAGCTTCTTTTCCTTGGTCGGGTTGACGTCGATGTCGTTGTCGCGGTTGTGCTCTCCGACGACCATGCCCTCGTAGACGGGGTCGCCGGCCGTTATGAAAAGCTGGCCGCGAGGCTCCAGGTTGAAAAGGGCGTAGGCCACCGCGACGCCTTGCCTGTCGGACACCAGGGAACCCGTGAACCTGGTCGGAAACTCGCCCCGGTACGGTCCGTAGCCCTCGAAATACCCGTTGATGATCCCCGTGCCCCGCGTGTCGGTCAGGAATTCGTCCCTGAAACCGATAAGCGACCTGGACGGCACCGAAAACTCGAGCCGGACCCGTCCCTTGCCGTTGTTGACCAGGTTGGTCATCTTCGCCTTCCGGACGGACAGTTTCTCGGTCACGATCCCCAGAAAAGCCTCGTCGCAGTCGATGAACAGGTGCTCCATGGGTTCCAGCTTTTCGCCGTTTTCGTACTTGAAAATCACCTGGGGCCGCCCCACGGCGACTTCGAAACCCTCCCTGCGCATGGTTTCGATCAGGATGGCCATCTGGAACTCGCCCCGTCCCTTTACAAGGAACACCTCCCGGTCCTCGGTCTCCTCCAGACGGATCGCCACGTTCCTCAACGTCTCCTTGTAGAGCCGCTCGCGTATCTTGCTCGACTGGACGAATCTCCCCTCCTTGCCCACGAACGGAGAGGTGTTGATGGTGAATTTCATGTACACCGTGGGTTCGTCCACGGAGATCCTCGCGAGCCTCTTGGGAAACTCCCTGGTGCAGATGGTGTCGCCGATCGTTACGTTCTCGATGCCGGAAAGCACCACGATATCGCCCGGTTCGGCGATGTCCACCTCCTTCAGCGTCAAGCCCTCGAAGGATTGAAGCTTGGAAACCTTCAGCGGGGCTTCGACCCCGTCCGCCCCCATGCACGTCAGCGCGTCGTTCTGCCGCGCCCGGCCGTGGATGATCTTCCCGATCGCCAGCCGTCCGAGATAGTCCGAATATCCCAAGTCCGACACCAGCATTTGAAAAGGTTCGGCCGGGTCGTAGGAAGGAGCCGGAATCTCGTCCACGATGGCGTCCAGAAGGACATGAAGATTCGTCCCGTTCTCTTCCAGCGTCTTCCGGGCGATCCCCTCCCTTCCGATCGCGTACATGAAGGAAAACTCGAGCTGGCGGTCGTCGGCGTCCAGATCGATGAACAGGTCGTAGATTTCGTCCAGGACCTCGTCGGGGCGGGCGTCCTGCCGGTCGATCTTGTTGATGACCACCATGACCGGAAGCTTCCGCTCCAGCGTTTTTTTCAGGACGAACCGGGTCTGGGGAAGAGGCCCCTCGGAGGCGTCGACCAAAAGAAGAGCGCCGTCGGCCATGGACAGCGCGCGCTCCACTTCGCCCCCGAAATCGGCGTGGCCAGGGGTGTCGATGATGTTGATCTTCACGTCCTTCCAGACCACCGAACAGTTCTTCGCGGCGATCGTGATGCCCCGCTCCCGTTCCAAGTCCATGTTGTCCATGAGCCGCTCGCTTACCTGGGCTCCCTCTCTAAGCACTCCGCTCTGCCGGAACATGGCGTCCACCAGCGTGGTCTTGCCGTGATCGACGTGCGCGATGATCGCGATGTTCCGAATCCTGTCGTTCCTTGCCGTTTCGTTCGATTTAACCATCTTGCTTCCGATGACCCTTCCTAACCTTGTAATTTTCTTTCTTGTGTTCGGAGTTCCGCTCGACCTTTTCGTCCGGAAATTCGTCGAGCAACCGGGTATTCTAATACAAGAAAGGATTTAATCAACAATATTTCGCAACCTGTCGAATTCTCCGAATCCTCCTTTTACCCGGCAAAAGCAAGCACGATCCCCAGCATGCCGGCGAAACCCCGGCGACAACCCCAAAGACCACCCACAGGCTCGCCCGGGACGCCGCCTGGAGCGCGAAAAAATCCCGCCATGGCCGGAAGAGACCAGGAAAATCCCGATGGAGCCTATGAAAAGAAATTTGGTCTTGCAAAGATCGGCGAGTTCGCCGAAGATCGGAAGAGACACGGCACGGACCAGGAAATAGGCGGAACAGACCCGGTTGTACAGCGACACGCCTCCCAATTCCGCGACGACGGCCGGCATCGCCGCGGACATCGCGAGGGCGCCGAAGCCCGTGGAAACAAAGCCGGCAGGGCCGCCGCAACCGCCCGAAACCGCTTGGTCCGTAAAACTTCGCATGCTGTAAGAGTTCGGAAATTCAGTGTTCAGCGGTTCCGGTTTCCGAGTTCCGGATCCCGTTTCGGACCTTAGCCTTCGAGCTTCCACCTTCGAGCTTTCAGCTTCCAGCTTTCACCTCCGAGCTTTCACCTTTCACCTTTCACCTTCCAGCTTATTCCTTCGAGCTTCCGCCCGTCATCTCCCCGGCACGATTATTCTCGAATCCTCCCGGCCGGGGGTCACGATCTGCGACTGCTGCTCCTGGTGGTACCTCTTGATCTCGTCGTTCAACTGCCGGATGGCGTTCTGCATCGCCTCGGGGTACTTTTTGATCGCCTGCTTGAGGTCGTTCGCCTCTATGACGGTCGAGATGGGAAGCGGCCCGGCCTCGGACATCAGGTTGGCCTGTCCCACGTAAAGGGTTTTTCTGCCCTTGTCCTCGCTTCCGTCCGTCTTGACCGGCGTCAGTCGTCTGATCGACGCTACTTTGAGGTCCGTGAAATATTCCTCCCGGTAGAGGTTTTGCTTGTCCACGTTAAAATCCATTTTTTCTTCCGCCATCGTCGTCGTTCTCCTTATAATATTCTCGATTAAAAATAAAAAATCCCGAAAAACTCGAAATCGCGCGAGTTTATCAGAATTGTCAGCACTAATAAACCGTTAATTGCGGCTTGACGGGGCAGAGCAGGGCCATGATTCGAAATCCCGGGAATCGGCCCCGAGCGGTTCAACCCGAAAAGCTCTCGACGCAAATAGTGGGGCATGAAAGCGATTTCGTCAAACACCGTGTTCGTTATTGGTTGTTGGTTATTGGTTATTGGGTATTGGTTATTGGTTATTGGGTATTGGTTATTGGTTGTTGGTTATTGGGTATTGGGTATTGGTTATTGGTTATTGGGTATTGGTTATTGGTTGTTGGTTATTGG
>CAZNTU010000188.1:10758-10823 GCA_964575975.1 uncultured Desulfobacteraceae bacterium
GTATTGGTTGTTTTGACATTGTAAACTTAACGGGTAACATGCCGAATTTATCGACCCGTGCGGTT
>CAZNTU010000189.1:0-10791 GCA_964575975.1 uncultured Desulfobacteraceae bacterium
TCATGGCCATGCGTGCGAAGGTCTCGCGAACGTCGCGGCCGGAGGCGACCGGGTCCGGGTTGCCGTTCGGCCCTTCCGGGTTCACGTAGATCAGGCCCATCTGCACGGCGGCGAGCGGGTTTTCGAGATCCCTCTCGCCGGTGTAGCGCTTGTCCCCTAGCCACTCGGCCTCGGAACCCCAATAAATGTCCTCTTCCGGCTCCCAAACGTCCTCGCGCCCGCCGCCGAAGCCGAAGGTCTTCAAACCCATCGACTCTATGGCGCAGTTGCCGGCGAGAATCATCAGGTCGGCCCAGGAGATTTTCCCGCCGTATTTCCGCTTGATCGGCCAGAGCAGACGGCGCGCCTTGTCGAGGTTCACGTTGTCCGGCCAGCTGTTGAGGGGCGCGAAACGTTGCGTTCCGGACCCCGCTCCTCCCCGGCCGTCGCCCATGCGGTACGTGCCCGCGCTGTGCCACGCCATCCGAATGAAGAGCGGTCCGTAGTGACCGTAATCGGCCGGCCACCAGTCCTGCGAATCGGTCATCAGCGCATATAGATCTTTCTTCACGGCCTCGAGATCGAGTTTCTCGAATTCCTCGGCGTAATTAAACGCCTCGTCCATCGGATTGCTCAAGCGAGAATTCTGATGAAGAATTTTGAGGTTCAACTGGTTCGGCCACCAGTCCCGGTTCGACGTGCCGCCGCCGGAAATGGGTTTTCCTGTCCTGCCCGTTACCGGGCACTTGCTTTCTTCCTTCATAAAGTTTCCTCCTTTTGTTGTCGGAACTTGCTTTTCAACGCCGGGACGGCCTTCGGTTCAGGCAAGGATTTCAACGACAGCCAGCCGCCGAGGCGTTATCCTGCTGCCTGAGCCCCTAGGATGGCGGTTTCGATTCTTTTTTTATCGCTTGAAGTCCAACGCCCGCGCATCCTAAATGATAATTAGTTTCAATTAACATCGATTTTCTTTTCTGTCAACTCCCGTTTTTCGCCCGATCTGTTTCGACAAGCGCTTCCGCCGCCCGATGCCCGATTGTTTCTAGCTATTCGCAATCCTTGAAAAAAAATAGAATGGGAACTCTCTTCTTGTCAACGAAAATACAGCGGCATTCCATTCAGTCGTACGATGGAATTCGGGATTCCGAACCGTGTATTCCGGTTCGTGCGCTGGGGAATCAAGACAATTTTCTTGACAATAAGCGAATTTTTTACCCATAATTTTTTCTGGTTATAACGGATTTGGGGGATGCATCGAGAGAACGCTGCAGGGGGTTTGTCAATGGCGATTCTCCCGGCATCTTCGAAGGCGCATTCGCGTCAAGGTTCGGTAGGAACGCGCTGAAAGCGCAAGACCGGAATATGGAAAAACACCGTTATCGCGAACAATATTACAAACCGGCAGCGTTCAAGGAAAAGCGTCGCCTGCCGCATTGCACGGGCCGACAATCTTTTCCTCCATCATCGAACGAACCTTCGACACGGTTTCCGAAACCGAACGGTCACCGTCCATCCCCGTAGGAAGAACCTCCCCGACGCATTCCACTTCGACGGTATTTTGCACGCACGTGTCGAACAAAAACCTTCCCGGCCGAAACAGGCGGTCGGTGTTCCGGACGAGAAGCACCTTGATCGGCGCGCCGCATCTTAGTGCGATCTTAAACACTCCCGGGCTGAATTTGCCGATCTTGCCGTCCGTGCTCCGCCTTCCCTCCGGAAACACGAACAAATTTCCGCCCGTCGCCAAATAATTCGGAAGGTCCTCGATCCGTTCCAGCATCAATCCTCCGAGTTTTCCGTTCGTGGTGGACGGGAGATAGCCCGATCGGTTCAAAATCCATCCGAATACGGGAACCCTGAAGAAGGCGCTCTTAACGACGGTTTTTTGCCTTTCGAAAAGGGAAACCAGCAGAATGGGGTCCAAATAGGAGAGGTGGTTGGAAACGATGATGGAGGATCGGATGGCGAAAACCCGCTCGTCGATGTGGATTCTCAGGCCGGGGGTCGCAGTCCGGACAAGGCGGAAGAAGATCCTGTAGAATAAATGGTTCGCCTTCTGAAAGCCAAGTTCGCGGTTTTTCGAGAAGAACGCGGCCCAAAGATGCAACGGAAGGAAAAAAAGAAGATAACCGAATATGAACCACGCCCAGAAAACCAAGGTTAAGACCAGGTCGGTCCCCGGCTTGAGATATTTGGCGATCGCGGGCATCGAAAAAGCGGACGGACTCAAATCTTTTTCAACAGAAGACAGGTGTTCACGCCGCCGAAGGCGAAGTTCTGTACCGCTGCGATCTTGATTTCGGCGTCGATCGGTTCCGTCACGTGCCTGAGCATGGCGCACCGTTTGTCGATCTCCTCCAGATTGAGCGTGGGGGCGACGAATTTCTTGTCCAGCATGTACAGAACCAGCATGGTCTCTATGACGCCGCATGTTCCCATGGTATGCCCCATGTAGCTTTTCAGGCCCGTCACGTACGGCGAGTCGCCGTAGACCCCGTGGACCGCCTGGGCCTCGATCACGTCGCCCATTTTTGTTCCGGTGGCGTGGGCGCTGATCAAATCGACTTCGCCCGGACCGATTCCCGCGCTTTTCAAACCCAGCCGGATGGTTTCGCCGATTCCCTTGGAATTGGGCAGGATCAGATCGCCTCCGTTGTTGTTGCAGGAGAAACCGATTACCTCCCCCAGGATTTCGGCCCCGCGCTTTTTCGCGGCCTCGTATTCTTCGAGAAGCACCGCTCCTCCGCCCTCACCGACGACAAGGCCGTCGCGGCGGGCGTCGAACGGCCGGGGCGTTTTGGAAGGGGAATCGTTGAACGCGGTGGAGCAGGCCAGCAGATTGTCGAACACCGCCACCGTCGTGGTGTCGTACTCGTCCGCCCCGCCGCAGACCATGGCGTCCTGCATGCCGAACTTTACCATTTCGTAGCCGAATCCGATGGACTGGCTGCTGGTGGTGCATGCCGTGGAGGAGGAGATCACCCGACCCGTAATCCCGAACATCTTGGTGATGTTCACCGCCGTGGTATGCGTCATCGATCGTAGGTAATCCACGGCGCCGATGCTGGAATACGCCTCCCTCGAACCGCCGAAAAAGGTCTTGTAGATGTTTCTCTGTACGGTGGGGCTTCCATGGGTGGAGCCGAACGCCACGCCAAGTCTTCCGGACCCCGCGAAATTTTCGTCGAGCCCCGCCTGCTCCAGCACTTCCTTGACCACTTGGCAGGCGTAGTAGGCGACCGGCCCCATGGTTTTTCGGAAACTTCGCTTGAAATCGTACTCGACCGGATAATCTACGGTCCCGAACACCTTGGAATGGATATGCCGGGTCAGCAATCCGTCGTCCCGCAACGGCTTCACTCCCGAGATTCCGTTTTGGAGACTGTGCAAAACCTGCTTTTTTCCGTGCCCGATCGGCGTCAAAATCGACCCGGCGGTTATTACGACTCTTCTTTCCATTCCGCTCCCGGAAAACCGATCAAACGCCACCCCGAAAGCCGTTCACGATCCGACGGCCGCCATTTTCTCGATGTAGGCGCAAACCTGGTTGATGGTCCTTACGTCCATGGCCATTTTCTTCTGCTCCTGGGTCAGGGAGAAACCGAGCATTCTCTCGATCTCCACCAGAAGCTCGATGGCGTCGATGCTGTCGAATTCGTACGTTTCCCTGAGATCCGCGTCCTCGTCCGGATTTTCGATCTCGAACTTCTCCTCGAATATCCGGTTCAATTCGGCCAATATGTGCTCGCGATTCAGTTTCATATCCTGGATTCTATTCGTCAAAAAAGGATCAAATCAAATCTTGCCGTCGTCATTGCCCTCTATTTCATACTTCAGCGACCAAATAGATCAGGCAGATTAATGGAACAGTCGCCTTCAAGTCAAGTCTCAACACGAAAACGGGACGCTTCCGCCGAAAGAGCGAAAAGGCGGGAGGGTCGAGCGAAGAAAACGTCTACCATTTTCTTCGAATCGACGCTGGAACGACGATCCTTTGGAGTATCAGCCATGAAAACGTATTCGAATTCCTGCAAAAATCGATGAAAGGGCGGAAATGGGAAATTCTTCGCCCTTTGGGTTTGTAGTCCACCCCGATGGGCGCTTCGAAAACGGGAATTCCTTTCCAGCCCGCTCTCGCCAATATTTCCACCTCGAACTGAAAACGCTTCGACCCCGCTCCGAGTCGCAGGACCTCCGGAAGAGGATACAGGCGGAATCCGCTTTGGGAGTCGGATATTTTCGGGCCACCTGAAAGGCGGACCCAGAAATTGGAGAATATTCTTCCGAATCGGCTGGTCCAGGGTACCGCTTCGCCTGTCATTCCGGTCCTTGCGCCAACGACGATAGGGCGAACTCCCTCGGGGACCGCGTTCAGCAGCGAGGGGGCGTCCGACGGATCGTGCTGCCCGTCGGCATCCAGGGTCAAACCCCACCGGTGCGTCCTGGACGCCTCCGAAAAACCGGTAAGGAGCGCCGCGCCCTTTCCCTTGTTGTATCGGTGGCTCACGACCCGGACCCCTGCGACGCCTTGGACCCGGCGCCGGGAACCGTCGGTCGAGCCGTCATCGATCACGATGACGGGCGCGCCAAGCTCCAACGCCTTGCGGGCGACCTCCCCCACCGTCCCTTCATGGTTGTAGACCGGTATGATCACGCAAAAATCGGATACGGACATTAATTCGACCTCCGACGATAACCAGAGCTTTCCGTTTATCGATCGCCAATTGTTGGGTGCTCGATTATCCCAATTTTCCGTCAAAATCAATCCCGAGTTGATAAAAAGCGGTTTGGCTGATATGAGAACCATTTCGTTTCAATGTTTCCGATCCCGAAACAATCAAGATTGGAGCCGATCTTATATTCCAACGCAAAAATGCGAGAACGAAAAATGAAAAACATCAAGAAAGCGGTTGTCCGCATCCCCGTTCTGTTGCTACTGTTTATTTCCGTTCCAAGCCTGGCCTTCTGCGAAGAGCCTCCCGAAAAACCGCTCTGGGAGTTCGTGCTTTTCAACGGAGCGGCGGCGATTCCCCACTACAGGGGCTCCGACGAGCACAGCTGGTATGTCGTTCCTCTTCCTTATCTCATTTACAGAGGCGAGTTTCTTAGAATCAATCGCGAGGGACTCCGGGGGGTTTTCCTGGACACGGAGCATTTCGAGACCAGCATTTCGCTGTGGGGCGCCCCGCCCGTCGACGACAACGACGCCCGAGAGGGAATGCCCGACCTGGACGCCATGTTCGAAGTCGGCCCCGCGTTGAAATGGTACCCGTTCGGACGCGCCACAAAGCATTCCCTTTACTTCAGGCTCGCCTGCCGTGCCGCGTTCTCGGCCGACTTCGACGATGGGCTGGATGTTTCCTACGAGGGGCTTAAATACGGCCTGAACCTGATCTACGAAAACAACAGCCTTTTCGAAGAGCACGACGTTGGATTCGGATTCAACGCCGGTATCGACTTTGCCAACAGCGAACTTCACGGCTATTTCTACGACGTGCCGACACAATACGTTCGAGAGGACCGTCCCTTCTACGAAGCCGACAGCGGATACTCCGGATTCTCGCTCGCCGCGTCCCTGAGCAAGAAACTGAACGACCGCTTTTCGCTGGGCTTCTATTCCCGTTGGGACAACCTCTCCGGCGCGGTCTACGAGGACAGCCCCCTTGTGAAAAAGGAGGACAACTTCACGGTGGGCGCGGCATTGGTCTGGAAAATCATGGAATCGAAAACCAAGGTGAAATGGGAGGAATAAAACCGGGAGCGTTATGGTCTCGTTATCTTCGATGGATCGCATTTTCGAGGCACCACGCGGTGCCCCACGATCCCGGTCCGATATGGACGCCCGACGTCAGCGAAAGAGGCTGCATCAATATCTCGATATTCGGGAATTTTCGTCGAACCGTTGTTTCGATTTCGTTTTCCACCCATGCCCGATTGTCGGAATATTCCAGCAGTATGAATAGCAAGCCGGTTTTTTCGGAAGCCTTTCGGAGCCTTTTCATCAGGAATTCCGTTTGCGCCTTGGCGTTCAACGTCGCGCCTCTGGGTTTCGCCCCCTCTCTTGTAGGCGTGACGACCGGCGCAAGCCCCACCATGTCCCCGAAAAGCGCCCCCGTTCTGGACAGCCTGCCGCTCGCAGCCAAATATTCGAGCCGTTCGGGGAAAATGTATTCGTCCGTTCTGTCGTAGACGCTTTCGGCGAATCGGACCACATCGTCGGCGCTTTTCGCGCCGTCGGCAAACCGGGCGGTCGCGACCGCCATGCATGCTAGCCGCCCCGACGCCGCCCCTGAATCTATGACGGTCAAACGGTTTTCCGGATCTTCGGCCCTCTTCCATTCGGTCGCCGCAAAATAATTTCCCGTATAGATCGATCCCGCGCAGAGATACAGGACCCGGTCGTGAAAACTCAGCAGGCGTCGCAAATTCTGGCCGATTTCGTGCGCAGAGGCCTGGGACGTGGTCACTTTCAACCCGCACCGCAGGTCGCGGTAGATTTTCGAGGAATCCGCCATCGTTTCCGGCACGCAATCGCGTTCCGTAATGATATAGCTGCTCAAAAGACCGATCCCCAGCCGTTCCGACTCCGCCCGGGAAAGAGAACCGGCCGCGTCGGCGACGATATGGATCGGCCGTCCGGCTCCATCCGGCCCGGCCCTTTCCCCCGGCCCCGCCAGTCGCTCGTCCGACCATTCCAGCACTTCCCCCAAACATGCCGCTTCCTTCTTCAGAGCATCCTTGTTTCGAGTATGAACGTGAATTCGGACAAGGTTGTTTTCGACAGCCGAAACCACGCTGTCCCCGTATAGCGAAAGCCGTCCTAGAGCATCCGCGCCCCCTTTTGCCGCGCGCACCACCAAGTCCACGCAATGGCCCGAAATTTCGGGGCCGCGGTAGCTCTCCGAAATGCGAAGCTTGCCTTGAAACCTTCTGACGACCGGGGGAAACGCGACAGCGTCGTCGATCATCCGCCTAAAAAAGCCTTCGAAGAATATAAACATCCCAAGAGCGCCCGAATCCACGACGCCGGCTCGTTTCAGTTCCGGAAGAATCGCCGAGGTTTTCTCGACGGATTCTCCGAGGCTGTCCACGATTCGGACGACCCTATGCGCGTCCAACTCGGGGCCGGCGGTCTCCAGTGCCGCGCACAGGGCGTCGAAAACGCCCAACATCGTGCCCTCGCGCGGATTTCCGATGCTTTTCCAGGCGTTGTCCCTTCCCAGCACGGACGACCGATGCAGTTCGGCTGCGGACTTTGCCGCAAGAAAGCCGGCGAAAAACCTGGCGGCGATGTTGCCGCTGTTGCCTTTGGCGGAAAACAGCAGTCGATCGGAAAGCGACCGACAATCCGTCGAACCGGCCGAAGCCGTACGCAAAGGTCCCAGGCTGACAATCAAGTTGCGCCCCGTGTCCGCGTCGGCGACCGGGAACACGTTGATCCGGTCCAGCAAGTCCGCCCACGCGGACACGCTCTCCACTCCCGCCACCAACGCTCTCGACAGCTTCTCGTCCAATTCTAGAACCCGAATTTCTCCTGGACGTCCCGGGGGATCTCGAACATGATTTTCATTTCCGGGAGCTGCACCGCAGCCTGGTCGCTCCAACCCTTGGCGCAAAGGTCGTTGTCAACGACCCGACGGATTTCGAATTCCATCGCGATCTTCACCGTGGCGTCCAAAAGCGTGGCTCGGCATTCGAACTCGTCGTCGTGCCGCAACGGGGATATATACTTCTGAGACGTCTTGATCAGCGGAAAAATGATCTGTTTTTCCACGGAATACCGGTACAGATCGATTCCCGCCTGGTTGAAAATGCCGAACCGGGCGATGTCGAAATATTTCATGTAGTTGCCGTGCCAGACCACGTACAGGGGATCGAGGTCGTGAAACGGCACTCTCAGCCGAGTCTTGTATGTTCTGTTTTCCATCATGGCGTCCTTCCCGTTATGCAAAAGCAAGTCGGGATTTCTATCATTTTTCCCGCCGCGTCGCCATAATAAAGTTTAAAGAGCTTGAAAATCGAAAGCAAAAAAGGTAACCAAACGTTCGATGGACAATTGGAACCTCGAACAAAGTGGTTCCATCAACATTCGACGAAGGCGGCCCCGTGGAAAAAACGGTGCATCGCAAATGCAAATCCGGCTGTCCGACCAGACGACGCGTTTGCCTGAAAAACAACGAACCACCTCCGAAAAGTGCGATTGCGGAGATTGACAAAATTTCAACATTTTCTAACCGGAGACAGGATTTGAAATTTAAAATTCATCTTTTCACGATTTTTTTTCTTTCTATTTTCGCTTTTTTCATTCCATCGGTTTCTTTCGCCCAAGAGGGTGCGGGCGACCAGACAAACGCGACTGCCGTCCAGAACGACGAGGATATTTTCAAACCCGAGACGGCAAAGAAGAGGATCGGGGAACTGGACGCGGCCATGGAGGCGATCGAAAAGCTCGTCGAACAGAGTAAAGCCGAAGACGCCGCTGCGGATCTCGAAGGATTGCAAAACCGGTACATGCTTTTTTCCAAGATCAAGTCCTCCTATAAGAACTTGAATTCCGTTCGCGAAAAAAACGCGCAGCTGGAAGGCGAGGAAAAGGCGCTGCGGGAGGCACTCGGCGCTCCGTCGGAAAAAATCCTGCCCAATCCCCCTCCTTATTCCCTGAGCTTTTACGACGAGTTGCTGAGCGGCCAGGAAATTGTCCGTCAGAAGAAACAGGCTGCGGAGTTCGCCCTGAAAACGGCCAAACTCGCCCTGGAGGACGCCGATACGAATCTGCGGGCGAAACGCGGCAGACTCGAAGGCTTGGCCGGACAGAAAGGAAACGCCGCCGAAAGCGGCGGAACCGGCGTCGAAAGTCCCCTGCAAATCGCGGAACTGGAACTGGAACTGGCCCGGATCAATCACCAGATCAGCAAGATGGGCCTGGATAGCCATACAAGGGAAAAAAGACTGTCGGAGTTGAATTCGGAACTTCTGAAAAAGAAAATCGACTTGGTTCGACAGGGGCTTGTTTTCAACGAAGAGGACCTGGAAAAGCGTCTTCAAAAAATCGAGGAGCGCAAACGGAAGCTCGAGCAGGAACGCCAAAAGATTCTCGAGGAGCAGAAGGACATCGAAAAGAAGTGGCACGAGGCCAGGACCAACCTTTTGCAAAACGTGCGCAAGGACAGGGAGGATATACTGAAGGCGGAATCGCTCGCGCGGGAGGCTTGGCTGAACGCGTACCATATCGCGGTCGAACAAATCGGCTCCAGGATTCAATTGCTGGAACGCGAAAAGGAGGTCGCCAAAAAACGCTACGACCTTTTGGCCGGGAAGGCGAACCGGAACGACCTGATCCGATGGAGAGAGGAAATCGATGAAAACGTCGCGGAGTTGAACAGTCTTCTGTCCCTCCAGCAAAACTACCAGGCGACCTTGCGATCCCAGATCGCCCTGATGGAAAAGCAGCTCGAGGAGCAACCCGCCGGCAGCAAACTGGCGAAGCCGCTGGAAAACCGCATCAAAGCCAGCGAGAGACTCTCCGAGCGCTACGCGGAGTTCATCAACGCCTTGTTGAACTCCGTCAACATGGACCAGAAATTCGGCTCCGAAATCGTGATCCGTCTGGGGCAGGCCGGTATTTCGGGAAAAGTATGGGCCTACATGGCCGAATCCAGGATCGTCGGCGCGATCATCATTATAACCGCCGCGATTCTGCTGACCATCGTCGTCGCTTTTTTCATCAACCGGATTTTGTCCGAAGTCGTCAAAAGAACCAGCTACAACCTGGACGACCACGTTTTGGGGATGATCAAAAAGCCGGTTTTGATCACAATTCTGCTGGCCGGCGCGTCGGCCTCGGTAAAATGGGCCCAACCCAGTCCGCCTTTCGATTTCATCGTCCTCGCCTTCTTGAAGACCTGCATGATCTTGCTCTGGAGTCTCACTATAGTCGGGATTATCAAGGGGATCTCTCAAAACTTCATCCAATCCTGGCAAAGGAGCAGGCGCCAAGGAACCGAAATGATCCGCCTAGTGGACAATCTGGCGAGACTCGTCGTCATGGTCGGAGGCGTGTTTCTCTTTTTGTCCACTTGGGACATCAACGTCACCCCCCTGCTGGCCTCCGCCGGTATCGCCGGTGTGGCCGTCGCCTTGGCCGCCAAGGAATCCCTTGCCAACCTCTTCGGCGGTATCAGCCTGATGCTCGACCAGCCATTCAAAACCGGAGACTACATCGTTCTGGACTCCGGGGAAAGGGGCGAGGTACGGGAAATCGGCATGCGAAGCACCCGCATCTGGACCAGGGACGACGTTCTCATATCCATACCCAACTCCGTCATCACGAACTCGAAGATCGTCAACGAAAGCGCCCCGCTCCCGAGCTTTCGAGTGCGAGTAAAGGTGGGGGTCGCCTACGGTTCCGACATAAGACTCGTGGAAAAGGTGCTTCTGGAAGTGGCGACAAAGAACCCGAACGTTGTACGGTCGCCCGAGCCCAGGGTGCGTTTCCGCGCCTTCGGCGACTCCTCCCTCGACTTCGAACTCCTCTGCTGGGGCCGTTCCCCCGAACAAAAGGGCTTTCTGATCCACGAACTCAACTGCGAGGTCTACGAGGCGTTCAACAAGGAGAAGATCTCGATACCTTTTCCGCAGAGGGACGTGCATCTTTTCAATGTCGGGACGGGGAAGTAGAGAGTGAAGAGTAAGGAGGGAGGAGGGCATAAGCGCCGACTTGGAGCCCGACCGTTGAAAATCGATTGTCGACCATTGACTATCTTGACATCGTAAACACAAGCCGCAACCAATTGAAATATTTCGACCTTGTGC
>CAZNTU010000190.1:0-10786 GCA_964575975.1 uncultured Desulfobacteraceae bacterium
CTCCGCACCAGTACCCGGGCCGAGTTGAAGACACACCAAAAGGAAATTTGCATAACGACTCTTTACGTTACGCACGACCAAACCGAAGCCATGACATTGGGAGACCGCATCGCTTTGTTGAAGGATGGATCTCTGGTTCAAGTGGACACACCCGAAAGAATGTACAACAATCCCCGAAGTCCGTTCGCAGCGACTTTCGTCGGATCTCCGCCCATGAACCTGATTCCGGCCTTTTTGGAATATGAAGGGAAATTCCAAGTCGTGACCGTGGATAAAGTTCGAGTGAACATGGAACCGAAAAGCAAGACTTCCCCACCGCCGGGGAAGGTTTTCTTGGGAGTTCGTCCGGAAAACGCGCATATTTACGGAGAAGCGCCCGATTCCGGATTTTCCGTTCCCGCGCGAATCTCGGAAGTAGAGCATTTGGGTCGGGAATTTCTTTTGCACCTGCGGATGGAGTCTTGCGCCATTCTGGCCTTGACGACGGAAAAGATTTTTGTCGCCGGGGATTCCGTCGCATTCGCCTTCGATACGGAAAAGGCGCATCTTTTTCCTCGATAGCCGGACGCGAAGAATCCGAAATTTTCAATCCAAAGGCCCATATTCAGCCGGATTCGGAGAACAAGGATTCGTTTTCATTTCTTTTTCAAGATCAAGATCACCTGTTCGATGGACAGTTCGATTTCCGAACGCTCGTCGACGTCTTGGGGGCAGATGGCCATCAGGTAATAGGGGGCGTCGTTTATCGGGAATCTGCGGACGACCGCCTTTTCCAGGTAGTTGATGTCGATGGACATGTGATTGGCGTCGGTTTGTTTCAGGAGGTTCGCACCTTTTTCCATGGCCTCGCCTAGAATCATCGTGAAGGCCGCCGCCAATTCGTCGGCCACGGGGCTGTTGTAGACGGCCACGGGGAATCCGTTGGAGTCCACGATCACCGAACCGGAAAAACCCCCGCGCTTGCACATGGCGAACAACACGCTTTCCAGCCTGTCCCCCCTGAATTTCGATTCGGGGCCGGGAGGCTCGGGCGGACGAAGGTTTTCGGGGCGGGAAATCGTTCTATGCCTGGGCGACGGTCGGGTTTCCGGGCGAAAAGACGACCGCGCTGCTCCGAAAGTCATTGGCCGTAATTCTTTTCGGGCGACGACCGCCGAGAGTTCGACGAGTTCGCCGAAAATGCCCGCCGCTTCCTTTATCTCAGATGAATTCTTCAATATCGGCATTTTTCGCGTCTTCCTTCCGCTTTTCCATTTCTCTGGTTTTCAATTCGATGGTCAAATCGACGTATGCACGCGCGGCTTCGTCCGCGCCGGGAAGCATTGCGACCGGAACGGATTTGGCGCTTGCGATCTCGAAGTTCTCGTCGTAGGGGATAACGGTCCGAAACGGGACGGAGGCCGGGAATTCGCCGGTGATTTCATCGTAGATTTCGAGACTTGTCCGGCGGTCGTCCAGCATGGTCACGAGAACTCCTTCCAGAAGAAGCATTGGATTGAGTCTCTTCCGGATTCTTCGAAGCAGCTTCAGCATCATGGGAAGGGTCCTCACGGCGAGAGCGGAACAAGTAATGGGAACGAGAACGCTGTCGCTTGCTCCAAGAAGAGCCGTGACTATTCCTCCTGTTCCGGCCGGCGCGTCGATGAGCGTATAGCCGAATTCATCCGAAACGGACCGGATTGTTTTTCCGATTGCGCCTTTTCTGACCTCTTTTTCCAGAAAAAGGGCGTCCTCGGGTTCGGTCGCCCCCGCGCCCAAAACGCTCATCTTTTTGTCCCTGGTGGGAACGACGACCTCGTCAGGTTTGGTTTTGCCTCTTAAGAGATCGACCAACCCTCTTTTCGTCCTTTTCTTCAGGTTGCTCGCGGCTGCAATGCCGCCTTGGGGGTCGGCGTCCACTATCAGCACTTTTTCCCCGAATCGGCTGAGGCTGAAACCGAGGTTCAAGACGGTCGTCGTTTTTCCGACTCCGCCCTTGTGGCTCGCCACGCATATAATTTTTCCCATAAGAGTTCTCCGTTTTGAAAAATCGATCTACTTTTCGATTTTAACCAATTTTTTCTTGAACGCGGCAATCAGCGTCTTGATGTTTTTCAGGGGATCGCCGCTCATTGCGACGATCATCTCGGTAAAGGTCGCCGGGGACAGATGCTTGATTTCCTCGATCTCCGGATATTCCGATACATTCCCGACGATTCGGACCAGCCTGTTTTCCGCATTGATTCTTCGGACGACATGCTTGATTTCGTCCACCGAATTCAAGATGTTCATCAGTACGGAGGTGATCTTTCTGGGGGATCCCTCCGCGTTTTCGGGCAATTCGTTGAACCTGATGGAAAAATAGCCCTTCTCGTTCAGAATAATTCGCAACAGCGCGTCGTCCCCGGTAAACTTGCCCATTTGCGCGCGAAGCAACTCTCCGTTTTGGACCAAGACCTGGCCCTCAAGAATTTCAAGCGTTATCGTCGCCGTCTTGCTTCCCAGTTCCATGCTTTGCAACAGATCGGGCATGCCAACTTCCGAAATATCTCCCTCCATGACCCCCTCGAGACTTCTATGGCAGACGGAACGCCTCAGCACGGCGTTGATTCTGGCGAGCAACTCCGAATTGTCGAAGGGTTTGGTGACAAAATCGTCGGCGCCGAGTTCAAGCCCCTTGATTTTCAAGTGCAGGCGGTCCAGCGCGGTCAACAGCAGCACGGCCATGTTCCGGTTGGCCGCTTTTTTCCTGATTTCCTTGAGCGTCTGGAATCCGTCGATGCCGGGCATTTGGACGTCCAGCAACACCAAGTCGGGCTTGTTGGATTCCAGCATTTGCAGACCGGCCTCTCCGTTTTCCGCGTGTATCGTCTCGTAGCCCGCCAACTCCAGGTAGTCACCGAGGATCTCGTGTTGAAACGGATCGTCGTCGATGATCAAGATCTTGCCGCCTTTCATTGTGCAACCTCTTTCCCTGGATTGTCAGGGTATCGCGTATCCATCGACGAAAAGATCGAGACCGCACTCCAGAGATCCGACCCAATCGATGAATTTTTTGACGTTTTCCGCGCCCGAAATAACAGCCCCGTGCTGGGGCGCGATGGTTTCGATCACGAGTTTTCCGGCCATGTCGGACCACATTTTCAGCGCCTTTGAAGTGGGAATGTAGCGTCTGTGGAAAGGTTCCATGTATTTCACATGGGAATCGAAATCCTCGACGAAGGCATAGTCGTTTCCGAGGGAGGCGCCCAAATCTCCCGTGTAGAGGATTTTCGCGACGGGATCGTAAACCTGGAAATTGCCGGACGAATGGAGAAAATGCGCTGGAACGATCTTTAGCTCGCATCCGCCGACTTGGAAAGTCATTCCCCGGTCGGGTATGGGTTTGATCCTGTCGATCACCAGCTTATCCACGCCGAAATGGGGTATGAACCGCATCCACAATTCGGATAGAAACGCCTCTGCGTCGGTCACCATCAGCCACCCGTTGGCGGCGGCCAGAATGTCGGGATCCTGATGGGAAAAAAATATGTATTGGAGACCGTCGATGGGCATGGCCGAGGATATTGCCGGAAACAGGCTCGAATATATCTTGTGTCCTCCCGGGTCCAAAATGACGCCCTTTTTTTCATGAACTACGAGGTGCTGGTTGGTCTGTACCATAATTCCGGAGGACAAGTCGTTGAACATCACGTTCTTGTGGCCGTTATGATCGAAGAGAGTAATCATTGTTCGTCCTTTTTCTGCAATCACATGAGTATGTCCTTGATTTCTTCGGCCGCTCTCGACATGTCGAGAAAAATAAGGCCCAACTTGGCTTCCTTGCGGGCCATCGCCAGAAGAGAGGCGTGGGGGCCGGCGTAGCTGATGATCACGTAGCCTTTCTCTCCTTTCACGAAGAGCTGTTCGATGCTTCCGCGATTCAGTTCCGACGCCGTGCGGTTGGCCATGGAGAGCATGGCGGCGCTCATGGCCGCGATGTGCGATTCCTCGAAGCCTTTCGACTGCGGAAGCGAACTGGCGATGATAAGCCCGTCTTCGGAAACGATGGCGCACGCTTCGATGTCGGCGGAACTCGCCTGCAAGTTGGACAGGGCGTTGTTCAAATCATCGGTACGAGACATTTTGATAACCTCCTTTTAGCTGTGTTCGATGGTTTCTTGGTTTGGATCTACGGGAAAGCAAGCCCTGAAAACGGTTCCGTTTTCGCGATCGGAAACAAAGGACACGGTGCCCTGGAGATACTTTTCCCCGATCAATTTCATGCTGTACGTTCCCAAGCCTCTGTCCTTCGATTTGGTGGAAAACGACCTTTTGAATACCTGAAGTCGAACTTCCGCGGACATGGCGCACTGGTTGCGAACCTGAAATTCGACCGAAACGCCTTTTCTTTCGCAGCCGATCGAAACCGCCTGTCCAGGCTCCGAAGCCTCGACGGCGTTTTTGAGCATGTTTCCCAAAACTCTGGACAAAAGGGCCTTGTCGCTCGTAAACTCGACGGATTGGGATCGGTCGTCCACGACTATCGTTTTTCCCATAGTCTTTCCATGATGCCGATACAATTCGGCGAGTTCCCGAACCACCTCGAAGGAATCTATCGGTTTGAAATTTACGGAAAGTTCGTCGTTTTCGGCGGCCGCCAGCTCTTTCTGTGCGACGATTTCATCGATTAGCATTTTTGAGCCGGCGTGCAGCAATTCCAGGTAGCGGTCCCGCTTCTCCGGAAATCCGATTTTAACCATGTCGGCCAAGTTCATGACATTCCCGGCCAAGTTCAGAATGTCGTGGAAAAATATCCTTTCCAACGCCCTCCTTCTCTTTTCGTGGCTTGTATCCGCCACCACGAAAATGGAAAAGTCTTCCCCGCTGTGGTGGAAGGGAGTGACTTTTACCAAAAGGTCGAGAGCCTCCAGGTTTTGTCTCCGTCTAATTTGACACTCGCCAAGGTAAATTCGATTTTCCGCGAAGCTGCGAGAAATGGCTTTCGCCGCGCCGCACATCCTGCAAAACTCGCTTGTTCCGCATCCTCCGGTATCGTTGAAAGCGTAGAAGCACTCCAAAAGTTCTCCGGGACGGAGACCGTAAATTTTTTCCTCTTCAAGGCCGAATTTGTCGAGCAGGCTTGCGTTGAAGGCGACGATTTGCCGATTGGCGTTCAAAACTATCAGAATGTCCGATATGGCGTTGCCCAATTCTTTGAACAGCGGAAGTTTTTCGAAGAGTTCACTTTGACGGCGAATTTCGGCGTCGGGGCTTCTTTGGGGCGACAAATAATTGGAAATAGGGTGCGCGTTTTTCATTTTCCGCAGGATCGTTCTCGTAATTTCGAAACAAGTTTAGAATCCGTTTTCGTCACAATTGAACTGAAATCCTTTTTTTACAGTTTATTCGTAAAAATACAAGCGGTTTTTTCATGTTGAAGGGACGGGATTTTCTTCGGTTCCGAAGTTTCCGCAGCAGACGGAGGGGAGGCTGCGACTGAACGCGCGCGATTGACATTCGTCGCCAATGCATTCTAATATGGTTGCCAACGCGGCGAGGACATGGGGAGACGAGGGCGAATGGGATAGAGAGCTTGGGATCGCCTGCATCCGCGCGGTATTTTAATACAAACGACGCGAGCCGCGTTTTCCGCGTCGCGTAAAAACACGAGAGGAAAAGAATATGAGTTACGAGAAAGTGATCGTCGAGGTCGGGGACAACCATGTCGCCGAAATAACAATGAACCGTCCGGATCAAATGAACACGTTCGACAGCGTCATGGCGGGCGAGCTTTACAGGGCGCTTCTGGAAGCGGACGAGAACAAGAGCGTTCGCGTGGTGCTTTTGAAGGGCGCGGGCAAGACGTTTTGCGCAGGGATCGACGTGAACGAGCTGGCCGGAAAAACTACGCTCGAATACAGGGAGTGGATAGAAAGAATGGAACGCCCCTTGGTTGCGGTGTCGAAAATGAAAAAGCCGGTTATCGCCCAATTGCATGGCGTAGCGGCCGCCAACGGCATGGGGCTGGTCGCCGCGTCGGATTTGGTGATTGCGGCGGAAAACGCGCGCATGGGTTTGACTGCCATCAACGTGGGACTGAACTGCGTCGGCCCCGTCATTCCGGTGGCGAGATGCGTGGGGCGAAAAAAAGCCTTGGAGCTTTTGCTGTACGGGAAACTGATGCCCGCTTCCGAAGCCCTCTCTTTGGGTTTGGTAAACAGGATCGTCCCCAAGGACCTTCTGGAGGAGGAAGCTATAAAATGGGCGGAGGAGCTGGCGCAAAAAAGCCCCGTGGCGGTGCAGATAGCCAAGTCCGCGTTTTACAGCGCCGAGGACATGGAATACGAGAAACAGTTCGCCTATATGAACGAGGCCTTCGCGCGCCTCTGTTCGACCGAGGACGCAAAGGAGGGGGTAAGCGCCTTTTTCGAAAAGCGCGTTCCGACTTGGCGAGAAAAATAGTCCCTTAGACCGAGGTCAAGCCCTGTTCCAAGTCCGCGATCAGGTCGTCCGCGTCCTCCAGTCCCACGGACATTCGGATTAGCCCGTCGGCAATTCCCGCGTTCAAGCGCTCTTCTTTCGAATACGTGGAATGGGTCATGGAGGCGGGATGCTGTATGAGGGTTTCGCAGTCGCCCAAGCTGACAGCGAGAGTGCAAAGCTTCAGAGAGTCCATGAGTTTCTTTCCGGCTTGGATTCCTCCAGCCACCTCGAACGCTATCATTCCTCCGAATTTTCTCATTTGCCTTGCGGCGATCGAATGTCCCGGATGCGAAGCCCGTCCCGGGTAATGCATCTTTTCCACTTTGGGATGGCTTTCGAGCCAGCCGGCGATTTTCAAGGCGCTGTCGCTGTGGCGGTTCATCCTGAGAGCCAGCGTCTTTAAGCCCCTGAGGAACAGCCATGCGTTGAAAGGGCTCATCGCCGGCCCGAAGTGGTTCGTGTAGGTTTCGCGAATGGCTTGCATCCGTTCTCTGGTTCCGATCGCGATTCCGCCGACTACGTCGCCGTGTCCGCCGATGTATTTGGTCGCCGAATGCACGACCATGTCGGCTCCCAGGAGCAGCGGGTTTTGCAGATACGGAGAGGCGAACGTGTTGTCGACGACCAGCGGTATCCCGTGTTGTTTCGCGACGGAAACCCACAGTTCGATATCGAAGATGTCCAAAGTGGGGTTCGCAGGGGTTTCAATGAAAAGAAACCGGGTTCTCCCGTCGATTTTGGACTCGATTTCGGAAGCCGACCGGGCTTTTGCCGGCGAAATCAAGCGGGCTTCGATGTTCAAGTCGAAAAGGTGCTTTTTGAAAAGGGCGAAAGTGCCGCCGTACACCGTGCTGCTAGCCAAGAAGTTGTCCCCGCACTTGGCGAGAGTAAGAGCGACCGCCGAAATCGCCGACATTCCCGACGCCGTCGCCACGGCGTCCTCCCCCCCTTCCAGGAGGGCCATTTTTTCCTGAAAAAGCCTGACGGTGGGATTCGACAGCCTGGAATATACGAACCCTTCGCGACTTCCGTCGAACAGGCCGGCGCCGAAATCGGCGTCCTTGAACTTGAAGACCGCCGTCATGTGAATCGGCGGGACCAAATCCATAGAGGTGGTGTGGTTCGAGTTCAACCCGTGGACCACAAGGGTGTCCCTGGATGGTTTTTTCATTTGTTTCTCCGGTTCGGATACGAATTTACGGGCTTTTTTCCACAAGAGGTGGGTTCCTGTCTGGAAAATGTACATCAGCCAGTTGTTGTATGAAATCCACTCGTTTTTGGGGTCGGTCCAGAGTCGCGCCAGGTTTTGGACGAAATCCTTTTTCAAATCGGTTTCGCCCAGCACCCTGACGATGCCGTGGACGTCGATCAATGCTCGCGAGAATCGCACGGGAAGGCGGGAGAAGAATTCTTCGGTTTCCCCCGGGTTTTCCTGGCGCTCGAAAACGGGATTGCAGGGGGTAGGAAGCAAAAAGTTGTCTCCGAATTTCCAAATGACCAGCGGAAACTCGCCGATATAGACGCCGTAGTCCGCGAGGTTTCTGAAATCGTCCATGTCAACGGGCCGGGGAAACGGAATGGACGTCAAAAGATGAAGACCGTCGGCCGTGACTTTCAAAATGGAGGCCTCGAACGGGCTTTGCCATCCGGGATATGGATGGCCCTCCTGTATTTCGATCGAATAATCGGACATGCCGTGTCTCTCGTTCTCCTTGGTTTTCGATGGAAGATAAATGAACCAGTGTGATATGTCAATATGGTTGGAGGGCATACGTTCCCCATAAATTGGAACTCGTAAAAGTTAAAGCTTGAGAAAGCGCGAGACTTAATTTATTTATAGCATATTTGTTTTGGACCGGAAAATCTACTTGCATGGAATCGCTTGGATTATGGAAAGGAACTGGATGCTATGAAGGCGGGAAGGATTCTGATTATCGAGGACAATCCGATGAACATGGAGCTGGCGGCGGATCTTTTGAGAATACACGGTTTCGAGGTACTCGAATCGCTGACGGCGCTCGAGGGATTGGAGAAGGCGAAAACCGAGGCGCCCGACTTGATTCTCATGGACATAGCCCTTCCCGATATTGACGGTTTGGAAGCCACCAAGATCTTGAAAAACCAACCGGTTACCAGAGACATTCCAATCATCGCGTTCACGGCCCATGCCATGAAGGGAGACAAGGAAAAGGCGCTGGCCTCGCAATGCAGCGGTTACATTACAAAGCCGATCGACACGAGGCGTTTCGCCGGAAGCATTGCTCAATACCTCAAATAAGGCGCCCTTCCATGAGAGATCGAATTAAAATTCTTATGGTACGTTTGAAAAGGGCCGAGAACTCCCTGAACAAGTCGAGCAAGGAATTGGCTGTAAGAAACCGGATAGCCGAAGTGTTCTTTACGTCGCCCGCAGACGAGGTTTTCGGCCATGTACTCGACGTCATCCTCGAATATTTCGAAAGCACGGCCGGCATATTCGGCTATCTGGACGGAAACGGGGATCTGGTTTGCCCTTCGCTCACTCGTCATGTCTGGCAAAAGTGCGAGATGGACTGCAAGGAGATCCTTTTCAAACGGGAAAATTGGGGGGACGCTTGCTGGGGAAAGACCTTAAGGGAGAAAGAATCGCGTCTTATCAACGAAACGAGCAAAACCCCGGCAGGACATATTCCGATCGGCAGGATCATGCTGTCTCCCATTGTTTTTCACGAACAGGTTGTCGGAATCATCCAAGTTGCGAACAGAAACACGGATTACGAAAAGGAGGATTTGGAAAGCCTGAACAGCGTCGCGCGCTATATAGCCCCTATTTTAAAGGCGTTTTTGGATCGGATCGAATACGAAAAAAAGCAGAATAAAACGCTGGAGGATTTAAAACGCGCCAAAGAGCAGGCGGAGGCCGCGAACATCGCAAAAAGCAAGTTCCTGACCAACATGAGCCACGAGTTAAGAACCCCGTTGACTTCCATCATCGGATTCGCGGAGGTTCTCATCGATCAGCACTTCGGCGACCTCAACCCCAAGCAGGAGAAATTCGCCGGAAACATCGCGACCAGCGGAGAACATCTTCTCTCCCTTATCAACGACATCCTCGACTTGTCCAAGGTCGAGGCCGGAAGAATGGAAATCGAATTGTCGAGGGTCAATATCCACAATCTCCTGCAAAGAAGCATGGACATTGTGAAAAAAGACGCGGAGAAGAAGAAAGTGAAGCTGGATTTAACGGCTTCGAAGAGGCTGGGCGAAGTCGAGGTATGGCTCGACCGAGTGAAATTCAAACAGATCATGTACAACCTTTTGTCAAACGCAGTTAAATTCACCGATTCGGGAGGCCAAATTTCGGTCTTTGCCGAATTCGTGTCTGGTTCGCAGGTTCCTTTTTCAAAGGAGGTGCGAAAAAAGTATTCGAGATTCATCAAAGTCTCGGTGGCCGACTCCGGTGTTGGAATCGCGCTCGAAGACATAGAAAAGATTTTCGACGAGTTTTACCAAGTCAAAGGAGGGATAATCGGCAAAACGCCGGGAACGGGACTAGGGCTGCCTTTGACGAAAAGCTATGTCGAAATGCAGGATGGCAAGATTTGGACGGAAAGTTCCGGCGCTGGTCACGGAAGCTTGTTTGTCTTCGTTTTGCCGCTTAACGAATGCGACCTCTGAATGCCGGTATATTGCGCAAACGAACGACTATGGAACCCAACAAAATCTTGATAGTTGACGACGAGGAATACAACAGAGAATTGATGGAGGCGACTTTGTCTCCCCACAATTACGATCTGTCCATGGCAAAAGACGGTTTCGAGGCCTTGGAACAGGTAAAGCGACAGCCGCCGGACCTGATTCTTTTGGATCTGATGATGCCCCGCCTGCCTGGACGGTTTTTCGGTCGCCCACATGCTGAAAAACGATTCCAAGTTCCGCCACATTCCCATCATTGTCGTTACTGCCCTGGATGACTTGAAAGACCGGGCCCGCGCTGTGAAGACCGGCGCGGACGATTTCCTTGCAAAGCCCGTGCGCAAGGTCGAATTGCTGGCGCGCGTCAAGTCGCTTTTGAAAGTGAAGGCTTATCACGACCACATGATAAATTACCAGAAGGATCTTGAAAACGAGGTCGCCAGAAGAACACGACAATTGGAAAGGGCGTTGGAGAAAAACAAGTCCGGTGCCTTGGATACCATTCACCGATTGTGCCTGGCAGCCGAATACAAAGACAAGGACACCGGTTGCCACTTGCTGCGAATGAGCAACTACGCCGCCGCGATCGCCAGAAAACTGGGTCTGAACGAGAGAGTCGTGGAATCCATTTTGTACGCCGCCCCCATGCACGATATCGGGAAAATCG
>CAZNTU010000191.1:0-10669 GCA_964575975.1 uncultured Desulfobacteraceae bacterium
CCCAGCACAATTTCACATTAGGGGAAAAATTTCCCCACAATTCCGCGATGAACCAAAAAAAGGACCGCGAGCCTGGCGTGCTCGCGGTCCTTTTCTTTTTCGGTCTTTTATTTCAGTTCATGGAAATCGGAACCAGACAGCACACCTTACGCAGGCGGTTCGCCACAAAAAAACCAAAAAAAGCCGGTTTTTCTCATGGTGTTCGAGACGCGTCGCATGCCTGCCCTTTCCTTTCCCCGACGAAAATTTCGTGATCGTTGCTATTTCGACCGATATCCAATGTTCCCCGACATCGGGAAAATGTTCATAGCCGAAAGCAATACTGCTTGTCAAGCCATTTGTTCGCTTTTCACGAAATCCCTCAACAGCCTCGCGTGATTGTGTTCCTCTTCGATGATTTTATCCAGAAGTTCGCGGGTTTCGTCGTCGTCGACGAAATTTCTGAGCAGGTCGTAGAAGGTCGCGGTGTCCTTTTCGAACTCGATGCTCACGTTCAGCAGTTCCCTTATATTCTCCATTTTCGAGAAATCGACGTTCTCGAGATCGAAACCTGCGCCCTTCAGGGCGTCCTGGAGGATCTCGCGCCCCATTTCCTGGATCGTCGGATCGTCGAAAGGTTTCTTCACCGTTTTTTTCATGCTTTCGAAACATTCGACGTGTTCCTTTTCCTGGTCCGCCATCCATTCCAGGAGTTCGGCCAGTTCCGTGTTTTCGGTCGCCCGCGCGGCGTCCCTGAAAATCTTCTCTCCGTTCCTTTCCAACTGGATCGCTACGTCCAGTATGTCGAGGGATGTGAACATGCAAATCCTCCTTGCTAAAAAAGTCGATTCCGGCGCGTGTCTCGCCGTGTTTCCATTGGCAATTACCATCGATGGCTTTTCAAGTCAAAGGGGGAATTCATAGGACCTATAGGACGAATGGGACGTTTTCGGAAAGGAACCGTACGGTTTTTCCGTTTACGACGCTATGATTGCGGCTTCGGCGCTTCTTGCGGGTTGCCGCACCTTGTTCACGGAAGATCTTCAAGACGGCCAATTGATCGAAAACAAACTTTCCGTTTGCAATCCGTTTATGGTTTAATCTGGAATCGCCCGTGGTCCAATCTTGATTTGCGGACAGTGCTGATTAGAGTAATAAAAAGCGAACGATCGACATCCTCGAACAACAAAGAAAGGAGGACGCCATGGCACACGGACACCAACATCACGCACACACGTATCTTCACGGGCACGAACATATTCACGAGCACAGCCACGAACATTCCCACGGGGAGGCGACCCACACCCACGAGCATCTTCACGCGCATGCCCACGAGCACACGCACACGGAGGACCCGCAACAAACGCACACGAGCGTGGGCAACACCCACAGCCACAGCCACCCGGGGCACCTGGAGGAACCTCACGATCACGAACACTAAATGCGAGGACAATCCGGACGCTCCGAAATTGACCGACCGGGCCGTGCCGGCCGAAAAGAAACGATCGGCGGCCGGCACGGCCCGCAAGGGTTCGAAGCGGAAAGGCAAGTATTTCCGACAGGACGATTAAACCCTCATCGAACAAAGGAGAAAACGATATGAAAGACACTTGGGAAGAGGCAATATCCTGCGCGGTCAAATGTTCGAGATGCGAAAAAAGCATAGGCCCCGCGGACAAGAGAATTCTGTCGGTGATCGATCATCGGCCGATTTGCTTGAGTTGCAAGGAAGAGGAAGCAAAAAGGGCGGATTACGAACAAATCTCGAGAAACATGATCGGCACCTGCATGGCCGAGACGGAACAGATGTACGGAGACCCGGGCGGCTATTGCTTTTATCATTTCTACCCCTATACGTGTTCCTAATCGCGCAAAGGGCGGGCGGCGAAAGTTCCTGTTCGCCGCCAAAGCCGGTCTGTTGACACCTTTGAGCAGGATTGAACGGCTCGATCTGTTGCGGTCGCTTTTCGAAGTCGTTCCTGTCGCGCGGCGTCGCCGACTCACTTGAAATTATAGTGCTTTTTCACGGGCTCCTTGATGTCCCATATGCACGAAAGCCCCTTGGGAAAAGTGACGAAGTCGCCCTTGCCGAACTCCGTTTTTTCCCCGTCCTCGGTCTCCACGACCACTTTGCCTTCCAGCAGATAGCATTCCTCCGTGGAATCGTAGCTCCAATCGAAGCGGCTGACCTCTTTTTCCCAAATCGGCCAAGACTTCAACCCTATATTTTCTATTTCCTTCTCGTCCAACTTTTTCACATTGATCGACATTTTCATATCCTCCTTTTTTCCAAGGCCGTCAAGGTTTGGCGACAGAGTCCGTCCCTCGCGCGGCGGCGGAGCGCAAAAAAACCTGTACGCAAGTTGCCAGAATTTATTGCCTGTTTGAAAACCTTCAGAGACCCGGCAATTGCGTTGAAACTCGGGTCTGGTATAGAGTTTTGAAACGGGCTCTTAAATTGGCGAAGAGGATATGACATCGGAGCCATTCTATCAAGAAAAATCCCGCGCCATCCAGGGCAATCGCATGAAATACCTACGGACAGGGGCTTTCAGAAATGGTAACCTACTCTGACAGACTGTTTTTTTCTGAACAAAAACGGATGCGTCGTTATGATCGACGCCATGGGCTGCCGGAATGAAATAGCCGCGCAGATCGTCGACCCGGGAGCGGACTGCGTTTTTTTCGCTCAAGGGAAACCAAGGCAACATGCACGACGACATCGAGCTTTTCTTCGAGGACGCCGCGCCACTGGACCCTTGACATAGCATTCGGAAGACGATCGCGGGAAAAGAAAAGGCAATTCCGCGGCAAACTTTTCTATAGTCAGGCGCATGGCGATGAACCTGCCGAAAAGCATCGACGCAATAAAAGCCGGGATGAAGGCCAAGAAGGCCGCGGGATGGAGCAACGATTATGTCGCAAAACTGGTTGCGGGGTAAATTTTCATGCGATTGCTCTGACCGCTCTCCCATCATGATTCCCGGATGGGCCGTCACATGCGTCAGACGATGCGAGAGCGCGAAATGACGACAGGGACCGATAATCAGGCACCGACGCCTTCTCCGGTTGCGGTCAACCGCCTCCTGGAGGAAATCGAAAGGCAAGTCGTTTTGGTCACGCTCGAAGACAGCTGCGGCAACAAAAGCGAAGCCGCCCGCAGACTCGGAATCAACCGAAAGACGCTCCATAAGAAATTGAAAGAATATGGAATCGGCTACCGTCGTTGAACATACCCCCGTCCGGCAAACGAGGAAGAGGCACGGCAGGTGTTACAGTTCACTCGAACATAAAAAGTCATGCAATTTTGTTTTCACCGTCGAGGGAAATTTCTCCGCCGCTTCGAGCAAAGCCCCCCGATCGATATCGTCCACTTCCAGCTCGTCCGAAGCGGGGATTCTACCTCGATAGTACAAGGTGTCCAAAATCGCTTTTTCCGCAGTCGCCATCGAGAACGTCCCGAAATTTTGGAATCCGAAAAACAAGGACGGGGAAATCCTCGAGAACTCGATGGCGATTCCCTTTTCAGCGCGTCGACGATCTCGGGGCGGGCGTCAGGTGCGAGGTTAAAGTCGGCTTTTCTCGCGGGAACGAATGAGGCTTGATACATTTCAAGCTTTTTTTCGGCCGGCGAGATATCCACTTTCGCGGCGCCAATGCAATTTCGACGATAGATTCGCGGAACCGAGGTTTACCGAACAGAAGAAAAAGCGGGAAATTGAAAAAAGGGGATCACTGAAAAAAACAAACATTATGGAGGCAGAAACCGGCGCGAACATTTCCGCGTGTTATCAGTGCGAGCGATGCACCAATTCCTGCCCCGCAAGCTCATATATGGATATAAAGCCCCAATAGGCGATTCGTTATATTCAGCTGGGATGGCGGGAAGAACTGATGGAGTCCGCGACCATTTGGGTTTGCCTCTCTTGCGAAATGTGTACCACGTACTGCCCCAACGAAGTCAAGGTCGCAGAGACAATCAACCATCTGCGCAACATGGCCTTTCGTTCCGCCACACCTCCGAAGGAAAAAATCCTGGCCGTCTTTCACGAGACCTTCCTCGATCAACTGCAACGTTTCGGCAGGGTGAACGAAGCCTGGCTCATAGGGGCGTTGAACGGAAAGCCGGAAATCCTCGCGGAAAAAATCAAGAGGGGACTTTTAAAAGACGAACTGGCGCTGGGGCTTGAAATGTACAGGAAAGGCAAACTGAGACTTTTGCCCCGTCGGTGCCGGGAAACGAAAAAAATCCGGGCGGTCTGCAAAAAGGCGTCGGGGGGAAACGTTCGATGAAACTGGCCTATTATCCGGGCTGTTCCCTGGAGGGGATGGCAAACGACTACGCGCGTTCGATCGAAGCCGTGTTCGAAAGACTCGACGTGAAGCTTGTGGAAATCGAGGACTGGACATGTTGCGGCGCCACGGCAGCGCACAGCATGAGCGAATCCATGACGGTGCTGCTTCCGGCCAGAAACTTGGCTGCGGCCGAAAAGATGGGCCTGGACGTCGTGGCCCCGTGCGGCAACTGCTTCAACCGACTGACCAATTCCCGCAAATTGCTGCTGAAAAACATTTACGATACGCCATGGAAAATCAGCGGCAAAGCCAAAGTTTACGACATGACGCGGTTTTTGGCCGGACCTGAAATGCTCGAAACGATAAGGAAAGGGTCCGCATGCCTTTGAAAGGCCTGAAAGTGGTCTCCGATTACGGGTGCCAGATGGTTCGTCCGCCCCGGATAACCGGGTTCGCCGACTATGAAAATCCCCAAACCCTGGACCGGATCATGAAAGCGATAGGGGCGACCGCTTTGGACTGGTCGTACAAGGCAACCTGCTGCGGCGCCGGCATCGGCATCGGACGCAGGGACATCCGGCAAAAGCTTTACTCCCGATTGATTCTAAAGGCTCGTTCGGCGGGTGCGGAGGCGGTCGTGGTTTCCTGTCCCCTATGCCAAAGCAACCTGGATTGGGTGCAGAGGGAAATGGAGATTTCCGGCATCCCGGTTTTTTATTTCACGGAGTTGATGCGACTGGCTTTCGAGGCGAAAGACTTTTCCCTGAAACGGTTCCGGTCCCATTTTACCGATCCCGTGCCCCTTTTGACGCAAAAGACGTTTCCTCGGGCGGTCCCTCTGAAATACGCCATAGATCCCGAAAATTGCCTTTATCTCGCGAAGAAGAGATGCGGCCTGTGCAAGAAAATCTGCCCGGTCGACGCCGTGGACTTCGACCAGGAGCCGGAATCGTTCGATTAGGAAGCTGGGGCGGTCGTCTTGGCGTCGGGGTTCGAACTGGCTTTGACATGCGAGGAGGGCGAATACGGCTACGGAAGATACAAGAACGTGGTGACCTCGATCCAATACGAACGCATGCTGTCGGCCACCGGACCCTACAAAGGACACATGGTGCGTCCTTCCAACGGCAAAAAGCCCGGACGCGTCGCCTGGAATAACGTGCAATACCGCCGCTTCATGATTTCGCAGGTCTATATGAACCCGGAAAACGACAATCTGGTCGTCGAAACATTCGATCATATCAAGAACGAAAAATTGGAGGAGGAATACGACTTGGTTGTCCTCTCGACCGGATTCAAACCCTCGGCCGAATGGGAGGAGCTGGCCCGACGACTGAATATCCGGTTGAATCCATACGGATTCGCGACTGTCGATTTCGACGAACCTGTCTCGACCTCCCGTCCCGGAGTGTTCGTATGCGGCGCCGTCGAAGCCCCCAAGGACATACCGGAAACGGTAATCCAAGCGGGCGCGGATGCGGCGGAAGCCTCCACGCTGTTGACGAAAAGCGGAAAAATCGAGGAGACGAAAGACTTGGTCGAACCCCGGAAAGAAGCCGGAAAGGAAGCGAAGGAAGGCGTCGGCCCCAAAGTGGGCGTGTTCGTTTGCCATTGAGGCTCGAACATCGCCGGCGTGGTCGATATCGCCCGCATGATGCTCCGAGTCGAAAAAATTCCGGGGGTCGCGTTCGCCCGGGATTTCATGTTCGCGTGCTCGGCGGAAACCCAGGACAAGCTGGCCGAAACAATAAAGGAACAATCGCTGGAGCTTGTCCGCGCGGCCGTCGCCAGGGCGAAAAATCTCGAACCGCTCCACGAGGACAAATACGACGTGGTAAGCCGGGCGCTTGTCTTAGGCGGGGGCTTGGCTGGCATGACCGCCGCTCTCGCAATGGCGGACCAAGGCTTCAAGGTGCATCTCGTGGAAAAGGCCGGGCGTTTGGGAGGGTTCGCCCTGAACCTGGTCGAAACCCTCGAAGGCACGTCGCCGCCGAAATCCGCCCGCCGCTTGGACGACCGCGTGCGCAGCCATCCGAACATCGCTCTCCATTTAAACAGCGAATTGATCGAACACAGCGGGTACGCTGGCGCGTTCGAAGGGACCGTCGCGAGCAACCGAGGCAGAACGCGAATCGAATACGGCGCGGTCGTGAACGCCGTGGGAGCCGTTCCCTACGCGCCTCGGGAATATTTATACGGCAAGGACCCCCGGGTGCTGACCCAGGTCGAGTTGGCGAACGAAATGCGCAAAGATCCGCTGTGGCCGAAACGGATCAAAAGCGTTGCGATGATCCAATGCGTGGGCTCCAGGAACAAGGAGTTTCCATACTGCGGCAGAGTTTGCTGCTCCGCGGCGGTGAAAAACGCCATCGATTTGAAAAAAGCCAATCCGGAAATCCAGGTGGTAGTATTGTACCGCGATCTCCGGACTTTCGGATTCAAGGAACTTTACTACCTGGAAGCCAGGAAAAAGGGCGTGCTGTTTTTTCGGTTCGTCCCAAGCGAAAAACCGGAAGTCCGGGACGACGACGGACGACTCGTCGTGGATTTCACCGACAGAAGTTCCCGTCGGCGATTCAGGGTGAAGCCGGACCTGGTGGTCCTGAGTTCGGGCATGCGACCGGCGAAAGACGGCGAAACGATCGCCCGCCTGCTGAAACTGCACAGAACTCCCGAGGGATTTTTCATGGAGGCCCACGTTAAGCTCCGTCCGGTGGAATTCGCTACGGCGGGAATATTTTTGGCGGGTCTGGCCCACAGCCCGAGATTCGCCGCCGAAGCCGTCGTCATGGCGAAAGGCGCCGCTCAGCAGGCTGTCAAGATTCTGTGCCGGAAAGAAATGCCTACCGCGCCGAACGTCGCGGTAGTAGATCCCGACCGATGCACCGCCTGTCTCGCCTGCGTCCGCGTCTGTCCATTCGGCGCCCCGTTCGCCAACAAGGAAGGAATTTCCGAGATCCCCCCCCCCAAATGCCGGGGATGCGGCATCTGCCCCGGCGAATGCCCCGCGATGGCGATTACCCTGAAGCACAGCACGGACGGGCAGATTTGCGCCAAGTATTTCTACTCCTCCGCCGGGGAACTCATGGGCGTCGTCCTGCACGACGGCACCTGTTCGAACGCCTCGCTCCCAGCCGCGACAAGGAAGGCGTCCGCAAGCCGGGGGAGCAGGGCCAGGTCGTCTCACGCCCCGAGGACCTGCTCGAGGAACCCTATGCGCCGATCAACCTCGAGACCGGCAAACTCGCCCGCGCGGACCTCGGACGGATGCGAACGTACGTCGACTGTTTCGACCGCTTCGTTGAACCGGCGGACGAAAAACTCGCCGACGGAATCGTCCTTTGCAAAAAGAAGCGCGACGCCTCTGGGAAAATTGCCCTGCCCGAGGGTGCCGACATCCATGCAAGGGAATAGATGAAACTTCCCGGGAACCTGTCGAGGGGCTCGAATACATGGTCGTGGGAAAAGTGGCCGGCGAGAACCGTCAAGCAGGCGAAGTCGCATCCGTGGAACGTATGCCATGGGAAGCTTTCGTCCGGGTTGGCTTCAGATGCGTCAAAGACTATGGCCCGGAAAAATGAGAAAATACAGTGTCGCGTCGTCCCCTATCGCTCGGAAATGTTTTTGCGTTTTTTCAGGCAATGCTGTAACAAAAGGATGAACGCAGCATGAAAGGAGCGTCGTATGAAAAACGTCATGGAAGCGGAATGGCTTGACATGATTCAGGCGTTTTTAAAGCTTTCCCCGGAGCAACGCGCCGCCGAGGCCGAAAAACGGTTGGACGAAACTCTGGAACGGATGGCCGCAATGTATGGAATAACAGTCGGAGACGCCTATGCGAAACTTGTTGAAAACCGTGACAAAATGCATCGATAGGTTTTCCAAGGAATCGGGAACGAAAAGGCTCGCCGCCATTATAGGCGGCGAGGCCGTCATCATGCACGGCATCCCGAGGACCACGCTCGACCTGGATTTGATTTTGCACCTCGAAGGCGACCTTGTTCAATCTCCCGATTTCTTTCGACGATTGGAAAACTTTTTCAGGAAAGAACTCGGAGACCGGTTCGAAGTGAAAGCGATTCAAGCTTCGCGAGATCCATTCGATCCAATCCGCCACGATCTGATCATTGTCACGGACCGCGAAAAACGATTTAAAAAGTTGGATATTTTGATTGCGAATTTCTTGTGGGAACTCGAAGGATTCAAGGAAATGGTTTCCCCCGACGCCGGCGATATCGCGCCCTATCCGATCCCCTATCTTGTCGGATTGAAGTTGCTGGCGGGCGGGATTCAGGACGAACAGGATATCCGAAACCTTTTTCTGGTGATGTCGGAACCCGAGAAAGAAAAAACGCAAATATTGGCGCGAACAATAAGACGGAATAAAAATTTGGATAGAATTCTCGGCCTTGACGCTTCGCAATCCAAAACTTGATTATCTCCATTCCGATCAAGCCGGGGCAGTCTCGACAGACGAGGAGGCGATTCCAGGACGATATTCATTTTCCCCCTTTCAAATTACGTCTACAACTACCGCATATTCGACCGCTACGGCCGCAAGGTGGCCAGCGTCGCGATCCTCGTCGACGACAGCCCGTCTTGGCACCCTTGCAGCTTCAACTACGAGCTTTGGTGGAGCAGGGCCGGCCTCTGGTTTCCGACGGTGAAGCTCTTGGACTGTAGGGACCGGTGGGACGAGCTGGAGGAATCGACGGACCCGTTCGCCTCGGTGGTCATGGCCCACCTGAAGGCTGCGGAGACCGGAGATGTTCCGGATAGTTTCAAGGCCAAAAACGTCGATCGGGCAGTCGCCAGGCGGACGAGCCTTCCGCCTCGGTCCCGTCCGGCGGCCGCAAGCCCTCCGCCAACGCCTTCCCGAGCGCCGAACGCGTCCGGGGCGAGGTCGCGCCCGTTCCCGTCGGCCCGGACACGGCGAAACCGGACACGGGAGACGTCCCGCAATGCTCCCTCGACGAGTCGAACCTCTCCCTGTTCGGACAGCTTTCGGATTCGCGACGAAAGGACCTGCCCGAATGGAAGCGGAACTGTCGTCCAGGTCGATGGCGGTGGACGGAACCCGGGGCTTGAATTCGGTCGGCACGGGATTTAGATCGTACGCGGGCGAGAGACGCCAGCCGTCCGTGCCCCGAAACAGAAAGCCGCGGTTTCGCAGATGGTCGTCGGTATTGGAAACCAGACTGGAACCACTCGCCAGTCCGGAACTTCGATTCCCGCCTTTTCCGCCAAGGCCAGCGCAAGCGCTTCCCATAGAACGACATTGTATTCGTCGTTTTAAATCCCCCAATCTCCCGATCATTCCCGGCACGAAGAGCACGCTTGCGTAAATGCCGACCGCGACGCCGGGGTCGACCTTCTTAACCTTGTTCAGGGTCGTGCGAACGATGGATGCGCGATCCGCCATGATTGCCGTCGGAATGCGCCGCCTGCGCCGGGCGTCGCGAATATCTTTTCCCAATTTCGAGAGCGCTCGCCAAACCGGTATCGGCGGCGTCTCGACCGAGTGGCTTCTTCCCGCGGCAACGTCCATAAAAGCGGTTTCAATTCAGTATAATGCATACGAATATGAACCCAAGGTCGATGGCTTATGGAATTTGTCGCTTTTGTCTTTTCCGAGTACCGTACCGCTCGGCCTTTGATTGCCAAGCCGACAGTTTGCCGCCATTCGCACCCGAAGCCGGAAATGCCCGTTTGTATAAATCGCGGATGGCGAAATGCGGTCGAACGACGCGGGGAAATGGTTTTCCGACGGTTTTCGGAATTGGAAGACGAATTTTTCCGATATCGAACGCGACGCGTTCGCATGCAATCCCGATCATGTTCTTTTCGTCGCGGTCGACGCAGGAGCGGACCCGCGTATCCGCCCCGACCGGCAGGCACGCGGGTCCAGGGCCGGAGAAATCCGCGAACCGACCACCGAATACCCAACCGAGACATGGATGCTCCGACCGACAATAAAAAACAACCGATCCGCGATTCCGCCGCCGAATTTCTGGTTTTCGCCGGCCGGGCCGGGGAGCGGAGCATCGAAGCCCGTTGCGGGGAAGAGACGATCCGGCCGTCCCGAAAGCTTGCGGCGACATTGTTCGATGCCGGCGCCAATATGATCGGTTGCCGTCCGAAAAAGGACGGGCGACGGGCAAGATCCAACTGGAACGCGACCCGGTCGAGCGGCCTTTCCGCGAACGGCTTCGGAAAACAGGCTGGTCGCTGATGGAAGGCGACGCGGACGTCGCCGAGCGTACCGGGCGGGCTACGTTGTCCGGACCGCGCCCCTTTTTTGTCGCGCATCGGTCCTCGTCGAAATTCCAATCCAGGATGTAGTGGCATCCGTTCTCGATGGTCCAGTGTCCCCGAACAACGTTCAGGATTTTTT
>CAZNTU010000192.1:0-10660 GCA_964575975.1 uncultured Desulfobacteraceae bacterium
AAGAACGATAAACAAGATTTTCAGACGATCGGCGGAGGCGCGGCCCCGGTCAAGGTTCGGATTGCCCGGAGACGGAACGGAATTGGCCGTTTGCCGCCGAAGACTCCTCGGGAATGCGGAACGACAGTCTGTGGCTGCGAAATAAAGCAGATATGCCGTCGAGTTTGCCGTCGGCCGACAATGCGAGAAGCTTTGGCATCTTTATTTCGTTCCGAGGCCCTAACCGCTAACTGCTCAGGAACAAAATTTTTCTCCCTGCTCCCAAATATGTTTTGCAATTTTTCCCTCCTCGTGTTAGAAACTTTTCCCAAGTGCGCAAAAGTTCCAGCGAGTAAAAAACGATCGGCGGAACGGATTTCGGATTTTCGCGAAAAGTTCAATGATTATGGGTAGATACGGCTTTCATAGCCGTCAGAGAGACCCAATTGGGGCCTTGTTCCGGAATCGAAGGAAACTTGTTCGGAAAAAACCGACGCCGATATTTTGAAACGTTTCCCATAGCTCAAACGAAATCGTTTCAAGTGAATTGTTCAAGAGACCCGTTGTTCTCGTATCGAGACCGACGCCGTATCCGACGCGACTTCGAAAAGAACCTGGTCTTGTGAAATACGAAACGGACGACCTCTTTTGGGACAAGCAATGGACCCGATATCGAAACCGAGCGCTTCGAACGACTGTCTTTCCCGTATCCGCGATAGCAAGAAAGCAGGGGCAAGCCTCCTTCCGCTTCTTTCCGATCTCGGAGCCGCTGATATCGGAACTCTTCGAGCCGGCTGCATGGAAACCCACGCGGGTTGTCTTTGCGAAATCCAGAAAAAACGAGTCTTTATAGAGTCCGCAAAGGATATCCTCGCAAAGAGACGCCGCCTTTCTTCCAAAGATCGTGCCGGCAAGAGTAGAAAATCACTCGGAAAAAGCGCTGTTCGAAACGTCTATCCGACATTGTACGAAATCAAAAAAACTATGAATCATACGAAAGACAGGGACGAGAAGGATGAAACTCGAAATTTGTCGTCCACTTGCTGACTTTTGATCCAGGAGCCTTGGTCCTTGAGATATAGGAGATAGGCCAAGGAGTTCGTGGACAGCGGCGGATATCTAAACACTTCGGAAATCGCGATCGAGCGTTTATAAACGAGAGGCTCCCTTGCTGATAGTCGGGAACGATGGCCAATGGAACCGAAAAGGCGGAGCTGTGCTAGAACGACAAAGGAAGAACAAGGGTCGAAAGAAGAAGGCGCTCACAAGTAGGAGATTCCCCGACCCGCCGAAAAGAAACATCGCTTGGGCAAGCGATAGAAATCGAAACGCAAGAATAGGCGGAAAAATACAATCAAAGCAAAAAATTATCCACATGAAAAACAGCGGGAGTTTTTCGTATCGAATGAACAATACCATGCACAACCGATTCGTAACCAACGTAGGCAGCGATCCTGCGGATAAAAGGGACTTCTACTACACTCCCTCGCTCGGGGCGCTTCGGCCGACATTCGTTCCTTCCTGGGCGAATTCCGCCGATGGCCTTCCCGTCCAAATCCGCGACCAATCCACCGAGGGAACTTGCACCGGACAGGCTCTCGCGGCTCTGGTGGACCTTTTGCGCCACGAGAACCTGCTGCTGCAAGGCCGCGCTCCGCAGGCGGCCGTGGAGCCTTGCAGCGCCCGGATGCTGTACGAAATGGCGCTGTTCCACGAAAGACAGGAGGCGCATCGCATGCCGAGTGTTTTTACTTTGCGCGCGGCTCTCAAGGGATTCTACAACAACGGAGTTTGCCTGGACGAAGATTGGCCCTACGAGGCGCACGACCCCCGCGGAACGTTGGACGACACTCGTTCCCGCGCCGCCAGGAACATCGCCATGGGGGCCTATTTCCGGGTTCGCCCCCTGCTGAACCACTACCATGCCGCGATCAACGAGGCCGGCGCGCTCTACGTTTCCGCGACGATCCACAAGGGGTGGGGAATCGACGAAGTCCGCCGGGATCGCCAGGGCCGAAAGGAAAAGGGCGTTATCGAGCCGGGAGACGACGACGGGGGCGGTCACGCCTTTGTCGTTGTCGGCTACGTGGAGGACGGTTTTCTCGTGCTCAATTCCTGGGGCGAATCGTGGGGAGGATACCGGGGTTGCCCGGGGATCGGGCTTTGGCTCTACCGGGACTGGGCGTGCTGCGTGCGCGACGCCTGGGTTTTGCGTCTTGCGGTTCCCACTCCGAACGATTTCGCGGTGGCCGTCGGGGAGCAGGGGTTGTATTTGTCCGACGTCCCCCTGATGTCCTCCAGCACTCCCAGGATCGAAGTCGTGGGGCATTACGCGCATTTCGACGACGGCAAGTTCGTCCGCCAGGGCGGTTACCCGAGCAGCAGCGAGGATTTCGACGTCACCGTGGAACGGTTGCGCCTCCTGGCGGAAAAAGAGCCGGAAAAATACAGGCACGCGGTGTTGTGGTTCGACGGTTTTCCCGGGACGGTGAAGCAAACGTTCGGCAGGATTTCCGTTGCGCGACGGTTCTTTAAGCTCCGTCGCGCCTATCCGTTCTACGTGGTGTGGGCGCAGGACCTTTTGGCGTCGGCGACGGAATGCCTCGAACCGACGTTCGCCGCCGCCTGCGAACGGGCCGGAAACGCCGAAGGGGATCGCGACCTCTTCGTCGAATCCGTTCTCGGGCGGCTTGGAAGGGCGATTTGGCGGGACGTGCAAAGGTCGGCGGCACTGACGGCGGAAACCGGCGCGTCCGCCATGTTGCGAAAGCTGGCGGAATTTTGCGCTTCCGCCGGTTTTTCGTTGCACTTGGTTGCGGAGGGAGTCGGAGTCTTGCTGATGCTTTCCGTTTTCGAACGCCTGAAGGAAAAAGAGCCCTCGTTTTGGGACCTGCTGCCCTCCGGATTGGATTCGCTTACCCTGATCGACCCTTGCGCCACCCTTTCTGGAATTCGCGGATCGTTTAGCGCCGGGCTGTCGGAAAAGACGCGGATCGTTCGTCTTTCCGAACGTGCCGGGAAGACCCGTCGGTTCGGCGCGTATTCCAAGAGTTGGCTGCATTTGACGGCGAACGCGTTCGATGCGCCCGAAGCCGACGGCGAGCCGCCGGCGTACCTGGGGATGGCTTCCACGGATTGTCCATGGAAGCTTCTGGAGCTGGATATTCCGGCGGAATCCGGAGTATCCCGGTTTCCAGAGCCTGTTTCGGCTTCTCCGGAAGCGATTAAAAAGATTTTCGATTCTGTTTTCGGCAAGTAATCGAATCGACTCGAACCCCGAAAAAAAGGAGAAGAGTATGGCGCCAGAAATCGAGAACGACGCGAAGAAAATTACGGTAAACGAACTTTTCGGCCTTCTGGCCGACCCGGACGTCTCCGAGAGCGAACTGCAAAAATACTTGGTTCCGGACGAGGAGGGTTCCGGGCCGTTCGCTCCGAAGTTCCAAATCGACCCCGAAACCGTGGCCGGCATGGACACTCCCGAAGGCGGGCAGAGGGCGGCCGTTTTCCTGAGCGTGTTCAACTCCGCTTCGCGTCACAGGCGGCATCGGCGGTTCAGGGAGAAAATCGCGGAAGGCGACTACCGCGGGCCGATCATCGTCTCCGAAGGCGACTCGTGGTTCCAGTACCCGATAATGCTGGACGACGTGATCGACGTGCTCATGAAGGACTACGCCATCTGGAGCCTTGGAGCGGCGGGGGACACCCTGGAGAACATGATCGAGTCCAAGGAATACTTGAAGGCGATACGGGAACTTCGCCCTTCCGTCTTTCTTTTCAGCGCCGGCGGAAACGACATGGTCGGGGGCGGGGCCCTGGAAAACCATCTGCGCGATTTCGACCCCGCGCTGACCCACGCGCAGCATCTGAAGGAATCCTACGACGGTCTGCTTCGGCGCATGCTGCAGCAGTACGACGCCCTTTTCCGCTCCCTGGAGCCTTTCGGCGTGAAGGTCGTATGCCATGGCTACGACTACGCCGTTCCCGCCGGCGGCAAATGGCTGGGCAGGCCGATGGCTCGCCGGGGCATCGTGGACGCGGAGTTCCAAAAGTCGATCGCGAAGGAGATGGTCGACCGGTTCAACAGGAACATGCTCGATTTGACCGGAAGCTTTCCGAACGTGACATTCTTGGACAATCGCGGAACGGTCGCGGCGGGGCGCTGGAACGACGAGCTGCATCCCGCGGACGAAGGCTACGAGGATGTCGCGGCATCGTTCAAGCGAGCCATCGAGGAGGCCATGCGCGAGGGCGCGCCGGTCCGGACCGCTCCCCCGGCACTCGATGCGGCAAGACCGCGGTCGCTGCCGCAAATGCCGCAAACCGCCGAACGGCGGCCGGCGACGGCGAAAACGGCCGCGCGCAGAGGGCTGTCCCTTCATATCGGGATCAATTTCGTGGACAAGAACCATTACGCCGGGTGGGACGGGAAACTCAACGCTTGCGAGTACGACGCCGAGGACATGGAAAACGTCGCGAGCGAGCTGGGGTATTCGTCCACGCTGCTCCTGAGCCGAGACGCCACGCGAGCGGCGACGATCGGCGCGATAGAAAAAGCCGCGGAGGAATTGCGCGCCGGAGACATTTTCCTTCTGACCTATTCGGGCCACGGCGGACAGGCGCCGGATTTCAACGGGGACGAAGCCGACGAGATCGACGAGACCTGGTGCCTTTACGACGGACAGCTCATAGACGACGAGCTGTACATGCTCTGGGCCAAGTTCGGGGAAGGGGTCCGCGTTTTGGTCGTATCCGACAGTTGTCACAGCGGCACGGTGATCAGGGCGCTCCCGGACGGACAATTCGTCGAGGACACCCCTATCATCGATCCGGAGCTTCCGGCCACCTGGCCGAGATGCATGCCGCCCCAGATCGCGGCCCGGGTGTTTCGACGAAACCGCCAATTCTACAGGGACATCGGCAAATCCCTGGAACCGATCGAAAGCGCCGCGCTGTCAAAGGAACTCGCGAACCCCCTGGACTGCACCGTCCAGCTGCTGTCCGGATGCCAGGACAACCAGTATTCCATGGACGGACCATTCAACGGCGCGTTCACCGCCCGGCTGCTTCGGGTCTGGGACGAGGGACGGTTCCGGGGAAACTACGACCGGTTTTACAAAAAAATCCGCAGATCCATGCCCTCCAGCCAGACGCCCAACCGGTGGGTGATCGGACGGGAGAACAGCGTTTTCGTCGATCAGAAGCCGTTTCGGATTTGACGGGGCGGAGGACGCGGAGCGGTAGGGAGCGCGGGAACTGGTCCGAAACGAGCGCGGAAAAATTGGAATTGCCGCCGGATGCGGGAAAACCCGCATCCGGGTCTGCGCGGAGGGCGTTATATCGTGGAAACCATGATCGAAATTCACCCGAGAAGACTGTCGTTGTCTTACGACTGGTTTTTTAACGTGTTGCCCATTGCCACCCGGGAATATATAATAGGTGAAATGGAAAACGAAATCGCCGTCGCTGTCGAAGGCGCGGGTTGACTCGAAACACCGGAGAGAAGCAAGTATGAAACCGATTCTGAGCCCGAAGATCGATCTCGTGTTCAAGATGCTGTTCGTCCGCGATTCCGCGATTCTCGCGAACCTGATCGATTGCGTGCTGGATTTGCCCGAGGGAGCGAGGATTCGTTCCGTCGAGGTCAGGAACCCCGCGATTTTGCCCGAGGAAATCGGAAGGAAGTTCATCGTGCTGGATATCAAGGCGGAGGACCAGTCCGGCAGGAAGTTCAACGTCGAGATGCAGGTCCGGAAATACGCCTCCTACTCCAAGCGCTCCGTGTATTATCTGTGCAAGCTCTACGCGGAGCAGCTGGATTCGGGGGACGACTACGCGGAGCTGAAGCCTGTGGTGGGCATCCATTTTCTGGACTACGAGGAGTTCGAGTGCTGCCCGGAGTTCCATTTCCGGTGCTCCTTCAGGGATATTCGGCACCCGGAGATAAGCCTGACCGACGACCTCGTCCTCCATGTCGTGGAGATGCCCGTGTTCGAGAGGACGAGGCCCGAGAACGTCCCGCCGGAGTTGGCCGAATGGATTCGGTTCTTCAACAACGCCGAGAACGAAACGGAGGAAACCGTGATGAAAAACTACGCGAATCCCCATATTCACAAGGCGCATTGCGCGCTCAAGGCCCTGAGCGCGGACGAGGAGACGCGCCAGAGGGCCGAAACGAGGGAGAGAGCGCTCAAGGACGAAGTCTCCGAGCTGAACGCGGCAAGGCGCGAAGGAAAGCGGGAAGGGATGCTCAGATTGATATTCGCCACCCTTCGGCTTCGCTTCCGCGTCGTCCCGGAGGCCGCAGACGAAAAGCTGAAGGGCATCCGCGACGCCGACGTCCTTGAGGCGATCCAGATGAAAGCGGTTGCAGCGGGAAGCATCGAGGAATTCGAAAGATACCTTTTGTCGCTGTAGGCAGGTGCCATGCGAAAATCTTCGTGGCTCGGCTCTCGATCCGGATACGCCGTCCTTCGAAGCGGCGAGGCGAACCGACACGGATGCAGGTGTTGATTGTCTCCATCTGTTCATGGGGGGCTGAGTGATAAAAAACCGTCCCATCCAAGGGGATGTCTTGCGAAATTTGCCCGAAGCGAAAAAATATTTCGAAGGCAGGGCGGATGTCGTATTCGCATATCTTTTCGGAAGCCATGCGACCGGAAAGCAAACCCGTCTAAGCGACCTGGACATTGCGGTTTATTTGGCCGAAAACGATTCGGGCCAAAAGACGCTTGAAATTTTGGGGGACCTGAACGACATTTTCAAAACCGATGAAATCGATCTCGTCGTTCTAAACAAAGCTTCTCTCGCGTTGCAGTTCAATGTTTTAAAAACGCGATAATCGACTATTTGAAAAAAAATGAACAGGTAAAAGGAGAGTTTCCATCGCGCTGCGGAATTGGCGGACTTGTCCTTCGAGGATTTCAAGGCCGGAATATAATGAAACAAAAAGCATACATCGAAACTTCAGTCTTTAGCTATTTGACAGCCAGACCGAGTAACGATCTTCGGGCGATGGCCAATCAAAGCACGACAATCGAGTGGTGGGAAGGCCGTATGCCGGAATTCGAAATTTTCATTTCGGAGTTTGTCGTGGCCGAATCCTGGCAAGGCGACACTGAAGCAGCCGAGCGTAGGATAGCTGTAATTGCCGACATTCCGGAGCTTGAAATCACCGAAACGGTTCGAGAATTGGCCAAGGCGTTGATATCGGAAGGCCCTATTCCTGTCGGTTCGGAAATTGACGCTTACCATATCGCAGTTGCTGCGGCGAATGGAATGGATTATCCGCCAACTTGGAATTGCAAACACATTGCGAATGCGGCAATGCGTCCGAAAATAGAGGAGGTTTGCCGCAATCATGGCTTTGAACCGCCAATCATATGCACGCCCCTAGAACTAATGGAGGGCTGATTTATGTGGAAAGATCCGATCGTCGAAGAAACCAGGAGGTTGAGAAAAAAATACGCCTCCATGTTTAAAAACGACCCTGACGCTATTTTTCAAGATATTGTTAAGCGCCAAGAGGCTTCGAAAAGAAAGCGCGTTGCATTTCCCGGGCGTAAGCCCAATAAGCCCAAGTCGGAAAAAAATATCGCTTAGCGCGCCAGTCCCCCGGTTTTCCCTTCATGAAAACATAGAACCACTGAGGCACAAAGGACGCGAAGTGGACAACCTTAGTGTTCTTAGCTCCTTTGTGGTTCCATTTCTTTATTATGTTCCGGCTGGTTACCGCTTTCGCAGGAATGCCGAAACCAAATTGGCCGAAATTGAAACCAAGCCCCGCTGCCGCAAACCGTCGAACAGCGGCCGGGGGCTGCTTTCGGCCGATAGTCGCGGGGATTTGCCTCGCCTACAAATCCAAAGGGCTCCGCACTCCCTTGCCTCCCTTGTTCAAGACATGGGTGTAGATCATTGTCGTGGCCACGTCCTTGTGGCCTAGCAATTCCTGAATGGTGCGAATGTCGTATCCTTCCGACAAAAGATGGGTAGCGAACGAATGCCTAAAGACGTGCGGCGTGACATGTTTGTTTATGTCCGTTTTTTTTACCGCCTCCGCAACCGCGCGCTGTACCGTTCCGTCGTAAACGTGATGCCTCCGCATCTCCCCGGTTCGCGGATCTTTCGAAATGTGCGCCGCTGGAAAAACGTACTGCCAACCCCACTGTCTGGAGGCGTTCGGATATTTTCTGGCGAGAGCGTAAGGCAAATAGACGCTTCCGAACCCGTTGGCCAAATCTTGCTCGTGCTGTTTTTTGACCTTCTCGAGATGCTCCCCGATCTCGGGCTTTAGCGAACCGGGAAAAATCGTCGTTCGATCCTTGAAACCCTTCCCGCTTCGGACCACGATTTGGTCCAGCGCGTAATCAAGGTCTTTTATCCTGAGCCGAAGACATTCCTTTAGCCGCAAGCCGCCGCCGAAAAGAAGCTTGCAAACAAGAAGGGAGACGCCCTTCATTTGCCGGAATATGGAAAGGCACTCCTCCTTGGTGCAGACCACCGGAAGACGGTCCGGTTCGTTGGCCCTGAAGGAATCGATTTCGTCAAGCTCGATTTTCAAAACGTCCCGGTATAGAAACAGAATGGCGTTGAACGCTTGGTTCTGGGTCGATGCCGATACGTTCCGGTCCAGCGCCAAGGAGGTCAGGAAAGCCTCGATTTCCCTTTCCGCCATGTCTTTCGGATGTTTCTTGTCGTGAAACAGAATATATTGGCGCATCCAGGAAACATAGGTTTTCTCCGTGCTCAGAGAGTAATGCCGCATTCTCATGATCGCCCTGGCCCGATCTAGAAGTTTCGGGGGCTGTCCGCCGTTCTCCGCGATTTTCGACCACTTCGAGCGAACTTCGTCCTCGGCGGGATCTCTGAATTTTTTTCGCCTGTTCTTAAATTTGGATTGAAATCTTTCCTTGCTCATGTTAAGAGTCCTTCCTTAAGTGCTTTAAAGAGCTATTGAGCAAAAAATTGCGAAAGGATGTCGTTTTTTCGCGAAAGGTCCAAAAAATTTCAAGAAGAAGGTTTCGGCAACCGGCCGTGTATTTTTTTGTCGAGACCATATGGAGAATCGCACGGCCCTTTCTCAGAAAAGGCCGTCGATTTTTCCCCGGCATTGTCGAACGAATCATACAACTGAAACCATATCGTTTCAAGCCAATTGTTAAAGGGAAGTGGCCGGGATTTCCAAGGTATGGATCGACATTGTCTCGAACACGACCGCGAAATGGACTTGGTGTCGTTGATGGACTTGAAATCGAGAATGACCGCGCTTAACAATTTCCTTTCCGATATCTACCAAAACGAAGGGGCAAGGATAAGCCTGCTTCTGTCCCGTCTCGGTTTCGGCGCCGCCGAAATCCAAACTCTTCGCGCCAGTCACGCGGAAAAACTTGCGGAAGGGCTTTGCGAAATCCTTCGTAATCGCGTTTTCAACAAAAGAGAACGTCTGTTCCAGTTGATCTCCGGCAGATACGGTCTCGAAAAGGGCAATCCCAAATCCTTGAGAAGCACCGGCGCCCGAATAGGCCTTTCCGGGGAACGGGTGCGACAACTCGAGCGAAAAGCGTTGGAGCTTTGCAGAAAGCCCGATCGCATCGAGGAAATGGAAAGCGCGTTTGGAACGTTGGCGCGGGATATCCTCGCAAGGGAAGGACGGCCCGGTTCCGAAGCTCAATCCGACCCGGCAGGAAAACCGGCTGAAAAGAAAGGCGTTCGAAACGCCGAAGAGAAAGCATGCGACCTTGTGGTCGGAAAGACTGCGGCCGGCGAATACGCGATCGTTTTACGTCCCCGAAAGAAAAGCGGAAGCGGGGAAATCGTCTTGGTAAAGAACGAGGCCGAAACGTTTCACCAAAATATGGCCGAAGCCATGAAAAAACTCGGATGGCGAAGTTCGAGAGTTTCTCGCGAACTATCCGAAATCAAGAACAAGTATCCCCGCGCATACGAAAAATGGGAAAAGGAGGAAGACGAAAAGCTTGAATGCGGTTTTAACGAAGGTTTGAAGATCGAGGAACTCTCGGGAATTCTGGGGAGGCAGCCAAGCGCCGTAAGGTCAAGGCTGGAAAAGCTTGGAATATTGAAGGGCTCCGTCGGTATCGCGAGCACGGAGGATTGACAAGGCGTATGTCGCGCGTGCGAATTGCAGGGGAAATGAAAACGAAACTGAATATCAAAAGAGGTGAAAGAGGAACGAAAAAACTGAGCGACAAGTACGGCGACAGGCTTGTGTGCGTAAGATACCGTTACGATCCGGTCAGGATGAAGCGTTACAAGACCGTCGAATTGATCGAGGAGGAAACCGAATGGAAGCCGCCGGAAAAAAAACGAGAGACGGAACGCGAGGGCAGTGTGTCGAATCGGTTGACGAAAGAGGTAAAAATTCCTCAGAAAAAGGAAGCCGATCCGTCAACAGATTCGACCCACTACCAACCCGAAATTGTCGGCATCCGCGTAGGTCTCGACGAAACGCATCTTCAAAGGCAACTGAGAAAAGCGGGGGCGAAATGGGACCGGAAAAGAAGGCTGTGGATTGCAAGAAAGGAGGTGGCTTTCAACATGGGACTGCAAGACCGGATAGAGATCCTCGACGTCGGCGGAGAACAGGGGGCTTGACAAAATGTCATCTACATAGTGCCTGAACGAAAAGTTGAAGAACGCGTCAACTTTGCGCGCGGCTGAATTC
>CAZNTU010000193.1:0-10633 GCA_964575975.1 uncultured Desulfobacteraceae bacterium
ATATTCAACTCCGCGTGAAACCACCTGAACTGCCATCCCAATCCGGCTTCCACCAAGAAGGATTCTCCGAAATCCCCCCGCGCCCCGATGGAGCGGCCATCCTCCCCGACGGCCCTTCCGAACAACGCGGGCGGGTTCGTGGAATCCGGGGATTCATCCCGAAACGTGCAGTCCTCCGAAATCGAACCCCCCATCCCGAATCGCCCGTAAGGCCCCGTCTCCGCCCCCGAAACCGGTCCGGCCGAAAATATTTGGCATAAAACGCAAGTCACGGAAATAAACAATGTCAAAACACGACTGCTGTCGAAAAATATGTTTTTCATCTTCGAAAATCCCCAATCCGTTTCCGGAACAAGCAGCTTGGTGCTTCCAGGTTTAAAAAGTTTGGACCTTGCGCGATGACGCCCCTTTTCCGGATTTGAGCGGAAAAACGGCCGTTGTCGTCGACGACGGCCTTGCCTCCGGTTATACCATGCTGGCTTCCATACGCATGGCAAGGAACAAGAAGGCAGAAAAGGTCGTCGTCGCGGTCCCGACCGCCTCTCCCAGGTCCATCGAAACCTTGAAGGATACCGCGGACGAAATCTTTTGCCTGAACATCCGGGAAGGCGTCTATTTCGCCGTGGCCGAGGCCTACAAGAATTGGCGGGACATGGACGAACGCGAAGTCGTGGCGCTATATAAGAATAAGGTACGCTTTTAAGAAATCTTATAAACTTGTTGGCGCGCGTTTATCCTCCGCAAGTCGAACATTTCCGGCCCGTAGCCACCACCAAATCCCCCAATTGGAACGGAAAGCGGCTTCTCGGGTAGCGCCGCATTCCACGGCGGCGCACTGCCTGTTGCGAAACCTCTGAAACCTTCCAAGACGAGGCGAAAATAAAGTGGCGACTGCAAATTACCACTTGAGACCTATGCCGAATCCATAGACGAATCGGCCGTCGCGGAAATTGATCTTGGCTTCGTTGTCCTGTTCGAGCGTGAACTCGTAATCTACGATGCTGAAAATGAACATGGTGGGATTGACGAAAAAGGTCAGGCTCGTATGTGGGGAGGCCACCAGGCGTTCGGTGGAGTCTTCGCCCTTTTCTTGGAGACGGGAGATGGAGGCGCCCACGTAAGGCTGTATTCGGTGGAAATCGAAGCGATATCCCAGGCTCATGCCTTTGAAATCCTGCCCGTCGTTCGCTTCTTTGCGTTCGCCGGCTTTCAGAGTCCGAATGTACCATTCCGACAGGCGCCGATCCGCGAATTTGGCCATTCCATTTTCCAAAATGGCAATGTCTCGATTTTCGATATCCGCGCCTCCCAAGGTCAACTCCCAATTGCCGATATCGAAACCGGCCACTATGCTCTGGTCGGCGCGAACGCCCATAGGCATCAGAAGAACTCCGATTATGGCGAACATATGCAGTTCAAACCGGAACATAACACTCTCCATCCACCTTTTGGTTTCAATCGCCGGGTTTTATGCTTCAATATGCTCGGATTTTTTGTTCGACTTATATCCTTGTCGGCGCGAGACCTCCGAGGTTTTCATTGCCTCTTGTCATCATCTTTCTATTGTACGATATTTCGGCAAAGTGCCCCCTTTCGTCCTTCCAGCCGATAACAGCAATTCTATGGATTGCGGGATCGTATTCGGCGTGGTGGCGAGAGAAAGCTAGCTAAACCATAGAAAATTATGTTCTTTTGAGAAAATAAGCACAATCGGGAAACTTCTGGTTTTCGAATGTTTTTATGTCGGCTCCATATATTGCGAAACTATTTTATCCGCAGAAAACCATGAATTCGAGCGGGGGGATCGGGAGAAAGGTTTAGGCAATATATTTTGGGGAAGAAAGGGTTTTCACCTTGATTGGAAACCGAGGAGGTTTTGCGAAGGAAGTTGACCGTCGGCAATTTGGGAATCAAAGAAGCGTTCGTAGTGGCGGCTTTAGCCGGTGTGGGCCATATCGGCTAAAGCCGCTATACAAACTGCAAAACGCGTGATAGTCGGCGAAATCAAGGAGAAAGGAAAGAGTCAAGGGGTCCGGAAAATGCCGTAATGCGCGACGATAACGTCGCACAATCCCGGAATCGTGTATTCGTCGGCCGTGACGCGGACTTCGAATCCAAGCTCCACGGCCGTGTCGGCGGTAATCGGTCCGATGCACGCGATATCGACGCCCTTCATCAGATCGGAAAAATTATCTTCCGGAATCAGCGCCTTGAAATTTGTAACCGTGGAGGAGCTTGTGAACGTTACCATGTCGATGTCTCCGTCTTTCAGATCCCGAATCAAAGCGTCCGCGTTTCCCCGGTCCTGGACGGTGCGATAGACGGCGATCTCGTCGACGGTCGCCCCCATTTTTTCCAGTTCGACGGGAATTACGGGGCGCGCCTCCTCGGCTCTCGGAAGCAGAACCCTTTGGCCCGAGACGTCTTTGTCGGCGAAGGCTTCCACTACCGATTCGGCCCGGTAGTTTTTCGGAAGAATGTCCGTTTTCAGGCCGTATTGCAGAAGGGTTTGCGCCGTAACAGGGCCGATGGCGGCGATCTTCGCTCCCCCCAGCGCCCTTGCGTCCATGCCTTTCTCGAAAAGACGTCCGAAAAAGTATTTCACCCCGTTGACGCTGGTGAACACGACCCAATGGTAGGAAGCCAATTTGAAGAGAGCTTCGTCGAGGGGAGCGTAGGTTTCGGGATCGACGATTTTGATCGTGGGGCATTCCACGACCTCGGCGCCAAGCGACCCGAGTCGTTCCACGAGGTTGCTGGCCTGTTCCCTCGCCCTGGTGACCACGATTTTCCTGCCTAGCAGGGGACGGTTTTCGAACCATTTCATTTCGTCGCGAAGCTTGACGACATCGCCCACGACGATGATGGCCGGGGCTTTCAATTTCGCCTCCTCCACGCGTCGGGCGATATTCGCGAGCGTTCCCGAAACCGTTTTCTGTTTCGTGGTGGTTCCCCATCGAACCAGTGCGACCGGCGTGTCCGGCGAGCGCCCGTTCTCCACGAGCCGGGCGACGATGTTCGGAAGGTTCTTGACCCCCATGAGAAAAACGAGAGTGCCGATTCCTTTGGCGAGAGCGCTCCAGTCGATGCTGGTGGAATCCTTGGCGGGGTCTTCGTGGCCGGTGACGAAAGCGACCGTGGAGGTGAACTTGCGGTGGGTGAGGGGAATGCCCGCGTATGCGGGAGCCGCGATGGCCGATGTCACTCCCGGCACGATTTCGAACGGAATTCCGGCCTCGATCAGCACCTCCGCCTCCTCCCCGCCTCTGCCGAAAATGAACGGGTCGCCGCCTTTCAGCCTGGCGACCGTCGCCCCGGTTTTCGCCTTCTCGACAAGAAGGGCGTTGATGCCGTCCTGGGAAAGAGTGTGGTCCCCGCCTTGCTTTCCGACGTAAATCTTTTCGGCCGAAGAATTCGAGTACCGCAACAAGGTCGGCGAAGCGAGATAGTCGTAGACGATCACGTCGGCCTTCTCGATGCACTCCTTGCCTTTCACGGTAATCAGCCCGGGGTCTCCGGGACCCGCGCCCACCAAGTATACTTTTCCGATCATTTGACGAATTCCCGCTTTAAAGTGTCCAATATTGGCCCCGCTCCCTTGTTCAGGAGTCGTTCGGCAAGCTTCACGCCCAGTTTCTCGGCAGCCGACGCCGGTCCCGAGACAGTCTCCCTGAAGACGACGGAACCGTCCACGTCGGCAACGAGACCTTTCAGTTCCAACGTGTCTCCGTTCAATCGTCCGTGCGCCGCGATGGGTACTTGGCACCCGCCTTCCAGGCGGTGCAAAAAGGCGCGCTCGCCCGCTACCACTTTATGGGTCGAGTCGTCGTCCAAGGCGGCGATTACCGGCCCCGCGTCGGGGTCGTTCTCCCGGATTTCGATGCACAACGCTCCTTGGCCCACCGCCGGAAGCATAACCGATTCGTCGATGTATTCCGTGATCTTCTCTTCCAGCCCCAGTCTCTTTACCCCGGCCGCCGCAAGCACGATGGCGTCCAAATCCTCGGTCTCCAGCTTTTTCAGTCTCGTGTCCAGGTTGCCTCTCAGAGGAACGATTTCAACGTCGGGACGGGCGTGTTTCAGTTGCGCCCCTCGCCTCAGGCTGCTGGTTCCGATTTTGGCGCCTTTCTTCAGCTTCGAAAACGGGGCGCCGTCTTTGGAAATCAGTACGTCGACAGGCGATTCCCGTTCCGGTACCGCCCCGATGCAAAGGCCCTCGGGAATCTTCGCGGGCATGTCCTTCATGCTGTGGACCGCGATGTCGATCCGGCGGTCCAAAAGGGCTTCCTCGATTTCCTTGACGAACAGACCCTTGCCGCCAACCTTGGCCAAAGGAACGTCCTGAATCTTGTCCCCCTTGGTCTTGATGATGGAAAGTTCCACGGAAAGATCGGGAAACTTCGACTCCAAGACGGACTTGACGTGATTGGCTTGCCACAGAGCCAGCTGGCTTCCGCGCGTGCCGATGACTAACTTTTTTTTGTTTTTTTCCGTAAGCATCGGATTTCAGCCTCAGTGGCCGCAGGTCGAGCAGCTGGTCGCCGAGCAGCCGGTGCAGGAGGACGTTCCGGCCGACTTGCCCACCGTTTGCCCTCCGCCTCCCTTGGATACGAACCCGCAAACGGACATCTTCTTGCAGACTTCTACGCTTTTGCACTCGGGACAGTCGGGTTGCTCCGATCCGAAAACCAGGCACTCGAAATCTTTTCCGCATTTTGAACAATGATACTCGTAAATTGGCATTTTTTACCTCTTGATATTTGTCGGCAAGGCGTGGCGGAACGAACCGCGCCGCTTGCGCCGGCTGTACAATAGTTGCTGTTGCAGTTCCAAAATATAATCCCGTTCGTCGATGCTTTTGATCGAACGCGAAAATTTAATCATTCGAAGAATAAAATCAACTCTCCCTCCCGCCTCCTCACTCCCAACTCCTCCAGCACCCCCGCCGCAATCAACGGCAGCATGATCTCATGGCATCCAATCAGGTTGTACCCTTTGCCGCCGCCCATGGTGGGGCGGTGGACCACGTTGGTCATGGGGCGGTAGTGTTTGATGAAATCCATGTTCACGGCCGTGAAGTTTTCCACGCGGTGTCCCAGGTTGCGAACGAGGGTGAGCGCTTTCAGGAAAACCTCCGGCAGAAGGACTGCCGACCCTACGTTCATGTACACGCCGTTCTCCAGTGTCGAAACCACGGACGCGAAAGTACGGAAATCCAGGTGCGTGGCGGCCCCGGCCTTGGCCGGATCGAACCCCGGATGCATGTGTATGATGTCCGTCCCGAATGCCACGTGTACGGTGGCTGGGATGTCGAGGGCTGCGGCGGACGCAAGCAGGCTCGCGTCGGCGTGCGGAAGTTTCTTTTCCAAGATCAGGCGTCCGACGGCTTTTCCAAGGCCTGTCTTTTCGGAATGCGAACGGCGAACGGCCTCGCTCAGGAATTCCCCGGTCTCCTTGGCCATGCCGAAATCGCCCGTACCTAAGGATGCCGCAACGTCCTCGGAGGTCTTTCCCGCGTACGCCAGCTCGAAATCGTGGATAATCCCGGCGCCGTTCAGCGCCAGCGCCGTGACGATTCCTCTTTTCATCAGATCGATCAGTATCGGAGAAAGGCCCACCTTGATCACATGCGCCCCCATCGCGACTATGACGGTCTTTCGATTTCGGGCGGCGGTCGCCAGGGAAGCGACAACCTCGCGAAGCTCTCCCGCAGCCAAAATATTGGGGAGGCTTTCCAGAAAAGAAGAGAAGGAACCGCCTTTTTTCCAAGGCTTGGCCAAGTCCTCGAAGGACACCTTGCTTTTTCTGTCCGCGATGGAATACGTTTTCAGCGAATTCAAATCGACGGGATCGTATTTGTTTTTTTCAGACATGTTTTTTTCCGAAGGGTTCTATCAGAATGTTCTAAAAGGATTCGGGGAAAAGGATTCGTTCGACAAGATCGCACAACACGTGAATCAGGGTGATGTGGACTTCCTGGACACGGGCGGTCGCGTCGGATTCGACGCAAAAGGCGAGATCGGACTTCTCGGCGAGCAGGCCTCCCCGTCCGGAAAAGCCGATGGTACACATGTCCAGGTTTTTGGCCGCTTCGATCGCCCTGATGACGTTTCTGGAATTTCCGCTGGTGCTGATTCCTATGGCCGTGTCGTGTCTTTTTCCCAAGGCTTGCACTTGTTTGGAGAAAATCTCGTCGAAGGAGTAGTCGTTTCCGATGCTCGTTATAATGGAAGTGTCCGTGGTCAGGGCGATGGCCGACAACGGCGAGCGCTCGATCTTGAATCGGTTGACGAATTCCGCCGCCATGTGCTGGCTGTCGGCGGCGCTTCCCCCGTTTCCGAAAACAAGGACCTTGTGTCCCGACGAGACGCAAATCGCCAGCCGGTCGGCCGCTTCCATTATCCGTTCGATGTTCTTGGCGAAAAAGGCCTTCTTTACCGAGAGGCTTTCTTTGACTATGTTTTCAACTATGTTCTTCATTTCAAAGATCCGATCATGAATCAGGAAGCGCCGGCAACCAACCGTTCTTCCGTTTCGCAGATGGACGACTCGCAATCGTGGCCGAGTTCGGCCGCTTTCTTGAATTCCTCCAACGCTTCCTCGTATTGTCCCATTTTCGCATACACCGTTGCCAGCCGGTTCCGGAAAGCGGCGTTTTGAGGCGCAAGATCCACGGACTGGCGGCAGAATACGAGAGCGATTTCCATGTTTTTGCTCTGTTCCGCGTAGAGACCTCCCAGCGCGGAAAGCGAATAGGCGTCGTTTCCGTTCAACCTGACGGCTTCGGAGTAGGATTTGATGGCGTCGTCGATCATGTCCAGCTCCCTGCGACATTCCCCCAACAACCGATGGACGGGGCCCGATTCCTTTTCCAGCTCAACAGCCTTTTCCAGGTAGTGCAAAGCAGTTATACAGTCCTTGTCCTCCAAGTAAAAACGCCCCAACTGAAGGGCGACCTCGAAACGGGTATCGTCAAGGTTGTAGGCTTTCAGAAAAAAATCGAGGGCTTGCTCCCTTTCCTTTTTCATCATGAAGATCAAACCGGCGTTGTAGGGGGCCATGACGTCGTCGGGGTCTATCTGCATCGCCTTTTGAAATTCCTCCAAAGCCTTGTCGTGCTCGCCCTTCATGCCGTGGCAGATCCCGAGGCTGTTTCTTACGTTCACGTTTTCCGGGTCAAGAAGAATCGCCGTCTCGAACTCCCTGGCCGCGCCATCCACGTCTCCCTTCTGGTAGAGCTTGTCCCCGCTGATGTTCAAGCTGACGGCGTCGAACTCGACCACGCTTGCCGGGCCGCAGAGGGCGGCGTGATCCAATGCTTTTCGAGCGTTTTTCAAGACGTCGCTCTTGTCGTACGAAAGGAGTGGATAGCCCGCGACGCCGATGGAAACGGTTTTGCCGGATTCGGCTTTGACGCCGTCGCGTATGTTTTCCGCCATTTTCTTCGCCTCGGCGGCATCCCGCAACTCGACCGCGCATCCTATGCAGTCGGCGTAAAGGATTCCCCAGAATCCCGAAAAGGAATCGCAGGCGTCGGCCACAGCCTTCGCCAGTGCAAGCATGGCCTCCTGGTCGGGCGCTTCGTCTTCCTTTCCTGCGACGGGGTCCAGGCGCGCCATCAACGCGTGGAATTTTTCCCAAACTTCGGTTCCTTCCGCGAACCGGTCCAGAAACGAACCTGCCGAGAGAATTTCCGGGAAAGCCACGCCGAGGACGCTTTCCTCCAGTCGAAAACCGCCGTCCTCCGTTGCGTAATTATCGCCGAGGGAAGCTTGCGAGACGTCTTGTTCGGAGTCGGCGTCGGACTTGTGGTACATGAATTCCTGTTTTCGCTCCGCAAACAGTTCCAGCTGGATGTGTTTCATTCTCTTTCCTTGTCGAGCAGTTTTTTGAAGGCGTTTGCGATGGTTTCCAGCTCGTCGAGCCGGACCGTTCTCAGATCCATAATAAAAAGGTCGTCCTCGATTCTCCCGATAATGGGCGGGTCGTTGTCGCGCATGAAGCGTTCGACGGCGTTGACGGTCGTGTTCTCGACCTTGATTCCGAGGCCCTTGCTCGGAATGTTCAAAAGCGGAAGAGATCCTCCGCCCGCCTTGGATTGCAGGTCCATGGAACGAACCGTCAGGGCGGTAGAATTCAGGCTCGACAGCATTTGCGACAGACGGGCAGTCTTGTGTTCGATTTCGGACAGTGGACCTAGAATCATGCTCAGGGTGGGAATGGTTTCCACGGCCTTTTCCGGCTCCCGATAAAGCGCGAAGGTGCTCTCCAAGGCCGCCAAGGTCATTTTGTCTATTCGGAGGGCGCGGTTGAGCGGGTTTTTCTTAATCTTTTCGATCAGCGCCTTTTTCCCGACGATAATTCCCGCCTGAGGGCCGCCCAAAAGCTTGTCTCCGCTGAAAGTCACGACATCGGCGCCCGCCGCGACCGACTCCTGGACCGTGGGTTCCTTGACCAGCCCGTATTTCGAGAAATCCACGAAAGTGCCGCTGCCCAAGTCCTCCATGACCGGGATTTTATGCCTTGCGCCGATCTCGACCAGTTCCTTGAGGGAGACCGATTTGGCGAATCCCACGATGCTGTAGTTGGAGGTGTGGACTTTCAGAAGAAGTCCCGTCCTTTCGGTTATGGCGTTTTCGTAGTCCCAAGCGTGCGTGCGGTTGGTGGCGCCGACTTCCTTCAGGAGCGCGCCGCTTTTGGCCATGACGTCCGGGATGCGGAAAGATCCGCCGATTTCTACCAATTCGCCCCTGGAGACGATCGCCTCCGTCCCCTTGGCGACGGTATCCAGGCAAATGAGCACGGCGCTTGCATTGTTGTTGACCACCAGGGCGGACTCGGCCCCGCTGATTTCGCAAAGAATGTCCTCCACCGCCGTGTACCGCGACCCTCGCTTTCCTTTCTCAAGATCGAACTCCAGGTTCGAATATCCCCTGTTGATGGCGATCAGATTTTCGAGCGCAGGCGCGGACAGGATGGATCGCCCGAGGTTGGTGTGGACCACGATTCCGGTGGCGTTGACCAGCGGAACCAAGTTGGGCGTTATCGCCTTTTTAACCTCCTTTCGGACCCTTCCAAGGACGTGCTCCCGGCCGAGGCTTTCTTCCGACACGTTGGCTTCCCTCGCCAGGATTTCGGAGCGAATTCGGTCGACCACCTTCCTGGTCGAACGGGTCAGAACGTTTTTCGGAATAAGCTCGAATTCCCTCTCGGCCCCCGCGAGTTCCAAAACCCGGTCCACTCCGGGAATCGCGCGCAAAAGTCTTTGTTGTCGTTCGGTAAGCGCCATTGACCGTCCCATATTGTCGTTCGTTTTTAAAGGTTGATTTCATACCATGCCGAAGATATCGATTTCAATATAATAATTTGCGAGTTCGGCGCCGTCCGCGAGAAAGTTCTTTATAGACGGCGTGTTTTGGGATAAAAGTTGGTAGCTTGACTATGCCGTCGGCCGTTTCGGGTTCAGTGCGTTCTCGTTGGCGGCCGAACAGGCAATCCTTGGAATGGCAAACGGTGGACGACCATTGAAGAACGTGAAGCGTGGAATATTCGAAAATTGGAGTCCGGATTGGCGAAGTCGTTCAAGAAAACGGTATTCATCGTGAATCCGGCGTCGGGAAGCGGTCGGGCGGGGGGCGAATGGTCGCGGTTGCGCGGGCTGGCGGAGAGAAAGCTGGGTAGTTTTACGGCCATGGCGACTTCCAAAGCCGGAGACGCGGCCGAATTCGCAAGGCGAGCCGCCGACGGGGGCGCCGACAGGCTGGTGTGTTTCGGCGGCGACGGTTTGTTGAACGAAGCGATAAACGGACTCATGCGCGTTGGGCCGGACGCAGCGAAAAACACGGCTGTCGGATTCGTACCGGCCGGGACCGGCGTGGATTTCTCCAGGACCGCACCCGTGCCGCGAAACCCGAAAGACGCACTGGAGGTGGTCGCGGAGGGGTTCGCGACGACGATAGACCTCGGAAAAATAGCCTATAGGGATCACAATGGAAAAAGTTCCTTCAGATACTTTCACAACGTCGCCAGTTTCGGGGTAGGGGGCGAGATCGATCTTAAGGTGAACAAGTCCTCGAAATTGTTCGGCCCGCTCTCCTTTTGGGTCGAGACCTTTGCCGCAGTTCTCAAGTACGGCAAAAAACGGATTTTCATCAACGTGGACGACCGCCTGGAGGGTTTCGCCAAGGTGTGGAACGTGGCGATCTGCAACGGGAGAACCCACGGCGGAGGAATGAAAGTGGCCAAGGACGCCAGAATCGACGACGGTCTCTTCCACGTGACTTTCCTGGGAGATTTGACGCTCCCCCAAGTCTTCCGCGAATTCCCCCGGCTCTACACCGGAAATCTGGACGGTCCGAAAACGCATACGGTGACGGGGCGGAAAATTTGGGCGGCGTCCGACGAAAAGGTCTTGATCGACGTGGACGGAGAATGTCCGGGCATGCTGCCCGTCTTCGCCGAAATCGTCCCCGCAGCCCTGACCCTGATCGTGGAAAGTCGGTAGGTGTTAGTGGTTATTCGTTATCGGTTAGTGGTTGATTGGTTATTGGTTATTAGGCTTTAGGTGTTAGGCTTTGGTTTGACATTGTAAACTTAACGGGTAACATGCCGAATTTATCGACCCGTGCGGTCG
>CAZNTU010000194.1:0-7340 GCA_964575975.1 uncultured Desulfobacteraceae bacterium
AACCAATCAACCAATCAACCAATCAACCAATCAACCAATCAACCAATCAACCAATAACCAATAACTAACTCTTCCAAAACACCCCCGCGATCGCCGAACCGCAGAACTCGCATTTCCCGTCCTTGATGCGCGGCTGTCCTGTCGAATACCCCTTTCGAGAGACCACGATCTTGGAGCACGAGGGGCATACCGTGTCTGAGTTGCCGGGGACGTTTCCCATGTATATGTATTTCAAACCGGCCCGTTTGCCCAAGCCGACCGCCTTTTCCAAGGTTTTCAGGGGAGTCGGGCCGTGTTCGTCGAAATTGTAGTCGGGATGGAACCGGCTGATATGCCATGGGATATCGGTATCGACGCTCGCCACGAATTCGGCGATGTCCGACAGTTCCTGGTCCGAATCGTTCTCTCCGGGTATCACGAGCGTGGTGACCTCCACCCAAACGCCGATTTTCCTCATGTGCGCAATGGAGTCCAATACTGGCTGAAGACGCGCCTTGCAGGTCTTTTTGTAGAAATCTTCCCGGAAGGATTTCAAGTCCACGTTGCAGGCGTCGAGGTATGGCCGGATTTCGTCCAGGGCTTCCTTGGTCATGAAGCCGTTCGTGACGAACACGTTGTACAGGCCGGCGTTCTTTGCTTCGCGGGCGATATCGCAGGCGTACTCGAAAAAAATGGTCGGTTCCGTGTACGTGTAGGAAATGCTTTCGCACCGGCTTTTTTGGGCGCGGGCGACCGCATCCGAAGGAGATAGTTTGTATCCGGGGATGTCCTGGCGTTTCTTCTTGGAAATTTGGGAAATCTGCCAGTTCTGGCAGAAGCCGCATTGGAAATTGCAGCCGGCGGTCGCGATGGAAAACGACGTGGTTCCCGGCAGAAAATGGTAAAGGGGCTTTTTTTCGATCGGGTCCACGTTTGCGGCTACGACTTCGCCGTACGCGTGCGTGTAAAGCGCCCCGTCGATGTTTTCCCGCATCCCGCAGATCCCGAACTTGGAAGGCGCGATCTTGCAACGGTGATTGCAGAGAAAGCACCGGACTTCGTCGTCCTTGGCCTTTTCGTATAGCATGGCCTCTTTTGGCATAAACAACCGTCCTTTTCTTTGGTATATTAAATAGCATCGTGTGTACGCCGGATTTTCAAGGGGTATTATAAAATTGGAGACCGTGTTTGTCGAGCTTTTCGCAATCGCGACAAAATCTGGAATGCCAAAGTATGTTTGTCGGAGGCGCGGTTGTTATTGACCGATGTCCGCTTTTTTCTTAAAATGTCGAGCAAATCAGGAAAAATTGTCAACCATAACCAGGACGTATAAAACGTTTAGCAAAAAAAGGAGGGTCCGACGATGAGAGCAAACCTAAAAAACATCATGTGTCTGACCGACTTGTCGGAATTTTCGAATCAAACCGTTTCCTACGGGATTGCTCTTGCAAAGGAGTTCGAATCCCGGCTTTTTTTATGCCACGTCGTGGACATCCCTTCCATGGCCCTTTACGCGGAGGCCCAACTCGACCCGGTCGAGCAGCAGAGCCAAATCATAACCCATGCGGAAGCCACCTTGGGGGAATTGGCCGCTGGAGAGAACATCGAGTGGAAATCCCTGATTACGGTCGGCCCGACGGTTTCGGAAATATCGCGTCTCGTGGAGGAAAACGACATCGATTTGGCCGTCTCGGCGAGCCACGGCCGGTCCGGTCTGAAGCGGCTTGTCCTGGGCTCCGTCACCGAGGAGCTGATGAGGACGATCTCGTGTCCCTTGCTTGTCATCCGGGTTCCCGAGCAGAAGGGGGCGAAACCCGAGCCCATCGAGTTCAGGCTGAAAAAAATAATGGTGGGTTGCGATTTTTCTCCGGATTCCACGCTTGCCATGAAATATGCGTCGAGTTTCGCCCAGGAATTCGAGGCCGAGCTTCACCTGGTGCATATCATGGAGCCTGCCGCCTATCAGAATCTTTTCAAGACCGTCGACGAAGCGGCCGATAATTATCGGGAGGAACTGCAAAACCTTCTGGCGAAAAAACTGGAAAATCTGGTCCCGACGGAGGCTCGCAATTGGTGCGTTCCGAAAACGGCTTTGATCGAGGGAAAGGCGCATTCGAAACTCGTGGAGTACGCCGCGGCGAACGACATCGACATGATCGTGCTGGGAGTCAGGGGGCACGGTTTGGTGGAGACGCTGTTCGTGGGTTCGACCACGGACAGGGTGGCGAGGCAGGCGCCTTGTCCGGTTTTGGCGGCGAGGCAGGTGGAGAAGAAGCGATGAGTGAGGAGTGAGGAGGGGGGCTTAGGGCCGCAGAAAGAAATATTTATGTCGCCGCTCTTGCTGTCGATACATTGCGCGCAACGTCGGCGGGTTTGTTTCGTTCCGAGGCCCTTATTCGGATGCGACCGAGATCTTTTTTTCCGATAATGTCGCGACCAGGTAGCGGAATCGGGCGCCGACGCCGTTTTCTTGGCCGGGGTTGTAGCTGACTGCGGGTCCGATGGCTGTTCCTATCGATCCCGAGCGGTGCGGAGATTCGTGGATATGGCCGTGGAAAGACGCGAGCAGGAATTCTTTCGCGGCCCATTTTTCGATGAATTCCCGGATGGCGAGACTTCCGACATGAAGGCCGTTGTACATGACATCGAGGTTGGTATTGTACGGGGGCGCGTGGGATACGAAAACGAAGGGGCGTCGTATTTTTTCGCCCAGGATTTGGAGGTCGGCTTCCATGGTGTTTTCCGAGTTCAGATCCAAAACCGTTTTTTTCAGGAATCCCTTTTCCGAAACCGCGCCCTCCGTTGAAATCATATTGCTCGGGGCGAAAAGTTGTTTTTTCGAATCGGGTTTCTCCCAGTCCTTTCTTCCGAACGGGGTAGGAGGCACGTTCATGTAGCCGACGATGTCCGCTTCTTCGGAAAGCCGGTGAACCTCCATGTGAAGCAGCTCGAAAAGCTCCCCTCGCCGGCTCTCCAGGATGCGCCTGCCCGCGATGAAATCGTCGTTTCCCATGTCGATGAATATCTTCGCGCCGTTTTTTCTTTTGAACTTTTCGAGCGCCGGGATCAGCACCTTTTCGAGATAGAGCGCCTGCTTCTCGAGAATGCCGCAGTTGGCGAACTCCGGAAGATAATGGGGAACGATGTCTCCGCCGACGACGATGGCGTCGACGGACTTCTTTCGAGCCTTTTCCAGCATAGAGAAAAGATGGTCGTAGCTTGCGTGGATGTCCGTGGCGTATAAGAACCGCATGATGCTCGACTCTCGTTCCTTACTCGAGAAACCTGCTCGCCGTGCAAGCCTTGCAGGAGCCGGAGCGAACCTTTGCCGCGTCGGTTAGGGAGATTACCCCGACAATCCGGTCGTTCATGTTTCCGTCTTCCCGAACGAAGAGCCGGTGTACGTCCGACAGGATCATACGGCGGACGACCTGCGACAGTAAATCCTTTGAAAGGCAGGTTTTCACGGGCGAATTCATAATTGTTGCGACGGGAGCCTCCGCGGAAATTCCGTGCCGGTACGCGAGGATCAAATCGGTTTTGGACAGCACGCCCACCGGCCTGTCTCGAGCGTCGCGAATCAACACGGCTCCGAACCTGTATTCGGCCAGCCCTTCCATTGCTTCGAACAAGGATTCGTTCGTTCCGCAGGCTTTCACATCCGGCGTCATGACTTCCCTGGCGATGATCCGGTCCTCGGACGATTTGTCGTCGGGTCCGGTTTTTCTCATGCTCGTGTTTCTTTTGCATTTCGCGCAATATCGATACAAGAGTCCTACGATGTCCGGGTAGGCAAGGACGCCTATGACCGATTTTCCCTCGTCTTCCGACACGTACAGTCTGTGTACGCGGTGGGATCTCATGTGGTCGATGGCTTGTTCCAGCGGGGTGTCGGGACGGCACGAAAGCGGGGGACCGACCATAATGGATTCCACGGGGGAATCGAGGGGGAATCCCGCGTAATAGGCGCCCATCAGATCGGTTTTGGAAACCACCCCTGCGGGTTTTTCGAACTCGTCGGTCGCCAGGACGGCGTTCACCTTGAATTTGATCGTATTTCGAATACACTGGTCCAGAGACGCGTCCGCCCGAATCGACACCACTTGACGGCGCATGGCCTCCCTTGCCTTGATTCCCGTCAGCACGCTTCTTTTCGTGACCACAGCCATTTTGCGTCTCCCCGGCGCCTATTCCTCGAATTTTTTCAAAAGATAGTCGAACACGTCCGAAATGAATACGATCCCGACTATTTTTTTCCCGTCCAGTACGGGAAGTCTTCTGACATGCTTTTTGATCATAATGTCCACGATCATCATCAGGTCGGTATCCGGGGTGATGGAGATCAAATCGGTAGTCATGATGTCGCCCACATGGACCGCGTTGGCGCGGGAAAGGGCGTCGTCGATCAGGCTTCCGAGATTGATGTCGTCCATTTCCCCCCAGATTTCGATGTGCTTGGGACGCAGAAAGATGAAAAGGTCGTACATGGAAAGCATGCCGACCAGTTTTTCGTTCTCGTCGACCACCATCATTCCGAAAACGCGTCGCCCCAGCTGCCTCGACGAATTTTGCAAGGCGACGACGGCGTCCCTGACGGATGTTTCCGGCGAGAGGGTCTGGAAATCGGTCTGCATTACGGCTTTGGCGGTATTTTCCATCGGCGATTCCCTTTGGTATGGTTTTTAGGACGATTTTAGCACGGGACGTTCCGGTTTGACAGGAAAAACGCGGGGGATTCAAAAGTATTGCGAAGGCGTCGCATTTTCTGTATACACTTGGCGCCGTCGGAAAGGCGGCCGTTCGAAGGTGATTGCAAAACGAAACCGCAAGTCGGAAAACGTCAGGAGGAGCCAATGCCGGTTACTGTCGTGAAGCATCCGCTGATTCGGCACAAGTTGGGGCTGATGCGAAAGAAGAACGTTTCCACCAAGGATTTCAGGGATCTTGCCTCGGAAGTCGCCCGGTTGCTGACCTACGAGGCTACCAAGGACTTGAAGACGGAAAAAAGAACCGTGGAGGGATGGGCCGGACCCGTGGAGGTGGAGAGAATCAAGGGCAAAAAGATCACCGTCGTGCCCATCCTAAGGGCCGGCCTTGGCATGATGGACGGCGTCATCGACCTGATCCCGTCCGCCAAGGTCAGCGTAGTGGGTTTTTTCAGGAACGAGGAGACCCTTCAGCCAGTCAACTATTATGTCAAGGTCGCGAGCGACATGAAAGAGAGGATCGCCCTGATTTTGGATCCCATGCTCGCGACGGGAGGCACTCTGATAGCGACAGTCGATCTTTTGAAGAAAGCCGGATGCAAGACCATTCGCGGGCTCTTTCTGGTGGCCGCGCCGGAGGGAATCGAAAGGTTGGAGAAGCAGCACCCGGACGTTCACGTCTATGTGGCGTCCATCGACGAGAGACTGAACGATATCGGATACATTCTGCCCGGGTTGGGGGATGCGGGCGACAAGATTTTCGGGACGAAATAGAAATGGAACAAGGAGAGGTTATGAGTTCGAAGCTGTCCGAAACCGAATACGATTTCAACGCGGGCGGGTTGGTGGTCGGGGGCCAGATGATGTTCGTGGCGTTCGGAGCGTTGGTGCTCGTGCCGCTGCTGACCGGCCTCGACCCCAATGTCGCCTTGTTCACGGCCGGAGTAGGAACATTGATTTTCCAGGTAGTCACCAAGGGGAAAGTCCCGATTTTTCTGGCCTCGTCGTTCGCCTTCATCGCGCCTATCATTTATGGCGTCCAAACCTGGGGGATACCTGGCACCATGTGCGGACTCGCCGCAGCCGGAATCGTCTATATAATTTTGAGCGTCCTGATAAAATGGCGCGGTACCGGTATCGTGCAAAAAGTGCTTCCGCCGGTGGTCGTCGGGCCTGTCATCATGGTCATCGGGCTGATCCTGTCTCCGGTTGCCGTTTTCATGGCCCTGGGAAAAACCGGGGACGGAGCGGTCGTTCTGGTTCCGGCCGGAAAGGCGCTGACCATATCCATGCTGTCCTTGGCGACCACGGTCTTCGTTTCGCTTCTGGGAAAAGGTTTTTTACGGCTGGTTCCGATCCTGTGCGGGATTGCGGTCGGGTACGCGGCCTCCTTGACGTTCGGAATCGTCGAATTCGCCAAGGTCATGGACGCCCCTTGGATTGCGATTCCGAACTTCGTGTTTCCGGAATGGAACGCGCAGGCCGTGTTCTTTATCGTTCCGGTGGCCATCGCGCCCGCGATCGAGCATTTCGGGGACGTGCTCGCCATAGGCTCCATCACGGGGAAAAACTATCTCGAGGAGCCCGGCATTCACCGTACCATGTTGGGCGACGGCATCGCCACGTCCGTGGCCTCCCTGCTGGGGGGACCTCCCAATACCACATATTCCGAAGTGACGGGAGCCGTGGCGCTGACGCGCGTTTTCAACCCGGCGATCATGACCTGGGCGGCCATATTCGCGATTTCCCTGGCTTTCGTCGGAAAAGTGGGGGCACTGCTTCAAACAATCCCCGTTCCTGTCATGGGAGGCATCATGCTTTTGCTTTTCGGAGCGATCATGGTGGTGGGATTGAACACCCTGGTGAAGGCGGGCGAAGACCTCTTGCAGCCCAGAAACATGGCCATCGTGGCGTTAATCCTGGTTTTCGGCTTCGGCGGCATGAGCTTTTCCGCAGGGGACTTCACCGTCAAGGGAATCGGCCTCGCGGGTTTGCTCGGGGTGTTCTTGAATTTGGTTTTACCTCATAGGAAGGATGATTGAGCGAGGCGCGGCAAGTTATGACGGCCGACTGACGAGCTTTTCGTTCGGTGCGGATCTTCATGTTGACATATCCATTTTTCTAAGTACGATGTACATATGAACGAGCTGCGATTTGAATGGGACAGGCAAAAAGAAAAGGCCAATGTCAAAAAGCATAGTATCTCTTTTGACGAGGCCCGTACCGTATTTTACGATGAAAATGCCATGCACTATTTCGACCCGGACCATTCTGAAAACGAAGACCGTTTTATCTTGCTCGGGATTAGCTTTAAACTTCGTATTCTCGTTGTCTGCCACTGCTTTAGGGAGAGCGAGACAATTGTCAGAATCATATCGGCAAGAAGGGCGGACAACGACGAAGAAAATGAATATTGGAGGAACAGAAGATGAGAGATCACTACGATTTTTCCAAAATCAAAGGGCGTAAAAACCCATATGTCAAATATTTAAAACAACCCGTAACTATGCGGCTTGACCGGGACACCGTTTCGTATTTCAAATCCATGTCGGAGGAAAACGGTATCCCTTACCAAACCCTGATAAACCTTTATCTTCGCGACTGCGCCGTCAACAAACGCAAATTGCACATGCAATGGCATCATGAAAATGGCGA
>CAZNTU010000194.1:7440-10586 GCA_964575975.1 uncultured Desulfobacteraceae bacterium
CCGCGTCGAGTTCCTCCAGGCCGATTTCCTTCGTTTGCCGCTCGAAGGATTCCACCCTCCATTCCCCGGCCAGTTTTTCCCATGCTGTACGTCGGAGAGGCATGGGGCAGTTTTGCGAATCGATGCCGATCAGGGAAACGCCTCTCAGGATGAATGGATAGACCGTCAGGGAAAGGTTCGGCGAGCCCGCGTTGCCGCAGCTGGTCACGGTTCCCCACGGAAGAACGGATTTGATCGCCGCCTCGAGCACTTCCCCTCCGACCGCATCGACGCACCCGGCGTACTCGGCTTTCAGCAAGGGGCGCTTGTTGTCCTTCGCAAGCTCGGCCGAATCGATCAGCGAAGACGCGCCGATCTCCCTCAGATAGTCCGTGTCGTTTCCCTGTCTGTAGACGGCGACCGTGGAATAGCCGATTTTGGAGAGAATCGAGACCGCGATTCCCCCGACTCCTCCGGTCGCCCCGGATACCAGCACCGGGCCCTGGTCGGGCGCGACTCCTCGGCCGATCAATTGCAGGATAGACAGCGCCGCCGTAAATCCGGCGGTCCCGTAGACCATGCTTTCCCTCGTCGTGAAACCGGTCGGCATCGGCACGACCCAACCCGACGGCACTCGAATGTACTGCCCGAACCCTCCCGACGTGTTCATTCCCAGATCGTAGCTGGTGACGATCACTGGGTCGCCTGGCTTGAATTCTTCGGAGGAGCTTTCCTCAACGACCCCGGCGGCGTCGATTCCGGGCGTGTGGGGATAGTTTCGCGTCACGCCCTTGTTTCCGGACGCCGACAGCGCGTCCTTGTAGTTCAACGACGAATATTCCACCCGGACCAGCACGTCCCCTTCGGGAAGATCCGACGTGGATTTCTCCATGATGCTTCGCGCGAATTTTTTGTCGTCGGTCTCCTCGACTACCAATGCCTTGTATTTTTTCTCCGTCATTTCGTTCCTCCCTGCTCGATTCTCGATATGGTCTCGACCTCTGCGGTACGGTCTCGTATCAGGGACCAAAGCCGCAACGGCCCGGTAGCGCCGCCTTCCACGGCGGCGCGGCGTCTTCCGAATCCCCTGCCGGGATCATTCCCGAACCTTGGCGAGAATGCTTACAAGCAGCTGCTTGTGCCGTTCGTTCCCGGGGTCGGCTTTCAAGGCCAGTTGTCCCCAGTGAATCGCCTGTTTCCAATCCTCCATCAGACGATAATTTTCGGCGATGACGTAGTAAAGATGTTTTTTCGGGCACCTTCGCTTGTCGTCGGGAATTTGCAGCGCCTTTTTGAAATCCTCGACGGCTTCGGCGTTTTTTCCGCTCGCCGCGTAGCAGCCGCCTCGGCCGATCAGGCTTTCCTCGTCCCAAAAATCCAGGGTCAAGGCTCTGGAATAATGCATTATAGCATCCGCCAGCCGACTTTCCACCTCGTTGATCTTTCCCAGATAGAAATGCGGATTGTCTCCGTCGGAATGCTTGTAGCTCGGGTCCATGTCGCAGACCTTCTCCAGCGCCCGGACCGCTTCGAGGCCGTCGGGCTTGTGGAAGCACTGCCGTCCGTATTCGAACCATTCCGCTATGGTTTTGGGCTGATTTTTCGGGTTCATTTCTTTAACCTTTCTTTATGATCCGATCGGGTTGGAACGATGTCTCGTTTCCAACCGCCCGGTTAATGGTAAGGTGGCCACAGGATCGGCAGAAGCCACACGGAGACGATCATGGAAATGATTGTAATGGGAACGCCGACCTTCACGTAATCCATGAAGCGATATCCGCCGGGGCCCATGACGAGCAGGTGCGCAGGGTGGGACAAGGGGCTGGCGAAGCTGGAAGACGCCGATATCGCCACGGTCATCATTAGGAGGTGCGGCGAGATTCCCAAGGTTCCGGCGGCGCTGATAGCCACGGGAGCCATCAGGACCACCAGCGCGGCCGTGGGAATGATTTGGGTGCCTATTACGGTCACGGCGAACAATACGGCGACGACCCATCGAGGCCCCAGATCCCCTACGGCCGCTATTAACGCGGCCGCTCCCATCTGGGCCGCCCCCGAGTTTTCGATGGCGGCTCCCAGCGGGAGCATGCTGGCGATGAGAAACACGACCTTCCATTCGATGGCCCGATAGGCTTCCTCCATGCTCAAGCAACCGACCAGAATCATAATGGTCGCTCCGGCAAGGGCGGCGACGGCGATGGGGACGAGTCCGAGGATGGCGGCAAGGATGACGGACAGCATGATCGCGACGGCCATGCGGGACTTCTCCAGGCGCGGCGCGCGCGCGGCGGTTTCGTCCAGCACGAGAAAGTCGGGGTCTCGGGCGAGGGCCTCCAGGTTGCGACGTTGCCCGTAGACCAGCAGAGCGTCGCCGAATTGCAAGGTCATGTCCTGGAGTCCCGTGCGAAAGGCGCGTCCCCGTCGCCAGACGGCCAAGACGCTGATGCCGTAGCGCTCCCGGAAAAGCAGGTCGGCGAGAGTCCGCCCCGCAAGGGTGGTCCTTGGCGAGAGCAGGACTTCGGTCGCGCCGATTTGCTGCGATTCCAGTTCCGCAATCAAGCCGGAGGACTGCTCCGCGATCTCGAGATTCTGAAGACCTTCCAGTATCTCGAGGTCGCGGGGGGAACCTTGCAGCACGAGCAGATCGTCGGCTTGCACCTTTTCGTTCGGCGAGGGCATGCAAAGCAGTTCCCCGTCGCGCACTATGCCGACGACGGTCAGACCGAAGGCGTTTCCCAGACGGCTTTCGACGAGGTCGTGGTTGGCCAGGACCGAGCCCGACGGAACGCGCACGGGAAGAATCTCGGTGCGGTCGCGTGCGACGGGGTTCAGCCCTTCCTTGTCGACGAACCGCAGGACAGGGACGAAACCCAGTTGCACCAGTTTTTCCAGGGCGGCAGGCTCTCCCTGCAGGATCAGTCGTTCGCCGGCCGAAAGCCGATGGTTTCGAAGGTTCTTGATTTCGCCTTCGGTCGGACAGTGCAGCGCCATCACGTGAACGCGATGCTTCCGTCGCAAACAGATTTCCGCCAGTGTGGAGCCGATGAGCGGAGAATTGTCGCCGACAATTCCCTCCGCGACTTGGATACATGCGGGGAGCAGTTCCCGGACAAGGTCGGGCGACTCCGTTTGGATGTGCTGGCTGGCATGGTAACGCTGCAAGTGGC
>CAZNTU010000195.1:0-10529 GCA_964575975.1 uncultured Desulfobacteraceae bacterium
CAAGATCGTCGTCGCCATTGTAATCACCTCCGCAAACGTTTCGGACAAGAATTTGTTGCTGACCACGGTGCGCCAAGCCGTGACGATTCCGGGACCCGGCGCAATCAAGACGCTGGTGTTCGACAAAGGCTGCTGGGACGGCGCGACGATGTGGAAGCTCAAGAACAATTACGGCATTGACTTCGCGGTTCCGGCGAAAGCCAACTTGAACGCCGCGAAAAGACTGAAAAGTCAAGAAAGGGAAGAATACTTCGACAAGATAAGGAAAGGTTTGCCGATCAAGTTCGAAAAGTCCGTGGAGGACGCGCCGAACTACGAAGGAAAGCTCCGGGCGATTGTAGTAAAAGACCCGAAGGCAAAAAAGAAGAGGAAAGGCAAACAGCCGGTCCATGTCTACCCGGCTTCCTTGTTGCGGGACAGCTCCGTAGCCATATACTTCGAGCATGCCTGCGTGATTGTGTACCGCGAGGATTGCTTCGGGATTTTCGATGTCAGAGAATACACCGACATCATATGTTCCGCGGAGCTTGAACCTCCTTAAAAGAAACAAAGGCGGCCTGGTTGCTTTGTTGAACTGTTTTTTTGACGCATTAAACGAGTTTCAAAATTTCTGAAGTATTGATTTTATAGGAGAACAGCATGAGCGGTAACAACGGCATGACTCGAAGGAATTTTTTAAAATCGGCCGGGGCGGGATTGTTCCTGGTCGGCCTGCACTGGACTGTCCCCCTGCCCGCCTGGGCAAGGACGGCGACCGCCGGAATCGAGGAAGCAGGCTTCAAGAATCGCTACGATCTGACCATCGCGTATTCGCCGATCCTAATAGACGGGCGCGAAGGCAAGGCCACCGCGATAAACGGGTCGGTCCCCGGTCCGCTTATCCATCTGCGGGAAGGCGAGGACGTAACGCTGAACGTCGCCAACGAACTTATGGACGTCGAGCACGCCTCAATCCACTGGCACGGGCTGCTGGTGCCTTTCAGGATGGACGGGGTGCCGGGAGTGAACTTCGACGGCATCCGGCCGGGCGAGACGTACGAATACCGCTTCCGCGTCAAACAGGCGGGCACCTATTGGTATCACAGCCACTCTGCTTTCCAGGAACAGACCGGCGCCTACGGCCCCTTGATCATCGATCCGAAGGACGGCGAACCGTTCGAATACGACCGCGAGCACGTCGTGGTGCTCTCGGACTGGACTTTCGAAAAGCCGGAAACGGTCTTCAGAAAGCTCAAGCTGGCGGGCGACTACTACAATTTCCAGAGGCTGACCGTCGTGGATTTTTTCAACGATATCGGGGAACGCGGCTTTGCGAACGCGGTCTCCGAACGATCGGCCTGGGGAAGGATGCGGATGAGTCCGGTCGATTTGGCGGACGTGACGGGCTACACCTACACGTACCTGATGAACGGCCATTCGCCCGGCATGAACTGGACTGCGCTCTTCGATCCAGGGGAAACCGTGAGGCTTCGCTTCATCAACGCCTCCACCATGTCCATCATGGACGTTCGCATACCCGGCATGGACATGGACGTGGTCATGGTCGACGGCATGGCGGTGCGGCCGGTATCCGTCCACGAATTCCGGATCGGAGTCGCGGAAACCTACGACGTGCTGATACGGCCGCAAGAGGACCGGGCGTTCACGATATTCGCGGAGTCCCTGGACCGGAGCGGCTACGCGCGCGGAACCCTTTCGCCTGAACCGGGCATGGAGGCTCCCGTGCCGAAGCTCCGTCCCCGCCCCGTGAGGACCCTGGAGGACATCGGCATGGAAGGGATGGCTGGCGGTCTCTTCGGCGGAAACCATGGCCATATGGGGCATGGGGATATGGGACACGGAGACACGAAGGGAAGGGACACGGAGACACGGAGGGAAGGGACACGGAGACACGGAGGCATGGGGCACGGAGGCGAAGAGCGCACGCGCGACCCGCGCATACCCGGTCCGAACGGTCCGGTCCCGTTCGAACCCGAAAAGGGAAATCCGAACGTCGATATGGTTGTCCCGAACCCGAAATATCGGCTGGACGAACCGGGAATCGGACTCGGCGGCGACGGATGGCGGGTCCTCGCCTACGACGACTTGGTCTCGGTCGAGCCCCAGCCCTATTCCGAGGTCGTCGACAGGGAAATGACCGTCAACATCACCGGAAACATGGAAAGATACATGTTCTCGTTCGACGGGAAGCAGTCCCGCGAACATCCGGGGCCATATTTCTTCCGCCACGACGAGCGGTTGCGCCTGTTTCTGGTCAACCACACCATGATGGAACATCCTATCCACATCCACGGCATGTGGATGCAGCTCGAAAACGGGGCCGACAAGCTTCCGTTCAAACACACTGTTTTGGTCAAACCCGGCGAGGCGCTTTCCGTCCTGATCACGCCGGTCGAAAAGGGCGACTGGGCCTTCCATTGCCACCTGCTCTACCACATGGAGGCGGGAATGGCCCTGGTCGTGCGGGTTGTTTGAAAAGGAGACGCAAGATGAATTATTGCACGGCGCTGACGGTCTGTTTTTATTTTCTGCTCATGCCGGGCGCGGTAGCGGCCGGCGAAGTTTTTTCGACCAATACGGAGAAGCACGCGCATCCCCCGGATCATAGGGAGATGGAAACCGATCATGAAAAGACGGAACACGGTCATACGGATACGGAGCATGACCGTATGAAGATGGAACACGTCCCGGAGGTGGTCGAGGGTATCGAAAAATATGAAGTGGGCGACCGGGAAGTTACGCACGAAAGCTTCGGTGCCCAAATGATCCACCCACCCGGGATTTTGGCCTCCTTTCTGGGGGATCGCCTGGAATACCGGACGAGAGACGGGGACCCCGCCCTTTCGTGGGATGTCCAAGCCTGGGCCGGCGGGGATTTTCACAAGGTTTGGCTGAAAAGCGAGGGAACATTGTCTATCGACGACGAAGAGTTCGAGGAGGCCCGGGCCGAGCTGTTTTACAGCCGAAACGTCGGCCCGTTCTGGGATTTGCAGGTTGGAGTCCGGCACGACTTCGACCCTTCCCCCGGCCGGACGTTCGCGGCCTTTGGCGTCCAGGGGCTCGCTCCGCTTTGGTTCGAGATCGACGCGACCGCCTACTTAAGCGAAGACGGCGATCTGTCGGCGATACTGGAAGCCGAATACGACCTGTTTCTAAGCCAGAGACTGGTCCTGCAGCCTCGTTTCGAGACAAGCGCGGCCCTGCAGGAAGTCGAGGAATACGGCGTCGGGCAAGGAATCAACGAGGTCGAACTGGGCCTGCGGCTGCGCTACGAAGTCAAACGGGAATTCGCTCCTTACGTCGGGATCTCGTGGAACCGTAAAATCGGCGAAACCGAGAACCTTGCGGAAGAAGAAGGCGAGGACATCGACGAGTTTTCCGTCGTGGTCGGGCTCAAGACTTGGTTCTAGAACTCGGAACAAAGAGGATGCATAGGAAACGACGAAATGAAGGTGGTGCTTAATATGTAGTGATGCCTCCCAATTTCGGAGCCATATGCGAATTGTAATGATGCACGAAATTCCAAATCGCGCCTATGTGATTTTCCAGCTTTTTTGAAAAAGACAATGTTTTTCTCACCAATCTACTGACACGTTGCCTCAATGTAAGGTTGAAACGTTCGATATGGTTGGTTTTTCCGCTTTCCTTCCCGACGGCCTCGTGTCTTTTAGACGGCAGTATTTTTTCGTAGGCGGACTATCGTCAATCGGCCTTATTTTTACCGTTTCGATCTTTTTCGGCAGCTTTTCGTATTTCCTGTTGACGTATTTCCGGAGCCAAGGCTCCGGGATTCCCGTCGCCCTCGATATTCCGGCGATCGGAAGCTTTTCCGGAAGAAGCCTGTCGACCAGTTCCCATTCTTCCTGGCTGATCGTTTTCTTCGTCGGGTTCTCGACGAATTGCCGATCGCAAACCTTGCACGCGTATTTTTGTTTCCCGGTGTGGACGGTGCCGTTCTTGATGACGCTGGCCGAATCGCAACGCGGACATTTCATTTCGCTGCCTCCTTGAATGGTAAATTTACGTTCCATTAAAAAAAGGTAACAAGGATTGCGCCCGCGTCCAATGTGTTTCGCCACTACGTCTTGTGGACTACCTTCGTTTTCTCTCATAGCCTCGTTTGTCGAAATTGCCCCGCGTTGCACCCCCTCCTAATCCATTTCTATAATTCCCTTAATCAAAACCAAACACGAAAAACGGTATAAGCTCGAATTCCGAGAATGTTGGCGGAGAGGAACGTGTTTAATTTTTCGATTTCAAAATCGAAAAAATCCAGAAAACGAATGTTCGATCGAGATTTCCCAAACCGAAAAGGAGGAAAAATGAAAAAAATCTTCAAGTTGCTTGCCGGCGTTTTCGCCGCCGTAGTGCTTTCGTTCGTTGTGTCAGGGGTATCGTCGGCGGGAGAGCTGACCGTGTACACGGCTTTGGAGGACGACGAGCTTGCCGTTTACATCCCGGCGTTCGAGAAGGCGCACCCGGACATCAAGCTGAACATCGTCCGCGACTCCACCGGAATCGTGACCGCCAAGCTTCTGGCCGAAAAGGACAATCCCGTGGCGGACGTCGTTTGGGGAACGGCGGCGACCAGTCTTCTCGTTTGCGACGACCTGGGCATGCTGGCGGGATACAACCCGGCGGGCGTCGAAAAGGTCAAGAAGAACATGAAGGACGCGAAAAACGATCCGGTCCACTGGGTCGGCATCAAGGCTTGGGTAACCGGAATCGTGGGAAATACCATCGAAATGAAAAACAAGGGATTGACTCTTCCAACGTCCTACGCGGATTTGATCAAGCCCGAATACAAGGGCCAACTGGTAATGCCCAATCCGGCCTCCTCCGGGACCGGCTTTCTCACCGTCTCCGCGATTCTTCAGTTGAAAGGCGAACAGGCAGGATGGGAATACCTCGACGCTCTTCACCAGAACATGGCCATGTACACCCATTCGGGATCCAAACCCGCCAAGATGGCCGGAAAAGGCGAGTTTCCCGTCGGGATTTCGTTCGCCTACCGCGGGTTCAAGCAAAAGAGCGGCGGAGAGCCGGTCGAAGTGGCGTTCCCCTCCGAAGGCTCCGGGTACGACGTGGAAGCCAACGCCCTGATCAAGAAGCCCCGGATCAAGGACGAGGCGAAGACCTTCCTGGATTGGGCCATCGGAGACGAAGCAATGGCCATGTACGCGAAGGTTTATCCCATTGTGGCCACCGACATCAAAGTGGAAGCCCCCGAAGGATGGCCGGCCGATCCCATGTCGGTTCTGATCGACAACGACCTGATCTGGGCCGCCAAGAATCGCCAGAGAATTCTGGACGAATGGACGAAACGCTACGACCAGAAGAGCGAAGCCAAATGAATTCGGAAAAAGATTCCAAAAAGCGGGAATATTTTCTGGAACTTGAAAACATCACGAAATCGTTCGGCGATTTCGTCGCCCTGAACAACATCGACATGTCGGTCGAAAAGGGCGAGTTCGTCTCGATCCTCGGGCCGAGCGGGTGCGGGAAGACGACCCTTTTGCGCGTGATCGCGGGGCTGGAGGAGCAAAACTCGGGAACGGTCCGGCTGGACGGCAGGGACGTTTCCCGGGAGCCGGTGGCGAAACGCGGCCTGGGGATCGTCTTCCAATCCTACGCCCTTTTTCCCAACATCAGTGTTCTCAATAACGTGATGTATGGAATCCGGAGAGGGTTTTCCGCCGCCAGGAAAGAGCGGGCCATGAAAATGCTCGAGCTTGTCGGCTTGGCAGACCAGGCGTCGAAATACCCGGCGCAGCTCTCCGGAGGGCAGCAACAGCGGGTGGCGCTGGCCAGAGCGCTGGCACCGAAACCGTCGCTGCTTCTGCTGGACGAACCCCTGTCCGCCCTGGACGCCCGCGTGCGGGTACGGCTTCGGATCGAGATACGCCGCATCCAGGAAAGACTCGGCGTCACGACCATCATGGTCACCCACGACCAGGAGGAGGCCCTCACCATGGCCGACCGCGTCGTGGTCATCAAGGACGGCGTTCTGATGCAATACGCCTCGCCGCACAAACTCTACAAAACCCCCGGCAACTCTTTCGTCGCCGGGTTCATCGGATCGATGAACTTTCTGTCCGACTGCCGGGCCACGGGTCCCGATTCCGTCATGCTGGGCCGGTACTTGCTCAGGACCGCGCCCTCGGCCGCCGCGAACCACCAGGGAAGAAACGTCAGGCTGGCCGTTCGTCCCGAAGACATCCGCGTGCATCGCAACGGGAACAACGGAAAGGAGAACGTGGTCAAGACGAAAATCAACGACATCGAATTCAGGGGATCGCTCTACCGAATCTATCTTCAGATGCTTCACGAAGCGGGCGGTTCGAGCGACCAAACCCTCGAGATGGACTTGCAGTCCGAGGCCGTGGAGGAGATGGGGCTTGCCGAGGAAATGGAGGTCCCCGTTTATTTCCCCCCCGAGAAGCTCTTGCTTTTCAGGGAATAGAAAATCGTGTCGAACGGCGACAGCATAGAGGCTCTGGCGCTCAACGCTCCGGTTCTGGAACAGCGGGTGACGCAGAAGGCGAGTTCCGAGGACTGGATACGCCGGGGATTGATCGCCCTGGCTTGCGTCTGGCTCCTGGCGGGAGTGGTGCTCCCGCTCCTGGAGGTCGTGGATCGGGCGACCCACGTGGAACTGGTCGCGAAAATCGAGGAACCCGCGGAACAGGAAAAATCGGAGGGCGATTTCAGAGGACAGGTGGACATCGCCGGACGAAGCGTCGTGCTCGTCCGGGAGAACGGGCAGCCGGTCCTCTATGTCGACAACAAACAGGTTCCGGTTCGGTCGGGAAGAGGGGAGGCCACCGGCATCGCGGTCGAACTGGGAGACGGGCGGATCGAAAAGGTGGTTTCCCGGCAGGCGCATCCGTCCGGCACGGTCAAAAGCGTCCTCGACGTCTCTCCCGTCGTTGTCGAGCGGGGGCCGGGCCAACGGTGGAAAATCGACGGAGAATATCTCCCTTCGGGGGAAAACTTGGTTCTCGTCAAGCGATACATCGGCCTGGCGAACTTCCTGGACTACTTCGGAATCAAGGGGATCTCCCAGGGCAAGGCGCTCCTTGCGGTCGGGTACGTCGTCCTGGCCGTCGTCCTGATCGCGATCTTCGCATTTTCGCTGCTCAAAAGAAGACGGGCGCTGGACCAAAACGGCATGCTGACGTTCGCGGTGCTGTCGATACTGGCAGTGCAGGCGTACGTCGCGGTGGAATACATCGCGGCGCACACGGAGAACTCGGGCCTGGCCCAGTCCGTTTGGAACAGCCTGAACGTGGCCGTGTGGAGCACGTTCTTCTCCGTGACGCTGGCGTTCGTCTACGCCTACGGGATTCATCGAACGCTCATGCCGGGAAAGAGCTTCTTCCGGGTGACGGCCATGATTCCGCTCTTCGCCCCCACCATGCTCTACGGATTGTCCCTGGTGTATCTTTTTGGAAACAAGGGCGTGGTCACCACGGGATTTTTCGACAAGTTTCCGTGGATGGCCTGGGACATCGGGCTTTACGGATTCACGGGGATCGTGATCGCGGAGGTGGTGTTCGCGTTTCCGCCCGCGTTCATGATTTTGCTGGTGGCGCTGTCCAACACGGACGCGCGTCTTTACGAAGCGGCGGAAAGCCTCGGAGCGGGAAAGGCCAGGACTTTTTTCACCGTTACGATTCCCGGAGTGAAGTTCGGACTGCTCAGCGCGGTGTTCGTTTGCTTCACCCTGTCCTTCACGGATTTCGGGGCGCCCAAGGTGGTCGGGGGACAGTACAACATTCTGGCCGTGGACATCTACAAGCAGGTCGTCGGCCAGCAGAACTTCGGCATGGGAGCGACCGTGAGCATCATCCTTCTGATTCCCACCGTGCTCGCGTTCGTCGCGGACAGAATCGTGCAAAGACGCTCCGGCGCGGTAATCACGGCCAGAAGCGTCCCGTTGACGCCCAAGACGAACAAATTGCGCGATCTCGTGTTTTTCGCCGTGTGCTCGACCATAGCGGCGTTCATTCTGGTCATGGTCTTCATGGCGGGCGTGGCTTCGCTGGTGAAGATCTGGCCGTACGCCTTTACCAATCCCGAGACCTACCCGGAGTTGTGGACCTTGAAGCACTATTCTTTCAGCGGCGTGGGAGGGGGGGGATACGACGCCTTCTGGAACAGCGTCGTCGTGGCGGCGCTCACGGCCGTGTTCGGAACCGTGGTGACCTTCGTCAGCGCCTACCTGATCGAAAAGACCAAGGGAGTCTCCTGGCTGAAGCAGACGGCCTATTTCCTGTCGATCATTCCCTTGGCTCTGCCCGGACTGGTGATCGGCATCGCGTACATCTTCTTCTTCAACAGTCCCCGGATCGAGATTCCGTTTTCGGGTTGGGGGATTCCGAACCCGTTCAATTTCCTGTACGGCACGATGGCGATCCTGGTGGTTTGCAACGTCATTCATTTCTACACGGTCAGCTTTCTAACCGCGACGACGGCGCTTCGGCAGTTGGACAAGGAATTCGAGGCCGTTTCCGAATCCATGTCGGTTCCGTTCTACAAAACCTTTTTCCGGGTGACGGTCCCGGTTTGCCTTCCGGCGATACTGGAAATCTCGGCCTATTATTTCGTCAGCGCCATGGCGACGGTTTCCGCCGTCATTTTCCTGTACACCAGCGACATGCCGCTGGCCTCCGTCTCGGTGGTGAACATGGACGACGCGGGCGACACGGCCCCGGCCGCCGCCATGTGCATGTTGATCGTGCTGACGAACGTCTTGGTCAGAGGATTGATGGAGTTGGCGAGCTGGTTTTTGAAACGCCGTACCCAGCAGTGGAGAAGCGCGTCGGCATAACTTGCGAATCTTCGCTCAGGACGGTCCCCGACGCAACGGTAGCGTCGCCTTCCACGGCGGCGCGGCGCCTGCAAGACCGGCGGCGCCCATGGACTGCGCAGAAGGCCGTTGCTCAACATTCGGAATTGGACAAAACGAGGAGAAAATGACTGGTATCTTCATCAGAAACAAGCGTTACACAGGCCGCGTACAGGCCGTCGTCCTGGATTGGGCCGGCACGGCCGTCGATTACGGAAGCATCGGCCCCGTCGCCGTTTTCATAGAAGTTTTCAAACGACGCGGCGTGTCCGCCACCGTGGCGGAGGCCAGAAAATTCATGGGTCTCATGAAGAAGGACCACATCAGGGGCATGTGCTCCTTGGATTCCGTGAAAACCGGGTGGCTCGAGGCGAACGGCAAGGAACCGGACGAAAACGACATCGAAGCCATGTACCAGGAAACCGAAAAACTCATGGTCAAGGCCATCGCCGACCATTCCGACCCGATACCCGGTCTTCTCGACGCCGTTTCCGCTCTTCGCAGGCAAGACATAAAAATCGGGACGTCCACCGGCTATACCGCCCCCATGATGGCCGTCCTGGTCCCGGAGGCCGCCCGCAAGGGATACCGGCCCGACGCCGCAGTTTGCTCGTCGGACGTCCCCGCCGGCCGCCCGTACCCTTGGATGTGCTACAAGAACGCCATCGACCTGCAAACATATCCCATGGAAGCCATGGTGAAAATAGGGGATACTCTCGCCGACATCGAGGAGGGGTTGAACGCCGGGATGTGGACCGTTGGAGTTTGCAAGACCGGAAACGAACTGGGGCTTCCGCAAGAGGATGTGGAAAAACTGACGCCCGAAGAATTGCTCGAAACGCTGGCGTCCGTCGAATCGCGCTTCACCGTTGCCGGGGCTCATTATGCGATAGAAGGTGTCTGGGACATTCCGCGCGTGATCGAATCCGTGAACGAAAGATTGGCGCGCGGGATGCTTCCGGGGGACGAAAAAGAGGCCGGAGGAAAATCGTCGTGAACGAAAAAGAACGAAAAATCGATCTTTCCGAGGGAGACAGCAATCTTTCCCTCGCCAGAAAAAAGTGGCGGGACGGCATAATCGACGAACCAACGAGGGAATGGCTGGCCTTGGACGAAAAATATTTCGTTCGCCAGAGCCTTTCCACGCCCTGCCTTAACGTTCTAAAGGGTTGCGACGGCCCATTTTTGGAGGATTTGCGAGGCAGGCGCTATTTCGATTTCCATGGGAACAGTGTCCACCAGGTGGGCTTCTCCCATCCGAAGGTAGTCGCGGCCATAATCGATCAACTGCAAAAGCTTCCTTTTTGCACCCGCCGCTACACGAACATCCCCGCCATCGAGCTGGCCCGGAAACTCGCCGCGATCGCTCCCGGCGATCTATCGAAAGTCCTGTTCGCTCCCGGAGGGACGACAGCCGTGGGAATGGCCCTTAAGCTGGCGCGAGTCGCCACTGGGAGATTCAAGACCGTTTCTATGTGGGACGCGTTTCACGGCGCGTCTCTGGACGTCATGTCCGTCAGCGGCGAAACCATGTTCAGAAAAGGGGTGGGGCCTCTGCTTGCGGGAACCTCGCTGGTTCCTCCCGCCGACCCGTACCGGTGCCTTTGGGACCCCGAGGGAAAGTGCGAGTCGTGCGGACTCAAATGCGCCGGCTACATCGATTACGTGCTGGAAAAGG
>CAZNTU010000196.1:0-10494 GCA_964575975.1 uncultured Desulfobacteraceae bacterium
CCGGCCGGGAATTCGCATTGGAGACGATCGAGGGAGACCATTTCTTTCTGAATTCCGCAAGAGCTTTTCTTCTACGGTCAGTCTCCCGGATTATTTCGAAGCACTTGCAACTCCCGTTATGAAAATCATGGCACGGCGCGAAACGATCACACCGCAGCCTGATCGGAAGCTTCCGTTAGATAAAGGACCATGAAGGTCGCGCGCCCCGAAGGGGCCAGGCCGTCATGGTCCTTTTTGTTTTGTCGGGACGAGGGTCGGCATGTTCCAAAACGTTTGCAACTTTAACGACTGGTAAAAAAAGGAGAGGTGATGGATCATGGCCTTATTTTTGTCTCCTTTTTACCTTAGCGGACATCCGCTTTCGCCGGCATCGCGACGGCTGCTCGGCCAGCGGCCGGCGCGTGCGTTTCGAGTTTGTCCGAGGCTTCGCGCCCGAAGGGCCGTGCCCAGTTCAACAGCACCGGCGTGACGAAATAGTCGGCCAGCAAAGCAGCCAGGATGCCGGCGGCAACCAGGAAGCCCATGTTGACGAAAACCTTCGCGGCGGAGATCAGATACGCGGAAAAACACAGGATCAACGCCGCGGAGGTGAGAAACAGGGCCGTGCCGACGGAAACGAAGACGCGGCGGGTGCTTTCGGCGTAGCTTCGCGTGCGCGCGAATTCGAGCTGGCTGTGGTTGATGAAGTGGATGGTGTCGTCCACGGCCAGGCCCAGCAGCATGGGGATGCAGGTCACGGTCATCATGTCGAGCGGAATGCCCGCGAATCCCATGATTCCCCCCACGGCCAGGGCGGGGGACACGTTGGGGATCATGCCGATCAGGGCGGTCTTGAGACTGCCGAACACGACGGTCATAAGCAGGGCGATCACCCCCAGGGCGATGAAAAAGGACTTGACCTGGCCCCAGGTCACGTAATCCATCATCACGGTGAACTGGGAGATGGAGCCGATCAGCAGCACGTGTGCCTCGGGGAACAGCTCTCTCCCCCGTTCCTGGATCAGACGCAGTTCCCTGACCGCCTCCTTGGAATTGTAGTGGTCGATCTCCACCATGAGGCGCAGGCGCTGATAGTCGTAGTCCACCCATCTCTCGGTTTCCACTCCGCCGGCGTTCTCGTAGAGCAGGAGCAGCTGGGCGACCATCTCGCGGGTTTCCGGTATACGGTAATAGGCGGGATCGCCGGCGTTCAAAACCTGGTTCATGTCCTTGACGATATCGACCAGGGAGGTGACCTTCTTGGTCAGGGGCAGGTTGCCCACCTCCTGGATCAGCCGGTCGAATTTTTTCAGGTTCTCCGGTTCTTTGGCGGCGCCTGGCCGGTCGAACTCGAAGGCCACGTCGTAGGAATACAAAGACCCCACCCGGGTCCGGCCGATATAGTCGATGCGGTTCACGTAGGGCACTTTGAGTCCGAAGGTGCGGCGAACGTCGAATGATACCTCGAACCGCGCGATGCCGGCCAGGCTGGCGGCCGCGACAAGGGCGAAAACGACGACGCTGGTTTTGGGGCGCGACAGCACCCGGTCGCCCAGAAAGGCCATCCATCGTTCCAGCCAGCGACCGCCTTTTTCGACATAGGCCGCATGGGGCTTGCGGTTCTTTCCGAAGCTCAGCAGGGTGGGCAGCAGCACGATCACCAGCAGCCAGGTCAAGGCCACCAGGCAGGCCGCAGTGAGTCCCACCCAGCGTATGGGGCGCAACGGGATGAAAAGGAAGGAAAGCAATGCCGCGACGGTGGTCAAGGCGCTGAACAGAAGCGGCCAGCCGGTCTCCTCGACGGCGTGGACCAGGGCCTGCCGACGGTTTCCCGTCCGAAGAAAACTACGGTTGAAATAGTTGAACACATGGATGGAGTAACCGATGGAGACGGCCAGGCTGAGAAAAACCGGCAAAAAAATCATGGAGGGGTCGTTTTTAATGCCCAAGAATCCCTGGGCGCCGAAGACGACCGCCAGGGTGCCGGCGGCTGTCGCCAGAGGAAAAATCACCCCCCGGACGCTGCGCAAGGCCACGGCAAGCACGACCGCGGTGAGCAGCAGCGAAAATCCGATCAGCCGGGGTGTTTCCTTGGAGAAGAAATTGCGCTTTTCGACGTTGATGACGGGCAGTCCGGTGGTTTTAGGGTTGAGGATCGCGTACTTGTCCTGCCCGGCGATCTCGTTGACGATACGGCCGACGGCCAACTCGGGATTCTCGGCGTAATCCTTTTCCCAGTTCTCCGGAATCGGCTTCATGCGCAGCATGATCCAGGTCTGCCTGCCGTCCTCGGAGACGATGCGGTTTCTCATGGACGGCTTGGACAGAGCCATGGTCTTGATCCGCTCAAGGGCTTCTTCATCCGCGGGAACCGGGTCGGGCACGAGATCGATGATTCGCATGCCCTCGTCGGTGCCGTAGGTGAATTCGAAATCGGTAAGGGAGATCACGTCGTCGGCGTAGGGAACCTTGTCCTCCAGTTCCCGGCCCAGTTCGCGGATTTTCGCCAGCACCGGCGCGGCGAACACATTGTCCGCCTCCACCAGGACGGCGCAGAAATCGTCGTTGCCGAAAATATCCTCGAAACGCTCCTTGGCGGCCAGAAGCGCGTCGTCCTCCAGAAACCAGTTGTCCTGGTCGATATCGGCTTCGAGTCTACCAAGCCCCGCGACGGCCGCAGCCAGAACCAGGACGAAAACGACCAAGTTCGCCCATCGGAACCGCAGGACGGTTTCCCCGGCGGACCGGAACCACGCGTTGATTTTTTCGATATTCAACATCATTCCTCCTTAAAAACTGTATTTCGCCTTCGCCCACACTTGGCTGTTGTTGCGATACTTGCCGAAATCGCCGTCGTCGCCGCCGAAAACGTCGGCCCCGACTAGAAGATGAAAATCGTCGGTCAGGGCGTAATCCGCCTTGGGCCGAACGTAGATTTCGTTTTCGTCCAGGTCGTAGTAAAGCATGCCGGACAGTGTCAGGGTCTGGCGCATCAATAGTTTGGACACGCTCAAGGTGGCCACGAGTTCGTGGGCGTCGTCCGCCAGCCGGGAGTCGTAATCCACGACCAGGTCGCCGGCGAGCTGGCCGGTCACGGTCCAGTCGTCGCCGGGCGTCCAGTCCGCCCCCCCCAGCCATTTCAGCTTGTCCTTCTTCATCGGGTCCGCAGTTGCCGTATCCGTCTCGAGATACTTGCCGACGTAGTATGCCGCCTCGCCCCGGAACACGAAGTCGGACCAGGGCCGCGAGAATTCCAGTCCCAGCACGGTCAAGCGGTGATGCTTGGGCGCGTAGTCGACGAAGAAGTCGTCGCCCTCGCTTCGCGTTTCACGGTGATAGGCCGGATAGTCGTCCCAGGTGTAGAACGCCGACGCGGCCACGTCCAGGCCCGACAGGTAGGCGGCGATCTTCAGGGCGACCTCGCTGTTTTCCAGAGAGGTATCCGGTTCGACCGTGTCTGCGAAGGATAAATGCACGTTTTCCGGAATCTCCGGCTCGACGGCCCAGGGATTGTCCCCCGAAGGAAGCACGGCCGGCTCGAACACCGGGATCCAGATCAGTTCGGCGACCAAGTAATCGCCCAGCAGCCTAAACTTGGCCGCGTCCACGGGGATGCGAATCTCGTCCAGATCCCGCGTGATGGACTCGGTATAGTCCGGAGGCGAGACGACATCGGCGATCTGAACGCCGTCGGCCTTGCCCCAGATGACGATCTGCCGGCCCACGCGCAAATCCCATCGGCTCGTCGCGAACTCCAGCCAAGCCTCGTGCAAATCGACGCCGGTTTCGTCCTCGATCCGCCAGTTTTTCTCGGCGTCCGCGGAGACGAAACCGTAGACCGCGTCGAAAGTCGCCGACAGTTCCAGGCGCAGGCGCGCACGGGACGTCAGGCTGTCGTTTGGACTGCCGGTGCGCATGGACTGGATCGCGTCGGCCCACCCCGAAATCGAAAGGCTTTCCAGCCACGGCATGCCCGTATCCTCGGCAACCGCACGAACAGACGTCCCGCAAACGAAAAAAAGGACGAACAACAAACGACCCACCGCACGGTTCAACGAACAACGCCCCGCTGAATGGTGGAGACCCGAAACAGCTCTTCGTCGATCCCGCTGTCGTATTGAACCGAGGCCGCTTCCATGACGGTCTTATGGTTGCGCGACACGTTGTCCATTTCCGAGCGGAACAAGGTCCAAAAACCGTCGTGCAGCCGGAACTCCAGAGCCTTGTAGATCTTGAGCAAACCGTCCTTGTCGTAGTACTCGGCCTTGATCGCCATGTCCGCCTCCTTGCACACCCAGACCACCTTGCGGGTGTACATGTCCTCGGGGTCCACGGGGACCGACTCGACTTTCCAGCAGTCGTGGCCGTCGATATTCTCCTCGCCCAACAGCGTATGGGTGTCCTCCTCCACGTTGCGGTCCCCCATGTCGTCGTAGGTGAAGTCGCTGCCCATGAAGTACTCGTTTTTGGAAGCGCCGCTGATACGACGCACCTTTTTCATGGCCGGCATGTAGAGCCACTTGTCGTCGTCGCGGCCGGGGTCGTCGTACTCCCAGTTCAAAAACGCGGTGCCGCTCACGTCGGCAGGCTTCTTGAACACCATGACCGACTTCTTGTCCTTGCCGAAATCCTTGGAAAAGCTCTCCATTTCCCGAACCCGCTGACGGCCGCTCTTGTTGACCAGGGTCATGGTCAGCGTCGATTTCCGGTCGTCTCCGTCGGACCTGTCGTCCACGCGGGTCATGATCTCTGTTCCGGTCGGGGGGACATCCGTCGCCGTCGCCACCGAAAAAACCGTTGCCACCGTCAACAAACAGATTGCCGTTTTGATTAATTGCTTGCTCATCGTTAGTATCTTGCCTAAATTTGATGTGTCCAAGATTCAGTGTTTTTCAGCCAACACTATCAAAGCCGTGGCTTGTTCCGCTATCGAAGGCCGAACTATCTTTGCCGTTCGACGAAAAAAATCGGACGCGTAGCCGAATTTTCCAGCTTTCGATATCTTCGTTCCGTGGCCTCTACAGGAAGACCGCAACCCTGCCTTGTCCGTCTCGCCTTTTTCAGATTGGTAGCTATGTTTTTTTCTGCGGTCCTCCGCGTTCTCTGCGCCTCTGCGTTTATCAAGAACTTCTGAAGTGCAAAGTTTTTTTTAACGAATAGGACCGCAGAGCCATCCGTATCATCTCGGTTTTCTTGTCGTCATTTTCTGGCGACGTCCAAATCCATGCTTCCCATGGGAGTCGAAATGGTCCTCGACCGCACCGACCGGAAACCGCAGCGCAGCATGCTTTCCGCGATCTCGCCCTGGTCGAAAAACAGATCCTTGCCGATGCGCATGGCTTCGCCCAGATGCCCGAGCATGATGTCCGGCCGGATTCCCTCGTCGGTCAGGCCGTCCTGGAACGCGATGAAGACTCCGCCCGGATTCAGCGCCGAATGGATCTTCCGGACGAGCGAATCCAGATCGTGGCGGGCGAAATTGAGGGTGGAACAAGCCCAGACAAGGTCGTAGCCCTCGCCGATTTCGTCCGAGAGGTAGTCCCCGGTCATGGCGGATAGCCGGTCCTGCATCCCGTACTCTCGGATATACGTCTCGGCTACTGCCGCCACGGCCGGACGGTCGAACACCACGCCGGTCATGTTCGGATGGGTGGCCACGAAATAGAGGGCGAACATGCCGTGACCGCCGCCAAGGTCCAGCATCTTCCGAAACCCGGAGAACTCCGGCAGGCCCGAAACGACGGCGGCCATTTGCTCGCCGACGCCTCCGGTCACCCAGGCGGCGCTGGCTCTCGTCGCGTCGGCCCAAAGCTCCTCCGAGGCGAAATCGCGGCCTTCGGTTTCCGAGCAGGGGCCGCTCTTGACCCTCTCGACTAGATCGTTCAACGGATCCAGGCACATGCGTTGAATCATCCGCAGCAAAGGGCCGAAATACGTCGGAGAATCGGTCGTAAGAAAGGAGGCGGCTTCCGGAAGGTTCCGGAACATGCCCTCTTTTTTCTCTATCAGGCCGATCGTCGCCAAGGCGTTCAAAAAACGTTCGGTGTTGCCCGGGTGGAGCCCAATGCTTTCGGCCACTTCGTTGGCGGAACGAAAAAAATCCAGGCGGTCGAAAACGGCCAGCTCGATTCCCGACATCAGCAGCTTGTGTCGTATGGGCGCCTTGACGGTATCGTTAAGAGCGCCGTAATCGACGGACAACTTCGGCAAATTTACCATTTCATCTCCTTTCCAATATCTTTTTACATTCAATGCAGAAAACGGGGTCGGCCGGCGGGCGGCCGTTCTCCCCTCTTTCAGCCCGGCGCGGAATTCGCGCCGGGTCCGTACGCGGGACGATCTCCAGTCCGTGGCCCAGGGGTTTGGGATTCGTCCACTTGCCGACCGTCACGTACGATTTGGCGAAGGCCTGGTACTTAACGGACATGAGGACCTTTTCAATGTCGTCCAGTTCGTCTTTCGGCTTCAATTGCATCCGCGTTCTACCGCTCTTGTCGATGTACTGGGTGAAAAAAGTCGGCCTGGAAACGGCGGCGAGCTGGTAGACGCCCTCGGCGCTTTCTTTCTTCATGGCGATTTTCTGGGCGGCCAAGTCGGCGACGAACAGATCGAAATTGGCGGTTTCCAATTTCGGCTTGCTGATCTTGGCTTCCGGTTTGAGCAAATCGGTTTTCTTCAATGTCGGATCGAGCAGTTCGAATTGCTCGACCGCGATGCTGCCGTTTGGCGAGGTGAGAATATCGTCCATGGGCAGCGCGTGCCCCCACCCCAACGAGACCATTGCGTGACGGGAATGGTGGGCTCGCGATTCGAACGAGTTGATCCAGATGGAGTGGGCGTGGGCGAAAGAGACCGCGAAGCCTGCCGATACGATGACTGCAACCCAAAAAATACAGATCTTCTTCATTTGATACTCCTTTCCTGCTTATCCTGTTAATTTTTTCGCAATGTCGAGTTCCATGGGCATCATGGGCGTCTCGACGACCATGCTTTCCACGGAGGAAAAGCCAACGCTTTTCATCGCTTCGGCGACTTCGCCGCTGTCGAACATCAAATCCTGCCCCGAGAGCATCCATGCCATGCATCCCATGATATAAGGCTCCGGCCATGTGCGCTCGCGGGTAAGACCGTCCGCCAGGCTAACGAACACGCCGTAAGAGTCGTATTCCTCGTCGAAAATGTTCTTGCCGTACAGGTAAACGTCGAAATGCTCGGTCTCGTATCCGATCTTGGCGTTGACGATCTCGTACGCGTCCCGTTTGTAGTTGTTGGCCCGGTCCAGATACATCTCGCCGTTGCCGATCAGATCGGCCCTGGCGTACAAGCCGTCTTCGAAACGGTACTGGGCGCCGACGTTGAATGTGTAAACCGGCGCGTAGGGGTTTTTGTTGCCCGAGTAATCGCCAAGGGCGTCCTCGAAGTCGTCGAACTCGAGATCGGTGTAGCCGAAGCCGGCCATTACGCTAAGTCCGGCGGTAACGTTGGCCGTCATTTCCAACTCGAATCCCTTTCCTGTCGCTTCGGCCGCGTTCGTCAAGTAGGACTCCATGGGCGTGACGGCCTCGGTCACCTGCATGTCGGCGAGTTTCATCAGAAAAACACTGCCGTTGAGCATCAGCCGATTGTTCCAGAACAGGTTTTTCGTTCCGATTTTGTAGGACCACAACTTCTCCTCGTCGTAGGAGTTGTATTGCGGATCAAAGGCGAACGTATTGAATCCTCCCGAGCGGTAGCCCTTGGAAACGCTCGCGTAGGTCATCGTGGACGGCGTCCAGTCGTATTCCAGCGCCAATTTGGGGGAAAGCTCGTTCCATGAATCGTCGATGGTTGTGCCGAGGTTGTGGTTCTCGAACTCCTGCTCCTGGATCTCGTAGCGCAGGCCGCCGATGATACGAAGACGGTCGATGGGCGCATAGCTGATCTGGCCGAAGGCGGCATAGGCGTCGCCGTTGAAATCGCGACGCGTCGCGGATGCCATGGCTGGGAAATCGGAATCCGTGACGAAGTCGAATTCGTTATTGTCATGATCGTAGTACAAGCCCGCAATCCATTTTACGTTTCCGGTGGAAGAATCCAAACGAAGTTCCTGGGACACCTTGGTGTAGGTGTTGTCCTTGTCCGAATGCATCAGCGTCATCGGGCTGAAGTCCCAGTCGCCGGCCATTTCGTCGTCGAAGACCCTCCGGGCGGTGATGGAGGTCAGCTTCAGCGAATCGCCGAAATCGTATTTTATCTTCAGCGCCTGGGTATCCGTGCGGGCATCGTTGCCGCCCTGGAAGTTGGAAGCCACCTGGCGGTCGGCGAAGCCGGAAAGCCCGTAGGCGGCGGCGCCGAATTCGGTCAAGCTCATGGCGACCGCATCGTCGTCGTATTGGAGTATCGAAGCAATGAGCGAAACATCCAATCGGTCCGAAGGCGTCCAGCGCAGATGCGCCCGGCCGAACCAATGTTCTCTGTCGTCGTTCGTATCGCCCGTGAACGTGTTCTCCATAAATCCGTCTTTTTGGTAGAATTTCCCGGCAACGCCGATGAAGAGTTTGTCGGTTTGAATAGGTCCGCTGAGGTTCAAGGTATAGGCCTGTTTCCAGCCGTTTCCGGTTTCGTACGACAGCAACTTGCCCGCATCGACGGAAAGCTTGGCCCGGAAATCGTTATCCGGCTGCCGGGTGACGATATTGATGGCGCCGGCTTCCGTGTTTTTGCCGTAGAGCGTCCCCTGCGGTCCCCGAAGCACTTCGATCCGTTCGATATCCAGGATGGTATCCTCGAAGCCGGTGGCGGACAACACCGGCACTCCATCGACGAAAAGACCTGCGGAAACGGTAAGCGTAGTGGCGTTCGCGTAGATTCCCCGCATGATCGACGCGTTCATGCCGGACGCCCCCTCGTTGTTCATTGTGAAGTTGGGGACGAAATTGGAAAGCTCTCCGATGGATTCGATCTTTAGATCCTCGATCTCCGTTTCGCTCATGACCGTGAGGCTCATAGGTACTTCCTGAACGTTCTCCTCCATTTTGTTGGCGGTCACGGTAACGGTCTCGATTTCGACCGTTTTTTCGTTTTCCGCGTTCCCGCACCACGAAACCGACGGGGCCGGAAAAATGCAGGCGGCAGTCCACATCAAAACCAACACCAGCTTCCAGTTCATTTTTTTCTCCTTAGTTGTTCGAATTTCAATCGACAGGTCCATTCCGCGATCAGGGTTTTTCGGACGCCATGTTGTCCTTGGGTTCTCGTTCGTAGGCCTGCCAGTCGTCCAGCACGAGCGCGCAAGCGGAGAAAGATGGTGTCTCGCAGTCCCAGAGGAGACGGCCGTTTTGGACCCCGACGCTGCACGGGGCCGGCCGGGCGTTCAGTGGCTCCCAGCCGCCGTTGCGCCATTGCCAGCGCTCTCCGGCCGGGTTGCCGTCGCGGACACGGAGATCGACGGCATTGGGAGGGCCGAGACAGCTCGCGGCGGCGCTGCCGCCGAGCATGGCCGATAGAGAACCGTCGATGTCGCCGATGCTTCTTACGGATGCCAATAATGTACGCAGGTCCTCGGGGTTCAGCCGGGACGCCCAGCTCACGGCTGCCAGGGGCGCATAGTCGGCCGCCCACTCGTCGCGCGTTGCTATCGCCAACGGGCCGACCGGGGTTTCGGCCCCGGCCAGGGCCTCCGTGGTTCGCTGGGCGCCGCGAGACAGCAGGGCGAGCAGAGCCTCCGCTCCGTCCGTTTCGGCGACGCAAAGGAGTCCGATCGCCCCGGGCAGGCCTTCGCCTAGCCAAAGGCTGCCCTCGCCTTCCCGCAGGTCGGCGGCGTCGCATACCGACCGCCTGGCCAGCGCGGCGGCGATGTCGGCGCGTCTGGCCAGACGTCCCGTGCCTTTGTCGGCGACATCCCAGTGGGGTTCTTCGGCGAGCAGCATCAGGTTCCCGGCCACGGCCGCGTCGCCGCTTCCCGGCGGCAGACCGCGCGGCCATTGGGCGACGGCGGAGACGTCCGGCGCGGCGCCCAGGCGACGGACGACGCAGGTGCGCATCGCCGACAGGTCTTCGGCGACGGCCTTGGCGTCGTTGTCGCGGCTTTCGTCGTGAATTAGGGCGATGCCGTCCACATGGGTCTCGCGGGCATCCAGGGCGACCAGCGCGGCAAAATCGAGCAGCCCGTCGAGTTGACCGACGCACGCGTCGGCCTCGCACCCCGCGACCTCGACTTTCCAGCGCCACCGGCCGGCCGGTGCGGCGGCGGCGTTCGCCAGGCCTGCCCGGTAGGCCGGCAGCGCGAATTCCGCAGGCAGGCCCAGGCGGACGCGATCCGCCGGCGTCCTGACCACGCGCTCGGCGTCCAGGCCAAGACGCGGCATGACGTCCTTGGCGCGCAGCCAGTAGGAATCGCCGACCAGCCAGGAGGGTTGCGCCAAGGACTCGTGGTCCCCGGCGTGCCATCCGGAGGCGGGGAGGCGCCAGGCGATATCGACGGCGCAACCCTTGTCCCGGCAGTCGGCGAGCGGAATCGACAGATGATCGTCGTCC
>CAZNTU010000197.1:0-2135 GCA_964575975.1 uncultured Desulfobacteraceae bacterium
GTTGGAGACGAGACAGATCTCTTTGTTGCCGTCTCTGTTGGCGAATTTGTAGGCTCCGGAACCGATCGGGTTGCTATAGTAATCGATGTGTTTTTGTTTCGACGCCTGTATTATTTCCCCGTCCCAAATTTTTATCAATAAATTCGGATCGTCTCTTTTCAATCCGATTTCAATGGAGGTGGCGGAATCGGTCCTGACGAAGTCAATATTTTCCAGAATTGTCCGAAGAGAAAATTTGGAATCCCATTTTTTTAGAGAATACAATACATCTGCGGATGTCAAAGGCGTTCCGTCATGGAATCTCACGTTTTTTTTCAAGCGAATGGTCCAGACGAATTTTTCCCTGTCGTAAAACCAGCTTTCCGCCAAGTCCTTTTGCAATTTGCCGTTGACATCGGGAACCGCCAAGTAACTGTAAAGAAGAGGAAATACAAATGCAGAGCCGCCAAATTTATTTTCATGCGGATTAAGCGTGGAAAGGGGAGCGCTGACATCGAAGTTCAACGTATTTTTATCCGGGAGAGAACTCGGACCGTTGCCGTCTTGCACGTCGGCGCAGGAACAAAAGACGAGAAAAAAACATAAAGAAACGATTTTCGATCCGATAGAAACTGTTCCATGCGAAAAAGTCCGCTTATCGCCGACCTTGTTTGAGGAATTGTCAACTTCCGGGCGATTTTCCGACGAGGACGGAAAACATTCGAGGGGTGGTTTTTTCATTTGTTCCGCATGCTCTTTCTAAAGTTTGTGGATGTAAATTTTTTCGGGCTTGACATTGCCGTCTGCGACTGGGAGACCGAATAAAAGGACGCCCGATTTTACATCTTTTTATAGAATAGGCGGATAAAAAAAGGGCGTCGTGAAAAAATCACACGCCCTTTTCATGCGAGATTTAATAATGAACGGATTCAAGCGTCGGGTTGCGTGGAGGGATACTCTTGGAATGACTATAGTTCATTCGGAAATACCGGACGGTTTTGGGAAGATTCCTTTCAGTTTATCCGTCCGATCCGATCAATTCAACAAAAAGAACGTTGAACGATTGGCCTTTTCGCCATTGTGACCGCAGACCCCGTTCCGCGTCAGGATTTTCAAAAATTCGCCCGCCGTCTTGTATTTGTCGCCGTTCTTGTTCGATTCTTTCCGCAAGAACAGGGCGAACTGTTTCCGTGCGAATTCTTCCCCGCCGGTTTTATACAGGAAATCGCAAATCTTTTCGATGGAAACGCAACGCAATTGTTCGTGCCATTTGACCGTTCTTTTGCCGGAAACCACCTCTATGTTCGTCAGCCGGGCCATCAAGGCGCTTTTTGCGGCGTCCTGCCGAAGCTCTTTTTCGGCCTTCTCTCGTGGTTGGAGGTCTGCGTTTTGCGATCCTGAAAAATCGAATTCTTCGATTAGACTGCCATCCGCCAAAACGGCGGCTTTTTCGATCAAATGACACAACTCCCGCACGTTCCCCGGAAAATGGTGCTGTTTCAGCGCTCGCACGGCGCTCGAGGCTATTTCCAAATGGGGAAGGTTCATTTTCTTCGCAAATCTTTCCAAAAACACCCGGGCCAGAATTTCAATGTCCTCCTGCCGTTCCCTCAAGGGCGGCAGGGTAACGGTCAGGACATTCAGTCTGTAATAGAGGTCTTCTCTGAATTTTCCCGAGCGCTGGCTTTCCAGCAGGTCCTGGTTGGTCGCCGCGATGATTCTCGCGTCCGAACGCATGGTCCGGTCGGATCCGACGGGTTCGAAGGTTCCCTCCTGCAATACCCTCAGGAACTTCGGTTGAAGCCCCATAGGCATATCCCCTATTTCATCGAGAAAAAGAGAGCCGGAACGGGCGGTTTCGAAACGTCCCGTTCTTTTCTGCAAAGCTCCCGTGAAAGCCCCCTTTTCATGCCCGAACAGTTCGCTCTCGGCCAGTTGCTCGGCCAAGGCCGGGCAGTTTACCGGGACGAACGGTTTGTCTTTTCTCGGACTGGATTCGTGTACGGCTCTCGCAGCAAGTTCCTTTCCGACACCGGATTCCCCCAAGATCAGCACGGCCAGATCGGTTTTCCCGAACCTTTCGATCTGGTCGAACACCTTTCGCATTTGAACGCTTCTCCCGACCATGTTGCGAAAAACAGGATATTTTTTTTGTT
>CAZNTU010000197.1:2235-10426 GCA_964575975.1 uncultured Desulfobacteraceae bacterium
CGCATTTGAACGCTTCTCCCGACCATGTTGCGAAAAACAGGATATTTTTTTTGTTTGTCGTCGCTTTCCATTTTTGATATTCCCTCTTCGAGCTTTCCGTTTCGGTTGCTTGTAAAGTTGGACTTTTAACGATATGAATATCCCGTTGTTTTCGAAGGTACAAATGTCTTGAAATGTTTTTATGTGTTTTTTCGCGACGGTTCGTGCCGTTTGGCGCGTTTTCGGTTTGACCGGTCGCGTTTCCCTGTTGTTTCTCTTTTTCCGAATCGAGCGACGATATTGAAATGAACGAAAAAAGAAGCGAAATCGCACTGGAGCGGTTTCACAAGGCGTTGGCCCTGAAAAAGCATTCCTTGGCCTCGGTCGTCGAAGAAGATCGTTGGAGGCGGCTGGGCCTCCCCAGTTCTCCCACCACTCTTCGAAGATGGGAGACCTCGTCTCCCAAAGGCATCCCTATTTATTCCACAAGGAAAAGAATGTTCTACGTTCGAACGATCGCGGAATACTTTCAAATTCCCGAACATTGTTTTACAAACGCCGAACTTTCGGAAAGGGAATTCGAGGAAATCGTTCTGAACCCCTCCCTCGCCATTCCGCAAAAAACCGACCGCGAAACCGTCGAAAAAGTCCCGCCGCCCGAAGAAGAAGAGGAAGAACTCCCGAAAACCGACAGCGCCTTCGGCCTTCTGTCGGCCATCGGTCTCCACGAAGTTTTCCAAGTGTTGAAGGCCGTCGCGACAAACCGGGATGCGATTGTCCGAGTCGAAAACGGACGGATCAAGCTCGACGGGGTTCCCGTCCCAAGGGCGTTTGCGGACGGATCGGACGAATCGCTTGTCAAAACCCGAATCTCCTTGTTGTGCGAACGGCTGGGCATACAAGGAAAAAGCCCGGTGCAAATCGCAAGCCTTCTCGAAAAGCTGTTGTCGAGAGGTCGCACTTTTTCCGGAGTGGAGCTGGTCGAGGCACTCGATTCGGACGATTTGATAGACGACGAGATCGAAAGGGTTTTAAAGCAATGGCGCGACAGGGTGGAAAGCAGGCTTTTCGAAACAACGCCGGGATTCGACTTCGGGGAATCCCGGTCGGAAGCGGCTGAAAAATCGCTTGGAGAAGGGCCTGTCTCGTTGGACCCCCTTTTGAGGGACTGGCCCCTTCGCCTGCTGACCCACCCCGACTGGGCCTACGCGGATTCCGCTCTGCCGGGAGTCCCGCCAATGGCGTTGGCCGACGTCTGGGTGGACATTCTCCTAGTCGATCCGGCCGAAACCTCCCGTCTTTTGGCAAAGGACGATCTGACGGGCTCCTTGGAGGCCAGATACGAGGAGGATCTATGGCTCGCCGAGCCAGCCCGGTTCGTGCTCGACCGGCTTCGCGGCTCCGAGGCCTTGGTGGGCGCGCCGGGAATCGGAAAGACCACCTTTTTGAAGTGGATGTCCCGCCAGTTCATTTTAGGACGGCACAGTCGCTTCTTGCTCCCGTTGTTCGTTCCCTTGAGAAAATACGCGCTGTCGGAAAAGACGGAAAGAGGAATCCTGGGCTTCGCCCTTCGTCAGGCGGGAATCCGCGACCCCGAACAGATCGGTCGATGCATCGACTTTTTAAGCTATTTGGCCGGGTCCGCCAAAAACAACGTGATTCTTCTTCTGGACGGCTACGACGAAGTCCCGGCGGAGCATCGGGAGGCGCTCTTGAACGAGTTGTACGACGTCGGCTGGGCGTTCTCTCTCATTGTGACTTCGAGGCCCTCGGCTTATCCGCGGGGGCTTCCGGTCGACAACTTTTTCGAAATTTCCGAACTGTCCCCCGAAAGCGTCGACAGGCTGGCGCGCAATTGGTTCGGGTCCATCGGTGATCCGGAAGGCGCCGACCGGCTGCTTGGCCACCTGGACCGCAATCCGGACGTGAAAGCGCTGGCGAGAAACCCTTTGCTGCTGACGCTTCTGTGCGGCATCTGTCACTGCGGAAAACAAACGCCGGATTCCGGCCTTCCCGACTCCAGAACAAGCCTGTACCGAGAAACGGTCGCCTACATCCGAGGATATCACACCAAAAGATACCCGGAGGCGCCTTTCGACGAGCACAGGCAAAAGCAGGTGGAGCGCCTCGCTTTCGAACTCACGGTGCAAGTCCCGGACGCCCCCCGATACGTCTTCGGGGGGCGCGACGTGATCGAATGCACCGACGACGAAATCCTGCTTCGAAACGTCCTCCTGCCGTCCTGCCTCGTCACCCAATGGCATTGGGAAAACGAATCGCTCCACTTTTTGCACGCCTCGTTTCAGGAATATTTCACGGCCCGTTTCATCGGACGAGAGCAAGAGGAGAGGTTGGTCGAATACGTTCGTTCCCGTTTTTACGATACGGCCTGGAGGGAAATCTTTCGTTTCCTTTCCGGTTCCGGCGGAAGAATTCGGAAACTATTCTGGGAGCAGGTACGATCCATGGTCCGCGTTCCCGACCGATTCGAACTGGTTTTCACTAGACTGGCGTCGCTGCTGACGGAAACCGGGGTCCGGGACGGCGGGAAAAAACTGCTGGGGTTCGACGTGCGGGATATTTTCTGGAAACGGATTTTGGAGGGTATCGCCATCGACGTATACGTCGACGCATACGCCAAAATGGACCCAGAAGGCTATGTCGCAAGGGTTAAAAAACATACGAAAACCCGGTTCTTCCCCATGAAACAAGGCGACTGATCGTCAAGGGATTGGGTCTGGCAAAGGATTTCGAATCGACGCCCGCGCTGATTCGAATGGCCGAAGAACCCGGAATTTTGCGGGCCGATTGCGTGGAGTCCCTTGCAATGATCGGCGGACACGAATCCTTCCAAGGATTGGCCCGACTACTGAACGGAACAAACGACGCGGATTTTCGGAAAAAAATCATCGAGGCAATGGGGTTCGTGAAGGAATCCTCGGCCAGGGATTTTCTGCTTCAGGAGTTGGCCATGATTTGCATGGACGACCCCGAAGCCGTTGATATCCTGGAAGCGTTGGAGGAAAAGCCGATTCCCGGCAACGCCGTATTGATCGCCGATTTCCTGATCAAAGGAAAGGACGACCAAGCGAGAACGGCCGCCGCGCGGGCGCTTTCCGACGCCACAGAGAGTTTCGTCCCCCGAATCTTGTCGGAAGCCTGCCAAAACGAAAAAAGCGACGATGTTCGGATTGCCGTCTTGGAGGCGCTGAAAAAGAGGGCGCGGCCCGAGTTCTTTCCATGGCTCCGCCGAACCGTGATGAACGAGAAGCTCGACGTTGATGAACGGAGCGCCGCTTTGGAAGCCGTGCTGAGATGCTCGTCCAGATACGCGGGGCTCTCGGCGGGCCCCACGTTGAAAAGGCTGGCCGGATTCGGAGACGACGTGTCGCGCACCGCCCGGAAACTGACCATGGAAATGCTCGACCCCTCGGCAGATCCGGAAATCGCCGCCGTAGCCGCCTCCTATTCGTATCTGCTCGGCGAGGAGTTCGGCCCCGTTTTGACCGAAATATGCCGGGACGAAAATCGACCTTTCCGAGTCAGGACGGATGCTTGCTCCTCCTTGGGAAAACTCCGATACCTGCCTTCCGCCGAAGCGTTGCTGTCGATCGTCCGGAAATATCCCGACGTTCCGGACGACGAACAGGCCCCCCTGCTGTCGTCCGAGGACCATCTTGCAAGAGCGGCGGCCGAGGCTCTATCGAAAATCGATCCGACGGTCCTTTGCGGCTTGGACGGAAAAACGGTGCAAACGGCGTTGATACGCCACTCGCTTCGAACCGGGTGTCTCGTCTTTTCGGATCACGTTCTGGATCAAGCCGGACGACGAATCGCATGCGGACGGAATCGCGGTTCGAGTCGGTAGCCAATTGGCGCAAACCTCTTATAATTCGATGTAATGTTGCAAGTCGTTTGCTGAGCACTCCTCCGAAAGAGATCGGCATGCCAGCGGTCGTCCTGTTCGAATTGGAATTTGGAATCGCCAAATCGGCCTATTCTGAAAGCCGGAGTCGGCTCCTCGCGGAATTCGCCAAAAAACACGACTATATTTAACTTCGACCGGAATGCGGCTCGTTACGCTGCCGCAGTCAGGGCGGAACTCGAGCGGAAAGGCACCCCGACAGGTCCTTTCGATACGGTGATCGCGGGAACGGCGCTTTCCTGCCAAGCCACTCTGGTCACCCGCAATACAAGAGAATTCGGGCGAATCGAGGGGCTGTCGCCGGAAAATCGGTATTGAAGTATCCTCCAAATCCCCATTCCCTTTCTTTTCTATCCAACCTTGCAAACGTGAACAATCGTTACACTTTTTTGGGCTATTCGCGCTCCATTATAAACTTTCCGTAACACAAACCTTGCCTTCCGTTTTTTCCTAAATCCTAAAACCCAATAATTTCAGCCGCATAAGCAATTGTTCCCCGAAGCGGCACGATCGTTGCTCAGTATATCGGCATTTGATGCGTCGGAGCGCGTCCGGGCATCCAGCCACGGACGCGCGGTTCGACATGGAAAAGGATATCGAGAACAGGAGACAGAACGGCAATGGCGAACATACTTGTCGTGGACGACGACCGGGAGTTCAACGAGGCTTTGACCCGCTTTTTGGAAAAGAAGACCGGCCACGGGGTGAAATCGACGCTCTCGTTGGACGACGCTTTGCGAATGGCCGGGCGGGAGGCGTTCGACTTGGTTTTTCTGGACGTGAAAATGAACGGCCGGAACGGATTGGAATACCTGCCCCGGTTCAAGGAGGCCCCGTCGCGCCCGGAGGTGATCGTCCTGACCGGGTACGCGGACAGCGTCGGGGCGAAGACGGCGATCGAAAGCGGCGCCTGGGACTACGTGAAAAAGCCGTTTTCACGGGTAGACGCGTTATCGGCCCTGGACCAGGCGCTTCAATACAGGGAGGACAGACTCCGGTCGATTTCCGGGAACGCTCTGAAGCTTGCGGGTATCGCGGGCTCGGGGCCGGCCATGAGACAATGCTTCGACAAACTGGCGCAGTTCTGTTCCTGGGAGTGCAGCGTCCTGATCTCCGGCGAGACGGGAACGGGCAAGGAGCTGTTCGCCCGCGCGATCCACGAAAACAGCAGGAGGGCCGGCAAGCCTTTCGTGGTGGTCGATTGCACCGTGCTTCCGGAAAACCTAGTGGAAAGCTGGCTGTTCGGGTACAAAAAAGGCGCCTTCACCGGAGCGGACATCCCCCGGAAAGGGTTGATAAAGGAAGCCCACGGCGGAACCCTGTTCCTGGACGAGGTGGGGGAGCTTCCCCTGTCGTTACAGCGCAAGTTCTTGAGAGTGCTCGAAACCCGCATGTACAAGCCTGTCGGCGGCGGCAAGGAAGTCGAGAGCGATTTCAGGCTTGTGACGGCCACCAACAAGGACTTGGAATCGATGGTCCGCGAAGGCTCTTTTCGAAAGGATCTTCTCTATCGTATCAAAGGAAGCTTCCTGTATTTGCCCCCTCTGAGCCAACGGCGGGAGGACATTCCCTCCATCGTGGACTACCACCTGAAAAAAACCTCGGAGGAAAAAGGAACCAAACCGCTCGAGGCGACCCCCGAGTTTCTGGAATGTCTCCGCAACCACCAATGGGCCGGAAACGTGCGGGAGCTGGTGAATGTTCTGGAATCCGCCGCCTCCGAGGCGGGGGAATCCGGAAAGCTCTACCAGTTCCATCTTCCGGCGAAGCTACGGATCGAAAGGGCTCTCAAGTCGATCGGCGAAGGCGCGCCTTCGGATGCGTCGCGGGACGACGAGCCCGCAAACGCAAAGCCGCTTCCGAACTTCAAGGAATACCGGAAAACCAAAACGGCCGAAATCGAGAAGGACTATCTGCGGAAACTGATGGACGCCGGCCAAGACGACATTTCGAAGGCGATGGAAATATCCGGAATTTCCAGGTCCAGGCTCTACAAGCTTCTGGGCGAACACGGCATCTCGAGAAAAGGCGGGTCCGGGAAAAACGCGGAAAAGCCAGGACAGTCGGAAATTGAACGAAAAGAGGAAAAGCGAGGTCGAAATGAATAGGACGCAACTGGTCGAAGAATTCGCGAGGCACGCATCCATCCCGAAAAAAACCGCCAGGCTGATTGTCGATATCTTTTTCGGGGAGATCGCCAAGGAAATGAAAAAGGGCGGCAGGGCCGAATTCAGAGGTTTCGGCGCTTTCAGCCTCAGGAAATACAAGGCCTTCCTGGGCAGAAACCCGTCGAACGGGCAGCCGTTGGAAGTTCCCGCAAAGCAACTGGTCCACTTCAAGGCGTTCGAAAAATTGCTGAAAAAACTGAACGCCGAATCCCTGGAAAAAAACAGGAAAAACAGCAAGGCCAAAAGTAAAGCCAAGGCCGGGAAGAAAAAAGCAAGGCCGATGTCGAAAGAGCCGGAACCGAACAAGACAAACCGCGATTCCGGAGGACAGTCGAAAAAGAGAGTCCGTCGAGACGAAACCGACCGTCGGCCTGCTCCCGCGCTTTCCCCCTCGCCGAACCGAACGACCGACAACGACGACGCAGCGGTTCGTTCGAACCTGTCGCTCTAATTTCGAAAGGATAAACATGGAAAAAGCGAAAGAACGAATCATGGCGATCGACGACAACCCCGCCAATCTTCGCCTGCTCGGCCGAATTCTCCAAAACGAGGGCTACGAGGTGCGCATGGCCCCCAACGGGGCGCTGGCGCTGTTCTCGGCGAGAATAGAGCCGCCGGATCTGTTTTTGCTCGACATAAGGATGCCCGGCATGGACGGCTACCAGTTGTGCGAGAAATTCAAGGTCGACGAAAAACTCCAGGACATTCCCGTGATTTTCGTCACCGCTTTCCACGAACCGTCCGAAAAGGCCAAGGCCTTTTCCCTCGGCGGCGTTGATTTCATAACGAAACCGTTCAGTTCCGAGGAAGTGCTCGCGCGGATTCGCGTCCACCTCGAAATCAGATCTCTTCAAATCGGTCTCGAGAAGAAAGTCGCGGAGCTTGCCTCCGCGAACGACAAACTTCGAGAGGAGATCGAGCGGCGCAAGAAGGCCGAGGAAAGGGTGGTCAACTACCAGAAAGTATTCCGCCTCCTCCTCTCCGGGTTCGCCGCCATTCTCACGCACGGAGCCTGAAACGACGCCGTCGAATTTCTCCATTCGAACGATTATTCGTCGATCGACCGAAGGTCTGCGGAACGAAATTGGTAATGAATCGACATATGCCCGATGGAGACGATTCCCGTAGACAATGAATATCCCGATGTAGACCTTGATCGATGCATCGGTTGTGGAATCCGCGCGTGTTCGCAAGGATTCGCGCCAGGGGCGGCATGCACTGGAAAAAAGCGGAAAAACGAACAACGCCTGCTTCGCTCCTTGAACAGACTCGGCTACGTCAAGAGTTTTTCGTCTCGAATTTCGGGGACGATCACACGGACGTCCCGGCCAGATCCCGGGGGTTCCTTTGGCGGGCCGTCTCCCGCTTTGTCCATTCGCTGCATCCTCCGTGGGGAGACTTGCTTTTTTTCAGCCGTTCGCAGAGCCCGCGAGCCGACGGGCTCACTCGGCATTTCCCGTCTTCGAATCCCCGCTTGCCCTTCCAGTCGTTGCAGGTCCCGCAAACCTTTTTGTCCAAATTCAAGTCCATTGTCTCTCCTTTTCAAGACATCTTTTCGAAAGATTCGCAAGGAAAAGCCCCATATCGGCCGTAGTCCGGGGAATCGTGGAACGTATCCCGAACCTGGGGTGATGAAAATCCCCTCAAACTATGCATAAATTTTCCGCTGGTTTTTGTTCCTGCGATCTGACTATCTTACGGAATTCTTTTCTTTGCGAATACACGGATTTTCCGATTTTATCGCTCGCCCATTTCCGCACCTCTTTTGTCGGGATCGACTCGGTCGCGGCGCTTATCGTGTCCGTGCCGAAGTCGGAAACCGCCGCGGCAAGACCGAGGATCGTTCCGACGAAGCCCGCCAAGGCGTTCGCTCCGTCCACGATTTCGACCAGGCTTCTCCAGTCCTCGAGCTGCCCGAAGACGATCTCCCCGTTGGATTTCTTTGCCGGTATCGGATCGATCGGCTCGACGTCCTCGTGCCCGAGGCGAAGTTCCGCCTTCGGCAGGTTTTTTTGCCGGATTCCCAGGATCGCCAGGCATTTTTCACTGCCGAGCCACGCGGTATGGTCGACTGTCCATATCCAGTCGCCGGCGATTTCCTTGGGCCGCGAAAGCTTGT
>CAZNTU010000198.1:0-10380 GCA_964575975.1 uncultured Desulfobacteraceae bacterium
ATTTTCTCCTTTCCACGTCGTGATTGCCCGGCACGACGAACAACCGGTCGGGGGCAATTTCAAAACGTCCAGAAGCGTTTCGCAAAACCGTCCGCACTCCTCGTACTGGGCCGCCGTCGCGCTGAACGCCAGATCGCCGGAGGCGACCATCAGATCGGCTTCGATATTGCTTTCCCCGATGAACCTGGCCATGGAATCGTTGACCATGTTCTGCTTGAAGTTCTCCGCGGCCTCGGGGCGGTCTTTCGACGCCCTGTGAAGATCGGAAACGTGAAGTATGCGTATTTTCATGTTCTGCCTCCGTATGAACAATTCAAACAAACTCGAACACCATCTGAAATTCCGGACCTTTTCTTCGTCCCAGCGCATGGTCGCCCCGATTTCCGGTAGCGCCGCCTTCCACGGCGGCGCGGCGCCCGTTGGATCTCGGTCGGATTCGGTTTGCCGGCCGCCCGCGCCGCCACGGAAGGCGGCGCTACCAAAACAATCGGTTTTCTTCTCGACATTCCGTCCGCATGGCTCCGGATATTTGCCCGGGACCTGATCGCGGCGTTGGTCGTCCTCCGCCTAATGGCCCGCTACATTTGGCGCCACGGACGCCCTACGCCGCGATCTATACACTGGAAGCCCACCGGACCTCGAACAGGACAAGCCGAAAACCGAAATCGCGGGCCCGGATAGACGGGTCGTAGCCGACGCGCAAAGCCGTCCGGCATCCTGCGGCGACGATGAACCTCGAGCCGCCGCGCAAGACCCGGCCGCTTCCTTCCTTGCATACCGGATCGACCAACCCTTCTGTGTATGTATTGGTTACAGTATTCCCGCCCCACTCGCAAAAGTCCTCGCACCATTCCCACACGTTTCCGCTCATATCCTGCAAACCGTAGGGACTCCGGCCCGACGCAAAACACCCGACCGGACTCCGGTCCCCGATTCCCGATTCATCGTAGTTGGCTTTGTCGGGGTCCGCCTCGTCCCCCCAGGGATAGATTCTCCCGTCCGTCGATCTGGCGGCCTTCTCCCATTGGGCTTCCGTGGGAAGACCCAAGCGCACGATCCACCCTCGGCTCCTGAATTTTTCCGCCAACCATCGGCAATATTCCTTCGCGTCGTGCCACGAAACTGCCACGACAGGATGGTTGCCGTATTCGTTATACTTTACAACCCTTGTCCGGCTCTTTTCTCGAATCCTCCAGAAAGGCCTTGTATTGGGCCACCGTCACGGGATACCTGCCGATGGCGTATTCGGACAATTTCACGGTATGCTGCGGAAACTCGTCCTCTCTTGCATTCGAGTCCCTCTTCTTGTCGCTTCCCATGGGAAACGGACCTTTCGGTATCTTCACGAACCCGAATTTCCCATCCTTGGGAAGATGCCACCATTCGGGATCGAACCTCGGATCGCCGATATGGTTCAAGGCGTTTCCCGCGTCGCACCTTTGCTTCGCGGTCAATATGCCGTCGGCCGTCATCGAGGCGAGGAGCCAGTTCCGGACTCTCAGGAAGATCCTGTCGAACCGGCCGTCCTTTTTCTCCGTTTTCTCCGTGTCGGAGGAAACCCGTTCGACGAACCTCGTCTCCCCCATCGCCTGGGCGGCCAGGCATGCCAGGGTCGAATTCGGGGAATTCATTTCCGACTTTTCCGGGCCTTCCGGCAGCATGGCGTCCAAGAGGTAATAAATCTGGTTGGGATGTTCCCGGCAGGAGCCGGCCGCCAGGAGAAACACCTCCCTCCACCATTCCGCGTCCCGGAGGAGGCACTCCCTCATGCATCCCTCGAAATTCTCCTTTTTCCGGATCGCGGTGGCGGCGAGGTATTCCTGGAAGGTCCGGTGGGGAAACGAGAAGGTCTTGTTCTCGTTGGCCTGGATCAATCCCGCGCGGCGTTCCATGTATCCGAGGGCTTCGTCGGCCTTGTTCCAGTCACCGTCGAGTTCCTTCGCCAGCGTTTCCCTCAAGTCCCCGATGTCGATGTCGGCGCAGCCCGTTCCCCGGCCGTCGCGCTTTTCCTGCCGTTCGTGGGCGAAGAGCGCGGCCTGCTCCAGCACGCGGCGAAGCTTGTCGGTCGGGATGTTCAGGTTCGGGACCATGCCCAGCTCCAGTCGGCACTCGTCCGCGAAATCGCGGGCGACGCGGGATTCCCAGTGGGTCAGAAGCAGCCCGACCACTCTTTCGTACAACTCGGCCCGGTCCCGGGGAAGAGTGCCGTCGCGGCCGTGTACCTGGGCCATGAGCGCGAGCAGCAGCGGGTACTGCCCCAGTTCCAGCAGGTTTTTCGAGCGCAGGATCACCTCGTGGAGCTTTTCCGCCTCCGACTCCCAAGTCTTCTTGTCCCAGCCCTTCCATTCCCCGGTGGCGTCGTACCAGGCGCGGGTGAAAAACCGGATCTGCTCCGGGTCGAACAGCGCCAGTCCGACGGAGGGAAACTCCGATTCGGGCAGCCGCCACGAAGCCGCCTTTTCGACCGCGTTCCCGTTCGCCCCCCTCCCCTGTCCGGGAGCATCCCGGTAGGCGTACTCACGGCAGGTGACGACCACCCGGCATTTGGGAAAGGATTCGGCGAAATTCCGGATGGTTTGCAGGATCAGGTCGCGCTTGCCGTCCTCGTTGCCGTGGCCCACCTCGTCCAAGCCGTCGAAGAAGACCGCGCCGCCCTGCTTGTCGAAGATCGGTTTCATGTCTTGCACGAAGCTCTCGCAGCCCCATTCCCCGAGGACGTGTTCCAGGTATCGCCACACCAACCCCTCGGCCGGGCGGGCTTTCTCGTCGGGAAGCCACGCGGCGAAACGCCTCAGGACGACCACGGCGGGCAAAAGGGCCTGCGTTTCCGTTTCCCATCGGGAAACGGGGCTCTCCGGAATTTCCTCCCCCATCCTTCTTTTGGCCATCCCGGCCGCCAAATGATTGACCAGGGTACTCTTCCCCCCGCCCGGACGCCCCAGCACCACAATGCGGTCCAACGCGTCGCAGGCCTCGGCGGCCTGGATCGGCACGCGCTTTTCCTCTTGCTCTTTCCCTTTCCCTTTCTCTTTCTCCCGTTTTCGCAGGGAAATCCTAACGGCCGCGTCTTCGTCCCCGAATCCTCGTCGGGGTTCGAGGATCGCCTCTTTCGCCGACTGCTCCGGCAGGCGGCCCGGGCCTTCCAGGTGCAGGGTCGTGAACACGTCGGAAATCTTCACCCGCCGCCTTTGGTCCTCTGGGGAGGGACAGTCCCGGTCCAGGTCGGCCAAGTCCAGGCGGTCGCAATTGGCCGCGAGGCGTCTAAGATAAAAGGTTTCCAAATCCTTGGCGGGAGGTTCGGACGTTTCGGGGGAAAACGGGAGGCATTGCCCAGTTTCGGGATCGACGGCGCAAATGACGCCGTTCCGGATTTCGATTTGCGGCCCCCGGCTTCTCATGAACCGGTACAGACCTTGGAGGACTCTCAGGATTTCCAGCTGAACCTGGGTTTGCCGCACGATCTCCTTGGCTTGGACAATCTCCCGGATGAGCGGCTCGGCAAGGGCGGCATCGACGAAGCCCGCCTTGAAGGATTCGATGGCTTACTGGAAATTCAATCCGGGCAGCCGCTCGGGAACGCAGCCCGCGACTTTCAGTGAAGTCTGCAACTCGGCCATGTTGAGAGGCTTGCCGTCCAAAAGGCCGACCAGTTCGCGGGCGGTGTATTCGTCCACGAAAAATCCTTGGAGAACTCTTTCGACTTCCTCCTTTTCCTCTTTGGAGGACGGCCCGACCCTGGAAAGGGCGGCGGCGACACCCGCTTCGACGCAGTGTTCGAACGCCCGCCTTCTGTCTTCTCTCTTCAGGGATTCGCCGAGGTTTCGGGTTAGGACGGAGAACATCTTGCCGGTCAAGGCGCTCGCCAAATTGGTCAGATAGCCTATCGTGAAAATCGTGAACGGGTCCATTTCGCGCTCCTTGTTCCAAAAATCGAGATATATCGAGATCGTCTTTCGCTTCCGCAGTCGAACCGGCGGAAAGCCGGAAACGAGTCGAATACCAGAATCCAACGAGGAATCAAAGAAAAATTTACAGCGCCCAAAGACCAGGATAGAAAGGCCGACTATTTTCAAGTATGGTTTGAATTCGGTCTTCATCTATGGCATATCAAATGCAATGCTTTAAGCGACCTTCCTTTTGAAAAAAAGGACAATAGCGGCCAAAGCTTCGAACTTTCATATTAAAGTCATGACGGAGATCGTCGATGCAATTAACGAATCTTTTGTTCAAAAATTACAAGGCCTTCGAGAAGGAATACAATCTGGAAATAAAGCCAATTACCGTCTTGATAGGCCCAAACAGCAGCGGAAAGAGCGCTATCGCCAGATTGCCGCTTTTGTTGGCCAAGGGATTCGGCGGTTCGGCGAAAGCGCCGCTCGAACTTGAGTTCGACGGTTTGGACTTTGCGGCGTCGTTCAAGGGGATTGTGCATGGTCACTCCCCGAGAATGAACGTCGTAATCGGTTTCGGTTTCATCGACGGCTCGTCCGACGAGTGGTCGGTACGGATAGGGTTGCAGGGGTTCGAGGACTTGCATCTTCATATCGTCAGAGATTTTTCTCTGCGGAAAAATAAAAATCTCGTGTTCGAAGCGATTTGGGACGGCACCGAGCCAGATATCAAAAGAGAGAATATCTACAAGGTCAATCCGCCCGGAAAAACGATTCCCTTGTCCTTTGACGGTTTGTTGCCGAAATTGGAGGACGACGCGATCAATATTCAGAACCTGCTTAGAGGAAGGCTGAAGGTCAATTATCTTGGCCCGTTTAGAAAGGAACCCGAACGAAGCTACCGTTTCACCGGAGGTTTGCCCGACAGTGTCGGTCCCGGCGGAAGCCAAGCCCCTCAGATATTGGGAAGAGAATCGACGGGAAAAGAGAGAAATATTCTAGACAAAGTCGGCAAATGGTTTTCCGAGCATCTGGGAGGGTGGATCATCGACGTGGAAAAGGAGGGAAACGGTTTTTCCATTGTCCTTCGGAACCCCGACAAACCTTCGCTCCGGGTCAATTTGAAAGACGTCGGGACTGGAGTCGCGCAAGTCTTGCCGATAGTGGTGCAAAGAATGTTCGACGAAATCAGCGGATTGCCGGGCGTCGTCGATATCGTGGAACAACCCGAATTGCATCTTCATCCTCAAGCGCACGGAGATTTGGCGGATCTGTTCGTGACGGCGTCTCGCAAATCGCAGGCGCGTTTTCTGATAGAAACTCATTCGGAACTGTTCCTGTTGCGATTGAGAAGAAGAATCGCGGAAAAAAAACTGAATCACGACGACGTCGCATTTTATTGGATAAGGGGCGACGGCGCGGTAGACACGGGCGAAAAGATAATGAAGATCGCGATCAACGAGCAAGGCGAGGTCGATAAATGGCCCACCGATGTCTTCTCGGACGCGTACAGGGAAATCGTGGCAATCCGAAAAGCTCAGAAAAGGAGTGCGAAAGGAGTTTGACGTGCGGGTCGAATTCTCGTCTCAAGCTCTTTCGAATGAAAATTGTTGGACCAAGTTGGATCGGCTCGTTTATTTTTTCGACGAGGGACGCCATCTTTGGCATGCGGAAACTCCCGAAACAGTGGAAGTCAGCCCCTGGTATCTTTCGGAAAAACACTCGAGAGGCAAAGATACCCGGAAAAAGCTTTTTGAAGAATCCATAGTACGGGAAAGCTATTTGAGGGCCGAATTCGACAACGACGGTCCTCATTCGGTTCGTATTGTCGTATGCGAGAATTCCATCGACGAAAGGCTCTTGTCTCCCGACGATGCCTATTCGGCGTTGAATCGTCCAGGATATATCGCGGTGGAGGACGCGGAAAGCGATTTGGCTTTCATTAACGCGATCATCCAGGCTTTCGACAACGAGGCGGTATACAACGCGATGGAGATGAAATGGATCCAACTCGAACACATGGGCGGATGCGGTCAACTGGACAGGGCTCTCAAGCGAATTCGGGATCGCGCTCCCGGACCGATGAGAACCGTCGTTCTGGCGGACAGCGATAGACTCGCGCCCGGCGAGGAGGCCACAAACGAGAAAAACGTCGGAAAATATTGCCAGGCATACGGAGTGGAAGGTTTTGTGCTGAAAAAACGGGAGGCGGAAAACTATTTGACGGTTTCGGTTTTGCGCTACGCCGGCCCCGGCGCCGTAGCTGTCTTCAGAGCTTTTCAGAGACTGACGAGGCTTCAAAAAGACTATTTCGACATGAAATCCGGTTTTCCTCAAGAGGGCATCCCCCAAAATCAATCGGAGCTTTATGCCGGCGTGAGCAAAGCCGATATCGAAAAGCTGAAAAAAGGATTCGGGGACAGATGCTGGGAACTGTTCGACAGACACGTCAGGCTTATTACAAAGGAGGATCTGATTGAACAATGCCCCGAAGCCCCGGACGAACTTTCACGAATATTAAAGGCGTTCGAGCGCCTAATTTGAGGATATACGAATGGATGAAATTCAAACATCCACATCCGTCAAGCCGGAAGTCGTTTTCATAGAGGAATTGTTGAATGACATCCAAGACGGCCAACTTCGCCTTCCGGGTTTTCAGAGGCCGTTCGTTTGGAAGCCAATGGACATGCGCCTTCTTCTGGACAGCATTTACAAAGGATATCCGATCGGAAGTTTACTGATTTGGGACAGCCCCGACGAGTTGAGCAGCTTGAACAAAGTCGGGCCAATTCCGGTCCCCAATGCGCCGGAAAAACCTATCAGCTACATACTGGATGGGCATCAGCGTTTAACCACATTGTTTTGCGCACTTTGCCTTCCGCCAGATTCCCCCCTCACGCGAAAACAGTCCGACTGGCAATTCTGGCTGTTCTTCGATTTGAAAACAAGGAAGTTCATACATATTACCGACGGGAAAAAGACGTCGACATGCTTCCCATTGCGCTCCATTATTAAAACAATGGATTATTTGCGCGAATGCCGTCGCGTTGAAAGCGATTGCGGAGAGAACGCGGAGGAATTTTTAAAACGTGCCGACGAGATGGCCCGGAGATTCAAAAACTGCAAACTCCCGGTAACCAGAATCAAAGGAGGAACCCCGAAGGAAGCGGTGGAAATTTTCGCTCGTCTGAACAGCCGGGGGGTAGCGATTACTCCGGATCAAATGGTGGCGGCGCTGACTTATCGGCAGGGGGACGGAAATAAAAATCTTTCGGAGCATATAGACGATATTCTGGACGAAATGGAGGCTTATCGTTTCGGAGGAATCCCGAGAAAACAGATACTGCAAACCATCCTTGGCGCGGCCGGCATGGACATCAACATGAACGAATGGGAGGCCATCGCGGAACGCCTTCAGCCTGATTTGCAATCGTATGTCGATAAATCGAAAAGCGGATTGATCGCAGCCACGCGCTTTTTGTTCGAAGATGTCGGCGTCCCCGGAAACAGCTATCTTCCGTATGTCAACCAAATTGTCCTGCTTGCGGCGTTTTTCTGGAACATTCGGGACGGCGCTCCCGTTCCCGAGGAAAAACTGGAGACGCTGAAAAAATGGTTCTGGAGCACCTCCCTGACAGGTTGGTTCGCGGGCGCGAATCCGTCCCAACTCAGAGACGCTCTAAAAACCATGGAAGCTTTCGCCAAAGGCGATGTTTCGAATGTCAGCCTTTTGACCGAGGGGAAAGCCAATCCCATTCCCGCGAGATACGATTCCCGTACCGCGAGGATTCGATGCCTTATGATTTTTCTTTTTTCCTTGAAACCAAGGTATTCCGACGGCTCGTTAATAAAACCAGAGGAAATTTCCGACGAAAAGCGAAGTTTCGAATATGTTTTCAAAGGGAACCTCGGCAGGGAGCTTCTTTCGAACCCGGCAAACCGGGTCCTTTTGCCTCGAAAACCCGGAAAATCGATCAGAGAGCAGATCCTTTCGGCCGACCCGGCAAAACGCCCCGAGTTTCTGGCAAGTCATTGCATTTCCGACGAATGCTTCGCATTCATTCAACGAAACGATCCTGAACGCTTTATCAACGCACGGCAAAAACATATCATCGAAAAAGAGTCCGATTTTATACGTTCTTTTGGCGTTGAGCCTTTTGATACGAACGCGGATGAATTCGACAGCGAAGTCGAAATCGATACCGAATGAAGATTCGAGAATCGATTCAAGAGCGTAGCGACAATTTTAGGGAAGGCGAGGATGCTTGTAACAATCACGCCTTGTAAATCCTGCAGCGCATCTGCTGCCCCTTGTAGGGCCACCCGCCGGAGAGCGGGTCGCATTTTTCCGGATCGTCGTCGGTGGTGACGTTGATGTTCGACTCCCAGACCCCGAAAAGGGACGGCTCCTCGGGGGATTTTTCCGGAAACCACCAGGAATGCTGGGAGACGATATAGCCCGGGTGGAAACTGTTGGACAGCCGCGCCTTTTGCTTCGCCCGCCCCATGGGCGTTTCGATGTACACCCAGTCGCCGTCCACGATGCCTTTCTTTCGCGCGACGTCGAAATGGATCTCCACGATGGGGTCGGGATGGCGGCGGCGGAATTCCTCCACGTGCCGATATTCGCTGTGATGATAGGGCATGACCCTGACCCCGCTGATGTTGATCAGGGGATATTCCTTGCGGATCGTCTCCGGAATGTCCGGTTCGACGTAGTCGGGGATCGGGTCGTAGTTTAGCTGTTCCAGAATTTTAGAGGAGAGTTCGATCTTTCCCGAGGGCGTGGCCAAAGGTCCCCTCTCTCGCTGGCCGGGGGACGGCGGGACCACGACCGCCCGTTTTTTCCTTATGAATTGGCTTAGGGAGTCGCAGCCTTCTTTTTCCATCAGCTCCGCCGTCCGATACTCCCAGACCTCCTCGAAGGTTTTCCAGGGCCAGTGTTTCTCCTGTCCCAAACGAAGGCCCAGTCCGCGCCAGAATTCGTAGTCGTTCCACCGTTCGTACTCGCCGGGCACGCAGGCGGGGACCGCCGCCTCCCCCAGCTGTACCAGCGGATAGCCCCCGACGGTGGAAAAACTGCCCATGTCCGCCCTTTCCATCCAGCAGGCGGCCGGAAGCACATAGTCCGATATGGCCGCAGTCGGGGTCCACGTGATCTCGTGGGTTACGAGAAGCTCCGACGCTTTGAGCGCCTTGTACACAAGCTTTGTGTTCGCGTAGGAAAGAAGCGGATTGCTGCAGTTGACCAGCATGGCCTTCACCGGGTACGGCTTTCCAGTGAGCATGGCGCGGAAAACCGTGGGCGCGTGGGCGGGGCTGTGCAGGTTTACCGCCGCCGAATGGCGCTCGCCCCAGACTTTTCGCATCTCCTTGTCGATCAGCTCCCATCCGGGATATCCCAGAAACCGAAACCGGTCGCTTCCCAGCTGCTTGCCGCGCTGCTCGGCGGAAAGAATTTCGTTGGCCTCCATCACGACATCCGGCAAAAATCCCGGACAAGGGCCGCAAATCAGTTCCCCGCCTTTGACATCCACCGTGCCGACCAAGGCTTTCAGCAGGTTGAGGGCGCGAATAGCCTGGATGCTGTTGGGAGCGCTGTGTTCCGAGGCTACGCCTATGACCATGTTGCTTGGCTGGTTCGCGGCGTAGAAACGCGCCGTCTCCACGAGGGCGTCCACGGAGAGCCCCGTAATTTCCGAAGCGCGGCTTGGCGGGTATTTCAACGCGCGCTCTCTCAACTCGGAAAACCCGACCGTGTATTTTTCCACATAGTCCTTATCGTAAAGCCCCTCCTCGATGATGACGCGCATCATGCCCAAGGCGAGAGCCGCGTCGGTTCCCGGCCGTATCTGCACCCATCGGTCGGCACGGCGGGACGGCTCGACAAACCGGGGATCGATCACGAGCGTCTTCATGCCCGCTTTCTGGGCCTTCAAAAAGCTGTGCCAGCTGGACGGCCCTCCCTCGTGGGCGTTTCGTCCCCACAGGACCATCATCTTGGTGATCCCCGGCTTTTGGTCCGGCACCAGGTGGCCGCCGAACGTGGCAAACCAGACCATGGCGCGAGGCGCATAGCATATGGAAATCACGCCGATGCGGTTGGGACTCCCGAAAAGATTCATGAACCGGGTTTTTGCGAACTCCGCGCCGTTTCTTCCCGTGCCGGAACTGGTGGCGACAGCCTCGGCCCCGTAGACGCGGCGAATATTTTCCAGCTTTTCCGCGATTTCGTCCATCGCCTGGTCCCAGGATATTCGCTCCCACTTGCCCTCGCCCCGCTCTCCCGCCCGCTTTAAAGGGAAGTTCAGCCTGAACGGGTGGTGCTGATACGCCTTGGCCAGCGTCGGACGCACGCAAAACCCGCCCGGCCCCACCGGCGCCGTCTTGTCCACGACTACCCGCCGGACCTTGCCGTCCTGGACATAAACCTTCATTGCGCACCCTTTGCTGGTGCAAAAATAGCAGGAAGAATATTTCAGTTCCGTTT
>CAZNTU010000199.1:0-3956 GCA_964575975.1 uncultured Desulfobacteraceae bacterium
ATGGTCATGGCGAGGGTCGGAGCGTAACTTTTCGAAAGCGAAATGGCGGTATCGTCGCCCGGACCCGCGCGATTTTGGTCCTCCCCTCCCCCGGCGACCGTCGAAAGAATGTAGACGGGGATGCGGGAAAACCGCTGCCGAAGGTTGAGAAGGATTTCCCGTCCGGTCTTCAACCGCCTGGCGGAAAAGGGAACATGGTCGATGTCCCGTTCGATGGTCTTTGGGGCGTTTTTCTCGCTACCGGTCGGGTCGGGAGGGGACGAGGGGAGGGCTTCCGAATACATGGGGCCTCCCATCCAAATGTCTAAGAGGACGAGGTCGGGATCTTCCGCCGCGACCAATGCGGAGGTTTCCTCCCAGTCGCTCGCCGCGAGCCAGTCGATTTCGATCAGCGTTTCCCGGTAGAGCCTCGCCGTCCCCGGATCGCCGGCGAAAAGGATCCGGGGCTTTCCAACGGAGTAGAAAAGGGAATGAGCGCAGTCGTCTTCGCCGTCGCCCGGCGACTCCACCTTGACCCGTACCTTGTCGATGTCGGAGAAGACCTCTTCCAGGCTGTCCTTTTCATATAGATTGCAGAACGACAGGAGTTCGGACTTGTAGAACTTGTCCGCCTCGGCCGATATCTGACGCGCGTCCGCCCCTCCGCCTTCCCGAAAAACCAACGCCATGGGAACTTCCTCGTCGTGGTAGAAAAGCTTCCGATATCCCAAGGACAGAAGCTTCGCGGTTTTCTTCAGGGAGGCGTCCGCGATTTTGGATAGATCGTCGATGCCCAGCCGGTTGAAGAGAATCGGATAACCCTGTCCCAGTCGGGAGCAGATCGGAGGGGGAAACGCGGGGTTTCCGTCCGACGGGTTTTTCTCGTTCACGAGAGCGTTCAGGATCGTTTTCTTGTGAAAGGCGGCGTTGGCGCCGTGAATTCCGCTGGCGTTCGGGTTCTCGTAGAGGGAGCGGCCGGCGTTGGTGGTGAACACCACGACGCAGTCCTTGAATTCGACGTCCTCGTTTGTAAAAGTGTCCTGCAGCCTGCCCGCGTCCAGGATCTGGTAGAACAGCTGAACGATTCTGAGGTGTGCCTTTTCGATCTCGTCGAACAGCAGGAAAGCGCGGGGATTTTTCGAGACGAATTCCGTGAGGATGCCCGGTTCGGCCCCTTTGTAGCTTTTGGCGACCCCGATCAATTGGTTCAAGGTGTTGTGGTCCGAGTAGGCCGTCATGTCGAAGCGACGGAACGGGCGATCAAGGAAACGGGACGCGATTTCCGCCAGGAAGGTCTTTCCGACGCCGGGGGGGCCGGCGAACACGAAAACGCCCCGGGGTCTCGTTCGCGTATCGTCCGAGAACGCCGTCGCCTCCATGTTGTAGAGCCCTTCCACGAAGGCGTGGATTGCGTGGTCCTGCCCGAAAAGGTTGGCCTTCAGTTCGTCCCGCAGTTCGCGAAGGCGGGACACGAGCGTCGAAACGGCGGAGGCGCCGCCTTGGCCTCCCTGGCTTCGGGAATACCAGCGCGTCAGGAAGTCCAGGGCCTCGCCGCGTCGCAGAGGGGCCATTTCCAAAACCTCGCGGCAGATCCTCTCGTCCATGGCGACCGCGAGAACTATATGGGAGACGTCGATGTACCCCGGGTCGTGCCGGTCCGGAACCCCTTTCGTGGAGGCCAGGGACCGCGCCGTTTCCAGAATCCGGCCAACCGAATTCGAGACGGGCAGGGAAGGAAAGAAGCCGGGCCGCTTCTCCGCCGAGGGCAGCCGGGACTTGACGGCGCGCCAGTCGCCGTCGGCGAGAGGTTCGGCAAGCAGCAGCAATGCGTGGGGGTCGGCGCCGATGGCGCAAAGACATGCTTCGACGTCCAATGAACCGCCGTAATTGTGCGCCGCGATCGACTTCGCGCTGTCCAAAAACCTCCTGGCGCGCTCGGTAAACATGGTACGCGTCTCCTTCCTTTGAAAAATCGAACGGGGCGACCGGGGGACCGGGAACCAAGCTGCGGATCGACGTCATATCGATATAGGCACTTGAAAGTCGTCCGCCCGTTCGTCCCGGACACGAATCACGGTGAACAGCCCGCAAATCTCGGGTGCGTTTTCCGCCAACTCGGCGAAGCGATACCGGTCGATCCCGGCAAGGACGCCGATTCCGTTGTCTCGAAGCACCATCGAAAACCCCTCCATGAAATCTACCTCGTCCCCTTTCCGGAAGAACCTGTGCAGGAAATCGAAAAAGAGAATGTTCCGGCCGTCCGAGGAAATCTCCCGGCAGACTCCGTGAAACTCTTTAGGGCCGCCGATACGGTCCAGCATTTCGACGCTCGCTTCGGCCAAGGAAAACGGGGATGCGGTACGGTTTCCAGTTTCGCTTCGCGCCGGTTCGTTCAAATACCGGGGAAGCGGCTCGATTCGTTTCGCCGTCCGCCCCTTGCCGAAATTCACAAGCAGAATGTTTTTGCCATTTTCGGCCCTGAATTCGCGCTCGAGGACCATGAGCAGGGGGTCGTCGCGCCGAAAGGGGGCGTTCGCGGATGGCGGCGTCTGATCGTATTGGGCGACTCGGACGACGTTTTCGCGCATCGCGTCGAAGGCTTCGGGTCTTTGGCCGAAAAAAGGCATATTCAGATTTCTGAACGCCGATCGTATCGCCCTGGTCGGCTCTTTTAAAATAGCGTCCAACAAATGGGCGGGGGAAATGCAATCCTTGCCTTTCCTTCGCGCGGTCTCTTCGGCCTCAGCGAATTTCGCTTTCAGGGCTTCCGTGCGATGGCCGGTTTTGCCCGAACACTCCGGAGCGGTCGAAAACGGAGAATCGGAAAGTTTCGAAAGGACCGACCTCAATTCGCGATAAAGCGTCCGGCTGGCTTCGGGGACGCGAATGCCTTTGGCTAGCAATTCCGAGACGAGTTCGTCCCGGTCTGAATCAAGAGCGCCTCCGCCTCCCGGCAAGTGGGAAAACCGGGCGAGGTCCGTGCCCGACAAACCCGCGTATTTCAGGAGTCCGATCAGGAAACGATCAGTGTCGATACCCATGGAACCCGCCTCGCGGGCGGCGATGGAAAGGACGACCGTTAAGGAAATGGATGTTTTCATTTTTTACGCAAACGCTCGACGATCCGCTGGAGAAAACGTGTTCGAAACGTAAAAATCCGCTCTGACGATTCGACGCCCGTGGACGTTCGGCAAGCACGATAGCATATCGAGACGGGTTTGTCAGCCGCAATGCTTGCTTTTGAGAATGGAATGGTACTTGTCTCCGGACTTGCTACGGAAGACTGTTCATCCACCCGGCGACCAAGTCGATGAAAAGCTCGAAGTCCGCGAGGTGTTTTTTGAATATGCCGAAAACCAGCTCGTCTTCGACATTCTCGTATCGATGCACGAGCAGGTTCCGGAAAGACGCCATGTTTTGGAAGGTGGTCAGATGCTTTTCCGGTATTGCTCCGTGCGTCCCGAGAATCGAGAAAAGGTCCCGAAAACTTGCGGGTTCCCGCCAGCGATTGAAAGAAACGAAGTGGTTGGCGACATCGATCACTTCTTCGATGCAAAGGTGCAGATATCTTTCGATAAAAGCTTTGGCTCTAACGTCGGATTGGTATTTTTTCCAATCGATGTCCTCGGCTGCCGTCAATTCATCGATATAGCCCCGAAGCTTCGAAAGCTTTCTTGAAACCAGCTCCTTGTCAACCATGAGATTTCCCCGTCGGTATTAACTTGTATAAAAACTGGGAGTCGAGATAATGCCGTCTGGAAACGACTTCCTGCCGGACCCTCTCCTTTGGATCGGCTTCGTAGATCAGATATCCGTATTTGAGAATCTGGTGCTGAAGAAGCGGCGTCGAATTGGCGAAAACAACGAGATCCGCGTCTCTGTTCAAAAGATTGGACAGCTCCGTTTCCATTTTAATCCTCTCGAAGCCGTCCATCGGTCCAAAACCATGATCGCGATGTCGATGTCGCTTCCGGCCC
>CAZNTU010000199.1:3966-10368 GCA_964575975.1 uncultured Desulfobacteraceae bacterium
CCCTTCCCGTGGAACTCGACCCGAATACGTAGGCGGCCGCGATTTCGGGTTTCGCCCTGAAATAGTCCGCTATCGATTTCTTGCTTCTCTCCGAAAGCATCCGTATCTCCCTAGAAAGTTTTGACGGCATTCTTCAGTCTCCCGGTCCCCAGTATCCTCTCTATACTTTAGATCGACTCGCATTTTTTAGCAACTGTGGTTCGCCCGAAAAGACTGTTCCATTTGTTCCGCCGTATGTGGATTGGATTCCGCCCGATTTTTCCGTAACCGCATTCCGAGACGGCCCGGCTTTCCGGCAGCCCTCGAAATCAGCCGCGGAAAGGCGGATGAAAGCAAGGAAAGGCACAGACGCGCGGGACGTCGTCCCTTCGATCGACTCGCGCCCGACCCCGCCTTCTTGCGTCGCGTCGTTTTCGACGCCGAAAACGCCCGTCTTGCTATCGCAGCCAAAAATCGACGTTTTTGAAAAAACCTTATTTTGGCACTTCGGAACCTTAGTAGCAGGCGACATTCTCCTGTCCCCCGACCTTATTACCTTATTGATGCCCGTCTTTGTGCTCGGAGATGCAAAACGACAAACACGTCGCGCCCCGAAGACGGATCGGGAACGCGGACGGTTTTGCGGATGCGCCGGACGGCCCGACGCGGCATCTGACGGGGAAATAAGGTAATCAGGTAATAAGGTCGGGGGGGAGAGGGGACGTTCCGGGCTACTAAGGTCTAAAAGAACGAAAATAAGGTTTTTTTTTGCGCTTGCGGCGGATTTGAAAGTAAGGGGAGACAACCAAGCGTGTATTTCCCGTGCCGGGCAGTGTGCCGTATAGGATCGAACGAAGGCGGGAGAGGTTCGACATTTCATGGTGAAAAAACATCGGTTGCCTACGCAAAACGCTGTCGGCATTTCTTGACGAATCACGCAACAGTCTTCTCGGGTGAACCGTGGTTTGCCTGAATCTCTTTGCGATTGACCTTTTGGTATCGCATTGGTACTGTCGTTCCATGCTAATAAAAACACGACAACTCATACAGAATCTTGAAACCGCAGGCTTTATGAGAAAGAAAGATCGCTACTTGAAAATCGTCGAATGGTCGGAGGAAGACTGCGGTAAGGGAGACAGTCGTCAATGCCCTTGTACACAGAGACTGCCTGTTGTCCGGAACCGCGGTCGAGTTGTCCGTGTACGAGGACCGATTGGAGGTGGCGTCTCCGGGTCGCCTTCCCAACGGCATCACGCCGCAACACATGATGACGGGCTGTCGCTCGGCCCGCAACCAGTTGCTCAAGGACGTCATGAGGGACTACGGCTACCTGGAGCATATGGGCATGGGGGTGCCTCGAAAGATCGTCAAGGGAATGCGGGAGCATAACGGGACGACTCTGGATTTGATCGAAGACGAAGAGCTTTTCACGGTGAGGCTCTGGAAAAAATGACGGACCCGTTTGCGATTGTGGCCGCAATACAGGGAAAAATTGGAGACGAACCGAAAAAAGGAGAGGATCGCGATGGAACGGACGGACGAGATTTCCCCGCTTTTTCAGACAATTCTGACAATAACGGCGGTCTTCGCGGCGCTGGTCCTTGTTCCCCGATCCTTCCTGGCCGGTTTTTTCCCGGTCTTGCCGTACCCCGGTCCTTTCGAGGGGGGGGTGCTGGACCGGGACACGGGTCAACCGATCCCGGAAGCGCGAATAATGTGCCACTGGTCCTGCGCCGACCTGCCGATTCCTCATGCCCCGGGGGAATTTCATATTTACGCGGATACCGTCTCGGACGCGGCCGGAACCTACCGGATTGACAAGACCATCCGTCGCGGCGGGTTCAGCGGGTGTTCGTTTTCCATCTCCTGCAAGGCCAAGGGGTATATCGAAATCGTGGAGATCGGCGATCCCGAAGGACTGGAACTGCCTCCGTCCACCCAGGCCTGGCCGTTCGTGGAAACCCGAACGCGGAGAACCATCCCCGCGCCTCTCGATTTCGTCATGAAACCGGCGCTTCCGGTCCTTTTGCAGGCGCTGGAATCGGAAAACGACTTTTACCGCCAAGTTGCGGCGGAGGAGCTGGGACTCATTGGTTCGGCGGCGAAACCGGCCTTCCCGGCGCTTGTTTCGGCCGCTAAGGATCGAAGTCCGGAGGTCCGGCGCGAAGCCGTGGAAGCACTGGGATTGGTCGATCCCGGGGAACCGTCGGCGATCTCCGCCCTGGCCGAGGCATTGACCGATCCGGATGCGGAAACCCGGGAGAGAAGCGTTAAAGCCCTTGCGCAAAGCGGCCCCGAAGCGTCGTCGGCCGTACCGGCACTAATAGCGGCCATGCGGGATGTGGAACCGATGGTGCGCCGCCGGGTTCCGGAGACCCTTGTCGCCGTCGGTCCCGGAGACCGTCGGGTCGTTCCGGCCTTGGTCGATGCATTGCGGGACACGGACCAGCGGACTCGCCAGGAGGCGGGCCGCGCCTTGGGTCTGACGATGGACGAAACCCTGCCGGATTTGTTCGAATTTCTATGCGCGGAAGATCCCGAGATTCGCAAAGCCCTGGCGCGGATACTGGCTTCCCGGAATCAGGGCGAAAAGCTCCTCGACGCGATTCGGGACGGGGACCCCTCAATGCGAACGGCCGCGATCGGACACTTGGGATGCCTGGACCGGGAAAAACAGGAATTCGTCCCGACCCTGGTGGAATTGCTGGCGGACGAAGATCCCGGAACCAGCGACGCGGCGGCGGCGTCCCTCGCGGAAATCGGCGACCCTGCGCGGCCATATTTGCTGGAAGCGCTGAAAACCGAAGTTCCCCGGATGCACGCGGCCGTCGCGGAAGTGCTTTTTTCCCGAACCCCCCATTGCTCGAAGCCCGGCTCGACACCGGCGAAAGACCTGATCCAGGCCATTATGCGACGACCTCTGTCCGAGGCGGTTTCCCTGATTTGCCTCGGCGCGGACGTAAACGGAACGGGAGAGCGCGGATTCACCCCCCTCATGGCGGCCGCCGGACGCGAAAGGATAGAAATCCTCCACTTGCTCCTGGCCTGCGGAGCACGAATCGACGCGGCGGACGAGCACGGAGTCACAGCGCTGATGCACGCGGCCCGGGCCGGAAATGAAAACTGCGCCCGGATTCTGCTGGATCGCGGCGTGAATCCCGACCTCAGGGATATGTTCGACCAGACCGCCCTGGTGTATGCCGCCAGAAGCGGCTCGACCGGCTTGATGGAGATTCTGCTGAAGCGCGAAACGGACGAGGAATCCCGGAACGGCGCCCTCTATCACGCCGCATCGGACGGGCGCACGGAATCTGTGGGGTTTCTTCTGGATCGCGGTGTCTCCTTGGAAGCGCGAAACAAGGAAGGGGATACTCCTTTAATGGCGGCCGCCCGGTTCGGCCAGACAATAACAGTAAAATTGCTTTTGGACTGCGGCGCGGAGGCGAACGCCCGAAACCGCCATGGCTGGACCGCCCTGATGCTGGCTGCAGGAAGCGGTTCCGTCGAAACGTTACAACTGCTGATCGAAAGGGGAGCCGCAGTCGATGCCAAAACCTTTTACGACGAAACCGCCCTTATGTTCGCGGCACGGGAAGGACACAGGGAAGCAGTAAAAAAACTGCTGAAAGCGGGTGCGGAGACAAAATCGCGGGACCGGTCCGGTAAAACTGCCCGTGATATCGCCACATCCCACGATCATCCGGAGGTGGCGGAAATGTTGAGATAGGAGTTGGTTTCGCGCGAAGTTCCACGAACGCTTCGCACGCATGCCCGAACGGTTCCCTTATCCTGTCCGAAGGGTAACGCCGCCTTTCATTTGTCAGTTACTTTTCCAAAGACTCCAAAATTTCGAAAAAGCATCGCTTCTCGGCCGCATTGAAGCGTTCGTTCCACTCGTAAGGATATTCGAGCACCGAAATGGAGGCGATATCCAGACAGACGGCCAGAAGAGAATCCTTCAGCATTTGACAGCTTTCTTGGCATGACGAACTCAGCCGAACGGGATTCACAAGCGAACGCAGGGTTCGCATAAGATCGGTATTGGGCTTTTTGCTTAGAAACTGGGATACGAAGGCCCGTGCATGATTCAGCGTCAACATCTCGTAGCCGGCTATTTCATTGACATGCTCGACGTGCTCGACCAGATAGTTGTCGAGAATGTGGATCTCGCTGTCCTGAGCGTAACCGTCGGCCCAAATCATTTCGATCAAGGGGATGATATCGATCAGATATATATAAGGGCCTTCGATTCCGTAGCTTTTCAGTTCGTCCAGCGCCTGCTCCCTGGACATAATCGGCTTCCCGTCCATTTTCCACATGTTCTTATATTTAGGCGAAATCATGAAAACATTGAATTGATTTTATTAAAAACACGGCATCCGCGTCAACCTCTTTTTCCGCCGGAATCGGAATCGTCTTCGAAGACCTCCCCTAATTTCCCGCCCGCAAGGAACGAATCAAAAGAAACAAATTTGACCATTACACTTATATTTATGACAATAATGTTGTTTGCCGGGCTAAAAATTTGCGCCAACCCATTTGCAATGGAGAGGCCAACCTCCGGGTTTCGCAAGAGTTCCGACTGTCGGTTCCATCTTCGTGCGCCGCTCGGCACGGTATTTGCTCGATATTTTCCATAGGTACCGGTCGAAGGCTCCGGGCGCGGAAAGGGGGGAATCTTCTCGATCGATGAAAAACGCTCGGGCCTCTGATGATCCGAACGGACATTTGCCGGATTGAATACGAACGATAAACGCAAACACGACCAGGAGAGTTCGTAAAAATGAGACAGATCGTTATTTTGGCGGCATTGGCGGTGGCATTGGCAAGCGGTTCGGCATGGGGCGCGGACGTCACGACGGCGCTCGAAATCAATTCCGCTTACGTATGGCGAGGCATCACCTTCAACGACGGCCTGGTGGCGCAGCCCAGCCTGGATGTTTCCCACAAGGGTTTCGGCATCAACGTTTGGGGCAACTACGACTTCGACGACTACGAGGACACTTTGGACGAGCAATCTTTTTCCGAAGTGGATCTCACGGCTTCCTATTCCTTTAAAATCAAGGAGGCGGACGTAAGCGTGGGGTTTATCGACTACCTGTTTCCCTCCACCGGGGCGGAGGACACCCTGGAACTCTTTCTGGGCTTCGGGATGGAGATTGTGGAAGGACTGTCCGCCGGATTGAACTTCTACTACGACGTCGACGAAGTGGACAGCTTTTACGCGGACTTGAACCTCGCCTGGTCCCTGGCTCTCAACGACGCGCTGACCTTGGAGCTGGGAGGCAAGGTGGGATTCGCGGGCGACGATTTCGCCGAATACTACAGTTCGGAGGCCACCGACGGAGGCTTCTACGACGTCGGTCTCTCCGCGGGTCTGACGTACGCTTTGTCCGACGCTTTGAGTCTCGGCGCCAAAATCAGCTACACCGAGTCCCTGGACGAAGACGTCCTTCCCGACGCCAGCGTCGCCGACGGCGTTTACGGTCACGATACCGAGGTTTATGGCGGGGTGGGCATCTCCTACGCCTTTTAATTGCCAGGGAATCGAATCGGTCGAACGCGCCGATATGAAAAGTCCTTGCGATGCGGACGCCCGGTCTACCATCGGGCATTCGCCCGCATCGCGGTCTCGATAGGCGGAGACGAACTTCCGCGACGCTTTTTTCCCGTCGAAATACAATGCCCGAAAAAAATGCGAGTCCCGGTCCATCGATCTCTTCCCAATACTTGTCGACATCGCATCGTCCGGAATGTGCCGTTTGTCGGCACATGAAAAATCGGAGGAAGATATGGCTATCCGGACATGCTATACCAAAGCCGGAACACGCTTGGCTTCCTTGATGGAGGAGTTCGCCGAAAATAGAGAGGGGAATATTGATCGATTCGCCATCGGCCCGATGTCCATGCAGGGGATCTTCCTGGCGAGCCAGGATCCCCCTCAAGCCTTTTTTGGCCGCATCCCCCTGCTTTATCAGACGATTTTTGAAAAAGAACGTCGAAAAACCGGACAGATAGGAATCGCTGGGAGAGCTTTTTTCAAAGTCTTCGAGGATATTTGAAAAGCCGCTGATTCTGTTCATTGACGAATTCGACAAGTTGCCTCCCTGATCATAGACCGGTTGGCCGGTCTTTTCATGGAAATGTATTTGGACACGGAAAATTTCGCCGTTCACGGATTGGTGTTCGTCGGCGTCCGCGCGATCCTGTCCGCGGAAAGCGAACGGGGCTCGCCGTTCAACGTCCAACGGTCGCTTCTCGCGCTCAATTTCGCCATGGAGGAGGTCGAAGACCTTTTCGGCCAATACCGAAAGGAGAGCGGGCAGGAGGTGGATGCGGAGGCATTGTCGAGGCGAAGAGTTTCGTCAGCCTGACAAGGATGGAATCGGCCAAAAGGCAGGCCGCCGGGTACGCTGCCCAGCT
>CAZNTU010000200.1:0-10366 GCA_964575975.1 uncultured Desulfobacteraceae bacterium
GCCGCTAAGGGCCATGTCCAAAAAGGAAAGGAAAGCTCTCAAAAGAAAGTTCAGCTACATGTTTCAAGGGGCCGCCCTTTTCGACTCCATGACCGTCTTCGACAATATCGCCCTTCCGCTGAAAGAGAGGACCAAGATGAAATCCCTCGAGATCAAGGGACGGGTGGATGAAAAAATGCAGCAACTGGAGCTGACGGGAAACGAACACAAATACCCCAGCCAGCTCTCCGGGGGGATGAGAAAACGCGTCGCGCTGGCCAGGGCGCTTGTGACCGAACCCGAGATCGTCCTGTTCGACGAACCCACGACCGGTCTGGACCCGGTCAAGAAGAACGCCGTGCACAACATGATCTCCGACTACCAGCGCAAGTTCGGATTCACGGCGGTGGTGGTCAGCCACGAAATACCGGACATTTTCTACATCTCCCAGAGCATCGCCATGCTGTACCAAGGCAAGATACTGGTTCAGGCGAGCCCCGAGGATATCAAGCTGTCTTCCGACCCGGTCGTTCAAAATTTCATCCACGGCCTGGAAACGGACGAAAAAGAATTGGGCGGCGTGGCCTCCCACAAGCAGGTTCGGCATCGCTACCAGGAAGCGATGGTCCATCTCAAGCGCGACGAGGTCGCCTTTTCCATGATCGTCTTGACAATGACCAACCTGAAGGAACTTAACCAAAGTCTCGGGTATGTCGTCAGCCAAAGCGTGCTTCGGAAATTCGTCAATTTGGTCCGGGAAAGAATCGACCTTACGGATACCTGTTCGCTTTACGGGCTCGACAAAATCCTGCTGGTTCTCTCGGGAACGAAACTTGAACAGGCGAAGGATTTCTGCAGCAAACTGGCAAAGGAAATCCGGGGAGAGGATATCATAGACATCCAGCCCTACCCCGGCTTTTGTTTCACCGTGAGCGCCGGATACGCCGAGGCGCAAAAGGACAGTTCGTACCAAGAGATTCTGCGAAGAGCCGAATCGGAACAAAGCGTCTTTCACGAATTTCGCGTGTGCTAATATTTTTTGGAGGCCGAATGACAAAATACAAACTGGAGACCGGAGTGGGAGTTTTCGTGCTCATCGGACTGGCCTGCATCGGATACCTGACCGTCAAACTGGGAAAAATGGAACTTTTGGGCGAAAACTTCTATCCGGTGAACGCCAAATTCTTTTCCGTGTCAGGGCTGAAAAAGGGCGCGACGGTCGAAATGGCGGGCGTGCAAATCGGACAGGTCGAATCCATCGAGCTTGACACGGACCGCTACGTTGCTGATGTTAAAATGAAAATTCAAAAGGACGTCAAGATTACCGAAGACACGATCGCGTCCATCAAAACGGCGGGTCTGATCGGAGACAAGTTCGTGAAGCTTTCCCCGGGAAACAGCGAAATATATCTCGAACCGGGAGAGGTTATCATCGATACGGAATCCGCGTTGGACATCGAAGAATTGGTAGGCAAGTTCGTTTTCGGGGGCGTCGACAAAGAATAAAAGCTTTACCTTAACAAAACATTGGAGGTTCCAATTATGCGTAGACGTCGCACTCTCGACACGATTTCGTTCGTTTTGCTTTTTTCCTTTCTATTGTTCGGTTTTTCCGGGGTTGCGGCTGCGGCCGACAACCCCCTCGACGTCGTCAAGGCCGGAGTCGACGAGGTCGTAAGCGTATTGCAGGATCCCGCGTACAACACACCCGAAAGAAAAGACGAACAGCTTGAAAAAATCTGGTCCGTCATTCGCGACGTTTTCGATTTCGAAACCATTGCGAAAGGGACGTTGCGCCGCCACGATTGGGAAAAATTCTCGACGGAGCAACAACGGGAATTCGTCGATCTTTTCACGGACCTTATCGGCAATACTTACTTGGGGAGGCTTCAAAGCGAGTACCACGACGAAAAAGTCGTCTACAAGGAGCAAGAGATGCTTTCGGATTCGAAGGCCGTCGTACGCACAATGGTCAATCGGAATTCGGTGGAAATCCCGGTCGATTACAGGCTGTTCCTCAAAAACGGCAAATGGCGCGTCTACAACGTGTTCGTGGAAAACACCAGCCTTGTGACCAATTACAGGGATCAATTCAGCCGAATCCTCATGAGAGGAACCCCTGCCGACTTGCTTGCCAAACTCAGGGAAAAATCAAAGGAACCGGAAAGATCCTGAAGGATAAACGGAGATGGGTAAAAATTCGATTCTTTCGATCGTCGCTTTTTCGTTCTTGGTTTCGATTTCGGCGCTCCCCGTTTTCGCGGGCGACTATCCGGACTACAGACTTGACGAGTTCGGCGGCATGCGACTGGTGGCCCAAGCGGAGAATGAAGAGGAGAATGAAGAGGACGATTTCTTTTTCCCCGACGATCTGGACGACGAACAGGAAAGGTTTCAAATAGCCGACCCTCTTCGGCCGTTCAATGTCGCCATGTACCATTTCAACGACAAGCTATATTTTTGGGCTTTGAAACCCGCTGCGAGAGGATGGAGGGCCGTGGCGCCGGAGACGGCGAGGACGGGTTTGAACAATTTTTTCACCAACCTGGCAATGCCCGTCAGGTTCGTGAACGCTTTGTTGCAGTTCAAAGGACAAAAGGCGGTCGCCGAATTGGGAAGTTTCATGCTGAACACCACCTTCGGCGTTCTTGGTTTCGGCAATCCCGCCAAGAATTTCGAGAATCTCAATCCCGACCCGGAAGACTTGGGCCAGACATTCGGCACTTACGGAATCGACCATGGCTTTTACCTTGTTCTGCCGGTCCTGGGACCGTCGTCGGCCCGCGACGCCGTCGGAACCGCCGGGGATTTCTTTCTCGATCCTGTAAGCTACCTCGACCCTTGGGAATTGAGGTTCGGCATGAGAGGGAGCGAAGTCGTCAACAGAACTTCCTTTAGAATAGGCGATTACGAATCCTTGAAAGAGGCCGCCATCAATCCCTACGAAGCCATCAAGAGCGCGTACGTGCAGCGTCGAACCAGGAGCTTGGAACGATAGTTGCCCTTCGACACCGTAATCCACAACGGCACGATAGTAACGGCAAACCGGGACTTCGAGACGATCGAACGGGGGATTGTCGGAATCCGGGACGGCAAAATTTCCTTGCTGAAACGACAAGGACCCGGGGAAGCGATTCCCGAAGCAGACGCGACAATCGACGCCAGGGGCGGACTGGTCGCTCCGGGCCTTGTCAACACTCATACGCACCTTCCCATGACATTGTTCAGGGGTCTCGCGGACGACCTCCCTTTGGACAAATGGCTGAACGAACACGTCTTTCCAGCCGAGGCGAAGCATATCCGTCCGGAAACCGTCCGGTGGGGCGCGCTTCTGGCCTGTTGCGAGATGCTCCTGTCGGGAACGACCGCGTGCTGCGACGGATATTTCCACGAGGAAATTGTCGCGTCCGCCGTTTTGGAGTCGGGCATGCGTGCGGTTTTAGGACAGGGAGTGATCGACTTTCCGGCCCCTGGCGTTCCCGACCCGGAAAAAAACGTGGAGGCGGCGGTCGAATTCGTCCACGGCTGGAAAAACAAGTCTCCTTTGATCCGGCCCTCGATTTTCTGCCACTCCCCCTATACCTGTTCCGCGACCACGATAAAAAAGGCGAAACAAGCCGCCGTCGAAAACGGCGTTCTTTTTCAGATTCACGCCGCGGAAACCTTGAAGGAAAGGCGGGATTGCGAAAATCTACACGGAACAAGCCCCGTTCGCTACCTTGAACGGTTAGGCGTCCTGGATGAAAACACGCTTTTGGTCCATGCCGTGTGGATCGACGACGACGACATCGAAACAATCCGCAGAACCCGGGCTTGCGTCTCCCACGCTCCCGAAAGCAACATGAAGCTGGCTTCGGGCACGGCCCCGGTCCCGAAAATGCTCAATTCCGGGATCACGGTGGGTTTGGGAACCGACGGATGCGCCAGCAACAACACTTTGGACCATTTCTCCACCATGGACGTCTGCGCCAAGTTGCACAAAGTCCATGAGCTGGACCCGACCGTCGCCGACGCCCGAACCGTATTCGAAATGGCGACTGTCCGCGGCGCGCGCAGCATCGGCCTCGGCGACACGGCAGGCTCCATCGAACCGGGCAAACCGGCGGACATCGTTGTCGTAGACGTTCGAAAGCCGCATCTGACACCGATGTATTCGCCGATATCCCACTTGGTTTACGCCGTAAAGGGATTCGACGTCGTACATGTCCTGGTAAACGGGGTCCATGTGGTCGAGAATAGACGAATCGCCACCTTGGACGTCGAGGAAATCTTGGAAAAAACATCCGAAATCGGCATGGGGATCGCGAAATGAATTCGAAACCGACTCTCTCGGAAATGGTAAAGGCGGCGAGGGGAGAATCCGCTGCCGATTTGTCGCTTGAAAACGCCAGGATCGTCGATGTTTTCACAGGTAGAATCCTGAAATCCTCGGTGGCGGTAAAAGACGGCTACATCGCGGGCATCGGCAACTATTCCGCCGTCGAGACTCTCGATTTGAAAGGGCGCTACCTGTCGCCCGGGTTCGTCGATCCCCATGTGCATATCGAAAGCTCCATGACTTGCGTTTCGGAATTCGCCAGAACGGTTGCTGCAAGGGGAGTCACGACCGTAGCGGCGGACCCTCACGAAATCGCCAATGTTCTAGGCGCGGAAGGAATCCGCTACATGATCGAATCCGCAAAGGATCAGCCGCTCGACGTTCGCTACACCCTGCCCTCATGCGTTCCCGCGACCCATATGGAAACGTCGGGCGCGAAGTTGACGGCGGCCGACCTCGAACCTTTCCTGGCGGAGGAAAAAGTTCTGGCGTTGGGCGAAATGATGAACTTCCCGGGGGTGATATTCCGCGACCCCGACGTTTTGGCGAAGATCGAGATGGCAAACCGATATGGCAAACCGGTGGATGGCCATTCGCCGGGGCTTGCCGGAAGGGATCTTCAAGCCTATCTCGCGGCCGGGATTCTCAGCGACCACGAATGCACCGAACTCCCCGAGGCCGAAGAAAAGCTGTCGGCCGGAATGCATGTCATGATCCGGGAGGGGACCGGGGCCAAAAACCTGGAAACGCTCGTCTCCGTAGTCAACGACAAAACGGCGCCCCGGCTCATGTGGTGTACCGACGACCGTCATCCCCACGACCTGCTGGATCATGGGTCGATCGATTTCATAGTCCGCGAAGCCATTCGCCTAGGCGTGGAACCGATCACGGCCATAAGAATCGCGACCCTTTCCGCAGCCGACTATTTCGGCCTGAAAGACCGGGGGGCTGTCGCCCCTGGCCGAAGGGCCGACCTCGTCGTATTCGAAGACTTGAACAATCCGGTAGTCGATCTGGTATTCACCGGCGGCAAGCTCGCGGCCAAGCACGGGGAGGTCGTCACCGGCTTTCCAACGCCGCCGCCCGTGGAAGTTCCGCCTTCGATGAACGCCGAGCTGTCCTCCCTGGATTTTTCCATACGGGCGGAGGGAAAGCGCGCAAGAGCCATAGAGATCGTCCCGGATCAGATCGTCACTAGGCAGTATGTCTTCGAACCGGTCGCGGTGGACGGGTTCGTTCGGTCCGACATCGACAAGGACATTTTGAAAATCGCGGTCGTGGAACGCCATAAACGGACCGGAAACGTAGGCAAGGGATTTCTGAAGGGGCTCGGTCTGAAGCGCGGCGCTGTCGCATCGAGCGTCGCCCACGACTCCCACAACATTGTCGTGGCCGGAGTGACTGAAAACGACATGGCGGCGGCGGTCCGTGAAGTAATCCGTATGGGAGGAGGGCTCGCGGTGGTTTGCGACGGCAAAACGGTGGAAAGCATAGAGCTTCCGATCGCCGGTCTCATGAGTCGCGAACCGGTAAAAGCCGTCAGGCACAAAATCGACAGATTGACCAAGTCCGCACGGGAATTGGGAGCCGTTTTGAAGGCTCCTTTCATGACCCTTTCCTTCCTGGCCCTTCCGGTAATCCCCGAGTTGAAGCTGACGGATCGGGGTCTGGTGGATGTGGTCAAATTCGAATTCGTTCCGCTCTTCGCAAAATGAAAAAGCGGCCGGTCGGGCACTGAAGCAAAACTTCGCCTCGACCGACCGCTTGTTTTTTCTACAAAAAACCCGTCGGATCTTTCTTATACAAGACCGGCAGGTTTGCCGGCTATGCCACGCCTCTATTGTCGGCCCGGCAAAAGATCTTCGGGCCCGGTGCCAGTAACGGCGTCGGAAATCTCGGAAACGGCAAAATCCCTCTCTTCGACTCGTGCTACAATAAATCGACTACGTCGAAAAGGGCGTCAGGAGGGTCCTTCGATGGATTATTTCGACATTCTTAGAGGCGAAACATGTTTGCGAAAAAGAATAAAATCTTTCGCGGCAAATTAGGTTGCGGCTATCGACTACACTCCCCCCAGAATGCTTGTCTTACCTTCCCCGGATTATTTAACGGCATCCTTCAAAGCCTTGCCCGGAATGAACTTTGGCACTTTCTTGGCGGAAATTTTCATTTCCTTGCCCGTCTGCGGGTTTCTTCCCATTCTGGCCTTGCGCTCGGTGACCTTGAAAGTCCCGAATCCCACCAAGGTAACCGCATCGCCTCTCTTCAGCGCACCCGTAATCGATGAAATTACCGCGTCCACAGCCTTCTGAGCATCCTTTTTACTGCTCATCTGATCGGCCACTTCGTTGATAAGCTCGCCTTTGTTCATGTAAACCATTCCTTTCTTAGCTTTTGCGCATCGTCAACGATGCTATCGTTTTTCAACCGCACCCGAATCCTTTCGCCGGATGCCAAACCATTTTCCTCTGTTCCTCCCCATTCCTGCGCGTATGACAGGATCGTTCCTTGCGCCGCAAACGAACAACTTTCCTCGATATCGCGGAAAAAAAGGGCTTCGAGAACTCCTCGCCCCAAAACTTCCTGACATATAACCGCATTATGCAACGACCGTCAAGTGTTTGTTTGCCATTTATTCGCACAAAACCCTTTATTTGCAACATTCTGAACAATATGCGACCCGTTTTCCCTTCCTAATCGGACAAGATGTCGTCGTATTCCTCGTCAAGCTGAATGCTTTTATGGCATACGGGACAATAGAAATAGTTGGGGTAAGGGTCCTTTCCGCATTTCGCGCACACCCTGCCGGAATTCGAACCCGATTTTTTACCCCGTCCGCCTTTCCCGCCCTCCAGGATTCCGTCCTTCTTGTTCTTCGCGTATTCCCGGGATCTTTTCAGCTTCGCCTTCTGGCATTCCGGGTCGCTGCAATACTCCGCAGACTGCTTATACATGGCCGGAACGAATTCCTTTCCGCACGCCCGGCAAATTTTGCTTTTCGATGTCGTATGGTTCGCCTCGTCGCTCATTTAAAAGCCTCGGTCGATTCATTGAATATTGAGGACGCCTCGTTCGGCAATGCAAACCGGGTCGGCGTCCCTCGAGCCTTCGCGGTTCTTTCGATTTCACCCGCGCAACCGCTAAGTACACGAAGATTCGTCGTCTTTCAAGTCGGGCCGCCTTTGTCCTCGGACGCCGGCCGTCAGCCGGCCCTTTCCTCCGAAAACCGACGCATAATCCATTCGAGCGGTCCCGTCCCGTATTTTTTCTCCCAATAATACGAAAATAAAATTGCCGCAATATTAAATACGACCGACAAGAACAAAACGAACAAGAGCGGTTGGTTCTCGACAAGAAGGCCAAGCCGGTCCAAAATACCCATCCCCACGAAAACGTGCCCCACGTAGATGGTCAGGGCCATCCTCCCGGTGGCGACTACGGGGCGCGTCCACGCCGCGTCCTTGGAAAGATCCACGATGTAGAGACTCGCCATGATCGCCATGAAAGCCGTGGAGGCGCCGGAGGCGACGAAAAAGACCGAAGGGGGATACGGAGTCGTCTGCAAATAATAGTCGAGTTCCGGCGCCATCGGCCATACCTTCGGAAGAGCATGCAACGCAAGCGCCGCCCGGGACGCCGCTTCCGACAAACAGAAAACGGAAAGGCCCGCGAAAAACACTCTTTTTCGAAACGCGACCCTCCGCAAATCCTGCCTTCCCAGCCACATCCCCGTCAAAAGAAACCCCGCCCACGGAAAAACCGGAAAATATCCGTTGAAAAGCATGTGGCGCGCCATTCCCTCGAAGGACCAGAAGTCCAAATATTCCATCTCGTTGAAATCCCAGCCCGTCGTGTAATCGAACAGAACCGTCAACAGAACCGAAATGCCCGTAAAAGCGAGCGCGCAAACCAAAAGAACGCGCCCGGACGCCGCGACAAGCAACAGGGCCACGAGCAAATACGCGCTGTAGAAATGAAGAATGTCGGGAGGCCAAATCTTGGTGTAGGACAGGCCGAGGGCGAATAGAAACAACGCCCGCTTCGACAGTTGGCGCCGGCTCCGGGCGATGAACGCGGGCTCTTGAAATTCGAAAGCCTCCCTGGCCATGAAAGAGACGCCCACCCCCGTCAGCATTACGAACAATGCGGCAGCCCTTCCCTCCAATGCGTCAAGAACCGCAGCCAGCCAATAAGGTCCCGAATCCTCGCCCCCCATGGCCGCGTTGAAATTGATCAACACCATCCCGAATATGGCAAGGGCACGGGCGAAATCGATCCCCCGAACCCTGCCGGTCGTCGTTGGCAACTCTCGTTACTCCTTTTGCACCTTTTTATATATATGCTTCCATAAACTTTGTATTAGGCGATATCCAAGAGAAAATCAAACAACGTATTCGCCTCCTTGGTCTCGAATCCGTCTCGCCACCAGTTCGATAAAGCCTATCAAATCCCGAATTGGGGTGGATTGGGGTACATAAAGGGGTAGTTTGGTCGCCTTGAAAAATGGCACGCAAAGATAATTTTTCAATTTTTATTGCAATTTGTTTCCGAGGGATGCATAATAGCGTTTATTGGAAGAAAAACAGATTCAATACGAATTCCAATTTTCGTTTTCCATCTCGCACTTCGCTTTTTCCTCAAGCTTACGACATTTCCACAAGGCTGATCACGCCGCTATGTTAGGTCGGGCTTTCAACTTCCGTTATTCCGCCTATCCAACCAAAAGTCCGAACCACATTAAATACGCGGGGATAAAAGCCGTCGTTAAAAATCAAAAGGCGGCTTTTCCGATACACCGATTTCAAGTGTGAAATTCTGGTGATCGTGGATTATTTTCAAGGAGTTCATCCATGAATATTATTTTTTTGATAGGACAACCGAATCTTCAGAATCACCTGCTTAAAAATTTCCTGGCGGAAAAGTTCGAAGTGGAATGCAAATGCGACCATTCCCTCGACATGGTTCCGCTCAAGGCAAACGAAAGGGGGATCGGTTCGTTCGTCCTGCTTTGGGACTGTTCGAGCAATTCGCCCGACCTCCTCTGGAAAGAGATAAACAGCGGGTTTTGTCCGAAAACCATCCATTGTTGCATCGCGTTGCTGAACCTCGAATCAGACGCCGCCATAGATCGAAAAGCCGTGCTAAAAGGCCTCCGCGGAATTTTTTTCGAAAACGACACTCCGGAAACGATCGCGAAGGGCCTCGAATGCATTCTAAACGGCCAGCTTTGGCTCAGGCGCGATACCCTTACCCGCATCATCTTCGAAAACTCCAATCCCGAGCACGATACGAACGCCGACATCAATCTAACTTTTCGCGAACAAGAGATTTTAAGACTCCTAGCGACCGGCATCTCCAACAACGAAATCGCCGACAAACTGTTCATCAGCCATAACACGGTAAAAACTCATATTTACAACATCTTTCAAAAGATCAACGTGCCGAACCGCCTCCAAGCGACTCTTTGGGCGGCAAAACACCTGCAAAGCCCGATGCGAATCGACGCTACAGCGAAATCGGCTTAAAATCCGTTCCTTTTCCTGAAAAAGCGATTATGCAATCCTAACAATATAAGAAAGGGAAATAACATGGGAAAACCGTTGGGAACCAGAGCCGTCGAAAAGGGGATCGTCTCGACAGAAGAGCTTCACAAGGCCCTTCAACGACAACAGATGTTCGGCGGAAAGCTTGGATACAACATGGTCGCGCTCGGATACATGTCCGACTCCGAGCTTGCCGGGCTTTTGCGGTTCTTTCCCGAACCGCCGAAAGACGTCGAAGAAACCAAGCTCGACGGCGATTTCGTATCCGACCTTATCTTGAAGCACGCGCTCTACATCAAAAGCTTTACCATTCCGTTGCTGTCCGAAAAGACGAAACTACCCGACTCCGTCCTGTCGCAGTGCGTCAGCGAACTTCGCCACAACCGGCTGACCGAAATCACCAAGGCGGACCCGTCGTTTTCGTACAAGGAATACGAATACAGAATTACCGACGCGGGAATAAGGCGAGCCTTGGGTTTGCTGGAGGAAAGCAAATATGTCGGCCCCGCTCCGGTTTCCTTGGAGG
>CAZNTU010000201.1:0-10267 GCA_964575975.1 uncultured Desulfobacteraceae bacterium
CAAGGCTTCGAGCCCCGCCACGCCGCCGACCACGTCGATGATGGCGTCCATGGCACCCACCTCGTGAAAGTGGATTTGGTCCAAGGACGTTCGATGCACTTTGGCCTCGGCCTCCGCGAGACGGGTGAATATCCTCATGGCCTTTTCCTTTATGGCGCCGGAAAGTTCGCTTGCTTCGACAATATCCCTGATATCGGAAAGGTTCCGGCGGCGGTGGTGACAATGATGACGATCATGATCATGGCCGTGGTGATGGTCGTGGTGATGGTCGTGGTGATGGTCGTGGTCGCCGATGGCGACGATGGCCTGGGTCCCCCCGATGCCTCTTTTGACCACTTTCTCCATGCCAAGTTCGTAGTGATCCAGATGAAGTTTGGCGATTTCCGCCTTCAGGGTTTCCAGCGGAAGTCCGGCGTCCAAAAGGGCGCCCAGGATCATGTCCCCGCTGGCCCCCGCGAAGCAATCAAAGTATGCGATTTTCATAAATTCGTCGTCCTCGGTGCAATGACATTGTTACACGCGTCGAAAGCGCTACATTCCACACTTGGCCCTGGGGACCTCGCGAAGGTCCGGCGTCTTGTTTCCGCGCTCCTCGGAGCTTTCCGCGGTCGCCGTCGTCTCTTTTCCGTCTTCGGACGCCCGGCGCGCGATCAGTTTGTTGATCAGGCTGGCCTGGTACCCGGCGCCGAAGCCGTTGTCGATATTGACCACGGACACGCCCGAGGCGCAACTGTTGAGCATGGACAGAAGCGCGGCCACCCCGCCGAAACTGGCGCCGTAGCCGATGCTCGTGGGAACGCCGATCACCGGGCAGGAGACCAGACCGCCCACGACCGAGGCGAGGGCGCCCTCCATGCCCGCCACCACGACCGCCACGTTGGCGGTGAACAGGTCGTCGCAGACGTGGAGCAGCCGGTGAATGCCGGCGACTCCCACGTCGTAGATGCGCATAACCTTGTTGCCGAGCGTTTCCGCCGTGACGGCAGCCTCCTCGGCGACCGGGATGTCGGATGTCCCCGCGCTGACCACCACGAGTTTTCCGACATGCTCCACCTCTTCGGGATTGATGACGACAATCCGGGCCATGTCGCGATATTCGCATTTTACCCCCGTCTCCTTGATCGCCGAATACACCTCCTCGCCGGCCCTGGTGGCAAGAACGTTCACGTGATGGAGGGAAAGCCGCTTCGCGATTCCCTGAACCTGGGGAATGCTTTTTCCCTCGCAGTAGATGACCTCGGGCACGCCGGTACGGGCGCAGCGGTGGTTGTCTATTCTGGCGTAACCCAAGTCTTCGAAGGGCAGACGCTTCAATGCGTGCATGGCCGCATCCAGGTCCATCCGTCCGCTTTGTACCTGAGTCAGAAGTTCCCTTAAAAATTTACTGTCCATGTGCCTTCCTTTCGCAAATGCCATGAAAGTTTTTTATGTCCCCATTTTTCAGAGCGCCCGGTTCAGGCTTCCCATTTCGTATCCTTCGAGATCGAGCGCGACGTATTGGAATCCCAGCGACTTCAAATATTGCACAATGCGGCTTCTAAGATCGCCGTCGGAAATCCGGGCGAAGTCGGCCCGGTCCAGCTCGATGCGGGCGACGTCCCCGTGGTGGCGGACTCTCAGCTGGGGAGACAGGCCAAGATCCCGAAGAAACGTCTCGGCGTCGTCGATCTGTTTCAACTTTTCGGCCGTGATTTCCTGACGATAGGGTATTCTGGAAGCCAGGCAGGCATAGGACGGTTTGTCCCACGTTGCCAGGCCGAATTCCTTCGACAGGGCTCGTATGTCGGATTTGGTCAGCCCCGCCTCCCGAAGGGGGCTTGCAACGCCCAGTTCGCGAGCCGCGCGACTTCCGGGCCGAAAATCAAGACCGTCGTCCGCGTTTTCGCCGTCGGCCACTTTCGAAAAGCCGCGCTCCCCGACCATCTTCAACAGAGTTCCAAACCGGCTCTTTTTGCATATATAACATTTTTCCGGCGTATTTCGAACAAACTCCGGGATGTCGAGTTCCCGGGTTTCGACTACCATGTGTTCGATTCCGAAAACTTTGGCGAAGCGGTCGGCGTCCTCTTTTTCGCGGCGGGGGGTGGTTTCCGACAAAGCGGTCGCCGCCAGCACGTTCTCGGCTCCTAGAACATCGCGCGCGACTTTCAACAGGAACGTACTGTCCACGCCCCCCGAAAACGCGACCGATACCTTTTCCAGCTTTCCGAGAATCTTTTTCAGCCGGTCGAATTTTTCCTTGATTTCGTTTTGCGTCTCCCTGTTCATTCCATCGTCTCCGGGTACACCCCCGAATCTTAAAAACCGGAGGATTCAATTTTGTTCGGCGCCTCGCTTCAGCCTCCGGACCGTCCTGCCCAGAGCCTTTTTAAGCCGATCCACGACCGATCTTTCCGACTTGACAAAGCCTGCGTACGCAAACGAGATCCGGTACAATCCGAAGCTCTTGCAACGGATGCATCCAACCAATGTCCCGATTTGGTAAAAGGCTTGTTCCACCAAGAAATAGAATATAAACACGGCCGGGTTCAAGCGGGGTTTCTTTTGAAAGAATTCCACCAAACCGGGAAACAGGACCAAACTCAGTGCAAGCGGCGTCAGAGCCGGTATGAAAACAGCGGCCGGGCAAAGCAGAATAAAATAGAGAATAAAATAGTATCGGGCAACATAATACCAAAGGTAGTACGCGAAAAGAAAGTGGCTGCGGGAGACCGCCCATGGGATAGTTTTAAACGGCAACTCGTCTTTGAATTTTTTCGCCGATTGGATTTTTTTGGCGGCCGCCTCCGAAAAAAGGAGCAGAACGGCTGCGGAAAAGAAAAAAAGGGGCCGAGCGATCGAACCGCAAAGGCAAAGAAACAACAACGCCATCCCGCCGGCCTGCCACGGAAACCGCTTTCGGGTTCGGGGAAAGTTTTTGTAAAGGACCGCCTCGGAGGTGCCGTAGTCGTAGCGGCGTTTGAAGCACGCGAAAAATTCGTTTCGGTGCTTGTGCCTCACAGCGCCCTCTCACCTTTATACACATCTCATCTCCATTTTAGCCCTTATAGTATGGAGATAATGTCGGACAACGGAGGTGCGAGATGTCTTGGACAAACGACGAAGCCAAAACGGCCAGCTTCGGGGACGCGCGCCTGGACGCGCGGATGGACAAGGTGCTCAAGGGCCTTGCGGAAAAACCGGGCGCGAGCATTCCGCAGGCCATGGGCGACTGGGCCGAAACGCACGCGAGAGTGCCGCTCGGCACGGTGTTCCTCGAATTGTGGAAGAGGCCGGAGGAAAGCGTCCGGGCGCAAAGGCAGGGCAAGCCGATAGAGGAGAAGGAGAGCTTTCGCTGGATCGAGGGATACCAGGCCGCCTGCGACGTCCAGGCGCAGGCTCCCGACACGCTCGTGGCGGCCCTGGCCGACCGGGAGGGGGATGTTTACGAGCTTTTCGCGGAGATGCTCGAATACGAGCCTTCCCAGCGGGCGGCGTGGATCGTGCGCGCCGCCCAGGGCCGGCTGGTGAAGGACGAGGCGGCCCGAAAGCTGACGGAAAAGCTGAAGCGGGCGCCGACGCTGGGCGAGACTCGGAGACGACGAATGGCGGACCCTCTACATAGTCGCAAAGGGCGAAGCGCCGCCGGACGAGCCGCCGCCGCTGATCGAAACCGTACTGATGCTGGCCGGGCTGGGCGGATTTCTGGGACGCAGGCACGACGGCTTTCCCGGCCCGCAGCCGATTTGGATCGGACTGCAGAGGCTTAGGGACTTCATGCTGGCCATTGAAAGATACGAAGCCTCCAGGGCGGGACCAAAAGCGAAAGCGAGTCCGCGAAAGAGATGTGTATAAAGGTGAGCGTGAAACGTGGGAACGAGGCGGAAGCGCGGGAACGAGATGGCGAACGGACGGCCGAAGCGAAAACAAAGCCCGCCAGCCGCTTTGACAGAGCATGTTGTCGAAACCGAAACGAGAATTGCTGGGGACGATGTCTATTATGGAAAAGGTCTCATTTGACCGAGCGGTCAAATACGGTCTTTTTCCGGGCGTCGGACGACGGTTCGAACTATGGAGGATTGTCCGTCCGGTCCAACGGCGGCGGGAAAAAACCGCGGTTCCGATTTCTTCGCGCAATCAACGGAGCCCCGCGAGCATTCTCTTCGCCGGCTTTTCCGTAGGCCGGCCCGATCCTTGCCGAAAGAAATCCGCGTTTGCATGGCACATATCTTGCTTGGAAACATGGCATGCAAGACTCCCGTCTTCTTCTCGGAGGGAGGGAGGGGCTTTCGCCCAAGCGATGCGAACGCTCGTTCGCAGTAAAGCAGGAGAATCGGACATGAAAGAGATAGGATTGACCACGGAGGCAGGCCAACAGTACGCGTCGGCCTATGACGCGCATTGCGCGGAAAAGGATATTCAAAAGGCCGTCGGATGCCGGGCGAGCTTCGTTGTAGACCGACAGGCGGTATTCGAGGCGCGCGGCTCGCAAAATCCGAATCGACGAGACATAGAGAAACGTCCCGTCCGCAAAAGGGTTCCGACACGGATGGAGGCTTCGATCGTATCGCATGGTCGGGACTGCCCATGCCGTCCGCTCGAGCGAGGTCGAACCGCAACGGAAGTTTCGCCGCTAAGAAATCGAGGTCGGAGTTTCAAGGAGGCGCACGTTATGGTCGTCTTTAGAATCACCATGCACGCAATCCCGGAAAAGCGACTGGAAATAATGCAAACCCTTCTCCCCATGATCGAACCGACGGCGAGGAAGGCGGGTTGTTTAAGTTTCCGCGTTTTTTGCGATATCGAGGACGAAGACCGTTTCGGCCTGATGGGGGAGTGGAAGACCCGCGAAGACCTGGATCGTCATATAGCGTCTCGCCAATTCAGCGTCTTGCTGGGAACGAAAGTCCTTTTAAGCGAACCTTTGGAAATTCGGATTTTCACGGTTTCCAACGCGGAGGGCATGGATGCCATTCATAAGGTCAGAGACAATAGAAAGTAGAATATGCCTCCGACAGATGGACGACAGCTCCTGCTTTTCGCCGCCGTTGTTGAAGCGGTGGTGTTCCTATGGACAGCGTGGTTCACAGTCCAACCCGAGGAGACAGGGATTGTGCAGCGCTTCGGCAAGGTAATTAAGGACAACCTGCCGTGAACAGCATGGTCCCGGAGAAAAAGCGGGATAGAAAAAAAACGACAGGGAAAGCAACATAAGCGGGAACCGCGTCAGTGGTTGCACCACACTTGGAGGCATGATGGAAACCTATCAGGACATAAAATCGGCAACGCACATCGATGCCATAATCCGTTATGTCGAAACGTTGCTTGGCATTCGTTTCGACAACGTCAAAAAAAACCGGTATAGCGCCCCATGCCCGTTCCACGCCGACATAAAAGCCGATTTCATGGCGTATGTCGATAAAAAGAAGGTCGTCCGGTTCCATTGCTTCGGCGCCTGCAATGGCGACTGGGACGTTTACGACCTGATCATGCTGCGGAAGAATTATCGGTTTTTAAAGGCGCGGCAAATTTGGGCCGAGCATCTGGGTGTCGAAGCTTTCGAGCCTTGCGACGGCGACAGCTCCCGGATTCCCGAACCCGAAGATACGCCGGAGCCCGACGACACGGTTGCTTTTGTCGAGCCGAAGAAACTCGACGAAAAGATCGTCGCCGCCTTGGACGATGCCGCCGGTTTCTACCATGGTCTATTGCTGTCGAACGAAGACCGTTTCAAGGACATCCGGGAATATCTTGCCCGCCGGGGCGTCGGAAAAGACGCCGTCCAAAAGTTCAACATCGGCTACGCGCCGCCTTATGACGATGCGCAGTATCGAGGAAAGGCTCTTATAGACGGCTTTAGCCCGCGCTTCGAAAACGATTTCGGGATCTTCGACGCCTTTTCGGATGGCGGTTTGATCAGGTTTTTGAACGATCGAACCGTCAAGAAATACGGATACTATCGCCGACAGATCGATTTCGGACGCAAATATCCTTTTTCAAGAAACTACGGCGATTATTTGGAAGGACGAATCGTGTTTCCCATTTACGACGCGGATGCCCATCCGGTTGGAATTGTCGGCAGGCGTCCGGGCGAGAGGGGAGTTCGATGTCTCAAACAACGGAGCAGGGAAATCGCTCTTTCTTCGAATGGCTGGCTTTATGGCATTGAAAAGGCGTTGCCGTACATCCGACGGTACCGGACGATCCTGCTGACGGGGGGCGTCTTCGATTATTTCGCCTTCTACAACCTGCTCCATGGCCAGGAGAAAACGGTGGTGGTTTCGACACTGGGATCCTATATCGCCCCCGAGGCGGCGAATTTTCTCCAAGAACTTGAAATAGTAAATTTCATCGTAGCGTACGACTGGGACGAACTCGGCAGAAACGGCATCGAACGCATTGCCTTCAAATCGGGCGGATGGGTCTATTACCTTGGAGGTCTGGCGGAAGGCCGGGACCCTTGCGACATGTTGAAACCGGTGGCGGACGCCATAAGCGGATTTTCCCTGAAACCTCCCAAGATTTGAAGCGCCGAGGACCGATTCCCAATGCCTAATGCCTCGGCAAACGACAGACGGTTATGCTTTTCCACCGGGACAAAACGAGCAAAGCCGAAGCTACATGATCTTTGTACCGGATTTAGGGGGATCGCCGTATTGGAAAATCGCAAAAGAATCGACTATATGGGTAGTATGATTGTCGATGAAAGGAGACCTACCCATAAATATTTTACTGGTCTATCCCGAATTTCCGGAAACGTTCTGGTCGTTCACCTATGCCTTGCGATTTATCAGGAAGAAATCGGCATTCCCGCCGCTCGGGCTGCTCACCGTAGCCGCCCTGCTGCCCGAAGATTGGAACAAGCGCTTGGTGGACGAGAACACGGAGGAGCTTCGGAACGAGGATCTGGCTTGGGCGGACATGGCCTTTGTCGGCGCAATGGCGCTTCAGCGAAAAGCGGCTGTTCGTATCATCGAACGCTGCAAGGGAACGGGATTGAAGATCGTGGCCGGCGGACCGCTGTTTACAGCGGAACCGGACGCCTTCGATCAGGTGGATCACCTGGTCTTGAACGAGGCCGAGCTTACCCTGCCGGCGTTTATCGCGGATTTGAAAAACGGATGCGCGAAAAGAATCTACAAAGCCGACGGTTATCCCGACATGCAAAAGACCCCCGTTCCTTTATGGGATTTGGTTCCGATGCGTCGCTACGCATCCATGAACATCCAGTATTCCAGGGGGTGTCCTTTCAACTGCGAGTTCTGCAACATCACGGCACTTTTCGGACGCAAACCCCGCACCAAGACGCCGCGACAGGTTATCGCCGAACTGGACGCCATTTACAAGGCGGGTTGGCGCGGCAATATTTTTTTCGTGGACGACAATTTCATCGGCAACAAGCGTTCCCTTAAGGAACATTTGCTTCCGGCCCTGATCGGATGGCGCAAGGATAAAAAAGGATGCCTGTTTTTTACGGAAGCATCGATCAATCTGGCCGACGACCCCGAACTCATGGCCATGATGGCCGAGGCCGGGTTCGAATCCGTTTTTATCGGCATCGAGACGCCGGACGAGAACAGCCTCGCCGAATGCCGCAAGACGCACAATAAAAACAGGGACCTGCTGCAGGACGTCAGAAAAATACACCGCTATGGATTGCAGGTCATGGGCGGCTTCATCGTCGGCTTCGACAACGATACGCCCTCGATCTTCCAACGCCAGATCGATTTCATCCAGAAAAGCGGCATTGTAACGGCCATGGTGGGCCTGCTCCAGGCTCCTCCGGGAACCCGGCTGTTCGAGCGTCTTGCGCGCGAAAAGCGCGTATGCGCGGAATTTTCCGGCGACAACGCGGACGGCCGGACCAATATTGTCCCGGCAATGGGTCTGGACAAGCTGATCGATGGCTATCGCGCCATCATGGAGCAGATCTATTCGCCCCGCCAATATTACCAAAGGGTCAGGCGCTTGCTGCGGGAACTCAAGGTTCCGGCGCAGACCACTCCCAACGACTGGCAGCGAATCCTCGCATTTTGGCGCGCCGGTCTTCGCCTGGGCGTTTTGGGGAAAGAAAGATTCCAGTATTGGGGCCTGTTGGCGTGGACCGCGACGCGCAGACCGAGGCTGCTTCCGTTGGCGGTTACCTTGGCCATCTACGGCTTCCATTATCGGAAGATATACGAAGTCCATATTCTTGGAGAGGCACGACAGTAGGACAGGAACTTGATTTTTATCGGACAAAATAAGAAGACCGATCAACCGTTTGGTAAAAAAGGCGAAGAACAATGAAAAAAATCGGAACGATTCTCGGCGCCGGACTCCTTTTGGCCCTCGCCATCTTCGCGTGGTGGCTTTTCAGCCGCCCCGAACGCGGCACGACCGGATCGATCGGCACGAAATATCACCGGATCGGGAGCAACGACAATTATGTTGCAAGTATCCCGCCGCAACCGGGCGAGGCCGATCCGAAAAATCTACGAGGTCGATCCGCTTTGCTGTCCCAATTGCCTGCGCAAAATGAGGGTTGCGGCAGGTCCGAAACATAGGGCCGAAATGCGGATCTTTTGGATCAGTTGCTTCGCCTGGCGAATGATCGCCGTCCCAGTCCTGGCAACATTCCCATACCTTTGTAAGCGCCGACACTTTTCCAACGATGGAAAAAGAACGGAGATTCGAAAAAGCCCCATCGGGCTTTTACGCTTAAACCTCAACCAGTCAACGAAAGGAGGCCGATATGCTGTGGACCTTGTTTGCGGCACTTGTGGTTTTGTGGACGCTGGGACTTATAACCGGCATCACGATGGGCGGCGCCATTCACGCTCTTCTGGTCGTCGCCCTCGTCGCGGCGCTGATCCAATTAATTCAAAGTCGAAGACGGGTGTAACAATGGCGCGAGTTCGTGGAAACAATGAGCGTTGTCGAGCAGACCCTGTGCTAGGATCCCGGCGATGTTTACTGCAATTCAGAGGTATGCGAAAAGTTTTCGCGAGGCGGATCGTGGTTGCGGGTTTCGCATGAATCGAAGCCGGGGACGCCCGCGAAAGAACCGTCGTCAAGCGGCCGCAAATTGATATTCCTTGGTTGTGGCGAGCGGGAATCCATCTATGCCAATCATGGACATTTGATGTGATCAATCCTATTCTTTTGACATTTTGGAATAATCAATATATATTTTTTGGTATACATCAACCGTGAAAGGGGTCCATCATGGAAACCGCGAAACTTTTTATTAACGGCCGCAGCCAGGCCGTCCGCCTTCCCAAGGCATTCAGGTTCAAGGGAAATGAAGTCTATATCAAAAAAACATCGGAAGGGGTTCTTCTTATTCCAAAGGATGGTTCCATATGGGACGTCTGGGAAGAAAACCTTATGAAACACGACGAACCTTTTATGATCGATCGAAATCAGCCGGAACAACAGCGGAGGATGGATCTTGACAACGTATTTGCTTGATACGGATATGTGTATTTACATCATGAACAATCGTCCTCCCCAAGTCATCGGAAGATGCCGTCAGTGCGAGCCGGGGGAGATCGGGATATCCGCCGTTACGCTTTCCGAACTCCGATACGGCCTTTCAAAAAGCACGCGGCAAAAGAAGAACAAGATTCGGCTTGACGAATTTATGGCGCCTTTCGAGGTTCTCGCCTATGACCCGGAAGCCGCCGATGTCTACGGCGATATTCGTTTTCAGTTGGAAAAGAGAGGAACGTCCATCGGAGCGCTGGACATGCTCATCGCGGCCCATGCCCTTAGCCGGAATTTGATTTTGGTTACCAACAACGAGAAGGAGTTCCAGCGGATCGGGAAATTGAAAGTGGAAAACTGGACCCGACATAAAGAATGATCCGCCTGAATGGACTGGTAGTGGACCTTGCGATCTGAACAACCTGGAGGCGTGAAGGGCCAGTTGGGCGTGGCGGAGGACACAAGCGACGCCGCCATCGCCTGTCGTCAAATCGGCCCGATCCAGATTCTCGGCGAAATCGAGGAGGGCGAACAGGTCTTCGACGAACACCGCAGTCTCGTATTCAAGAGTCTCCAGGTCGTTCGTTTATCGGCCCCAGGTGTAAAAATCCCCTCTGCACTGCGGGCATTTGCCGGACAAGCTCGATGGGGGGCGGCACCGGCCGCTGATCCTGGTCTCTGCGCCGGCCGGCTATGGCAAGAGCACCCTGGCGAGCTGCTGGCTGGAAGCCCTGCGATTTTCCCAGCGCCTGGGTGTCCCTGGATGAACACGACAGCGACCCCGGGGTGTTCCTCACCTATCTTTTCGCAGCGATCCAAA
>CAZNTU010000202.1:0-10259 GCA_964575975.1 uncultured Desulfobacteraceae bacterium
CCTTTCTCTTCCTTCCCTGACAATATCCACGATTTCTTTCGTCGTAATTTCAGCCTTGATGGACGGCACGTCCAACGGCGAAGAAACATCCCTTTCGGGGATCAACGCGAAAGTCCGTCCGTCCTTTCTGCGAATTAGAACCTTGCCGGAACTTTCCGCCTGCTTGAGCACCAAGGCAAGCTTTTGTCTGGCTTCCGAATATGTGTAGACTTGCATTCAGACCTCCAATACTTCGACGTTGACGTTTTCGGCAGCCGCCTTCAGTTTTCGATCCAGCGTCAACAGGGGTGATTTGTATCTGATCGCGCAATCCAGAAGATAGGCGTCGTAGGCGTACATGCCCGTCTCCTTGGACAGGCGCAGAAAATTGGGAAAATCCGTTTCCACGAGCCTGAAAGGAATGCCGTCGAATATCGACAACCCTTTTTTGGCTTCGTCGAGCGTCAGCCTGTCCTGCTTGAACATCGCCGAGAACGCGTTGCCGACTTCCCACGGGATCGAACCGGGTCCTATTAACGCGTTTCCGGCGGTCAGTTCTATGATTTTAGGCCTTTCGGGCTCTCCGACTATAACGGCGATCAAGGCGGATGTATCGATTACGATGTCCATATCGGTCTCCGGAAAACGTTTTTCAGACAATTGAACAACGACGATTTGTTTTGTCAAGCGCGTCCCCTTCGGTTTCCCCGTGGCAGCGGAACGCGCCGGGATTCGAATGCATCCTACTTCCTTATACAAAAAAGCCTCTCCACTCATCGACTTGAAGAGGCTTTTCCAATAATCCGAGGACACGGAACAATCCCCAAATACCGCCAAACGAAGCCTTCGCGACCATATTTCAGCCAAGCGGACATAAGGAGGAGTTGACGCACGCCTTTCCGACATCGCACGCGGTGCCTATTTCCCTCCGAACGAATCCTCGTCTATTTCGACCGCCGCCCCGCAATTGTCCAAGATGGCGTCCATGCGACCCTTGCTCACCGGCAGTATGGCTCTAATGAAAAACTCGGCGGACTTGATCACGCCGTCGTAAAAGGCCTTGTCTTTTTTCTTCGCGCCGTTTTCCAGCCCCTGGCAGGCCACGGAGGCGCGCCACAGGTGGAGCCAGGCCATGGTGACGTCTCCGGCGGCGTCCATGAAAGGATTGGCGAAGGCGAACGCGTTGACCACCTTTTTCGAGCCGGAAAGCTTGAACATGTGCATGCCGACCTCGCCCAGCTTTTCCACAGCGCTTTCGAACCGCGCCGCAAGAGCCTTGACGGGCTCGAGGGATTTTGCATGCCCGATGGTCTCCTGCATTGCCGTCATCAGTTCCATGACGGTCCTTCCCTCGTTCATGGGTAGTTTCCTACCCAAGAGATCCATGGCCTGGATTCCGTTCGTGCCCTCGTAGATCATGGTAATCCGGCAGTCTCTCAACAGCTGCTCCATGGGATAGTCCTTGATGTAGCCGTAGCCGCCGTAAACTTGGAGGCCATGGCTGCACACCTCGAAAGCGCGGTCGGTGACGTAGCCCTTGACGATGGGCGTCAGAAAATCCACGAAGCCTTGGTATTTGGCCTTCTTCTCGGGGGTTTCCGCCAGGCGGGCCCTGTCCGCGCAAAGACACGTGTAATAAAGCAGGCTTCTCATGCCCTCCACGTAAACCTTCATGGTCATGAGCTGGCGACGGACATCGGGATGGCGAATTATAGGAACGCTGGGAGCATCGGGGTCGTGCATGCTCAGAATTTCCTTGCCCTGGATTCTTTCCCGAGCGTAGTTCAGCGCGTGCATGTACGCGGAGGTCGCGAACCCGAACCCCTGCAAGCCCACCAGTTGGCGCGCCTCGTTCATCATCAGGAACATGGCTTTCATGCCTTTGTTCTCTTGCCCCAAAAGCGTACCCCGGCAGTTGCCCTTGCTTCCCAACGCCAACGAACACGTGGCGTTTCCGTGAATCCCCATTTTCTCCTCGATCCCGGTGCAAACGATGTCGTTTCTTTCTCCCAGGGAACCGTCGTCGTGTACCCAAATCTTGGGGACCAGGAAAAGAGAGATGCCCTTGGTGCCCGCAGGAGCGCCCTCGATTCGGGCGAGTACCGGGTGGACGATGTTTTCGGTCAGGTCGTGCTCGCCGCCCGAGATGAATATCTTGTTTCCGGTCAGCGAGTACGTGCCGTCGCCGTTTTTCACCGCCGTGGTGGTCAACGCGCCTACGTCCGAGCCCGCTTCGGGTTCTGTCAGGAGCATGGTCCCGGTCCATTCACCCGAATACAGCTGTTTCAGGAAAAGCTTTTTCTGCTTGTCCGTGCCGAAAGCCTCCACGAGTTTTCCCGCCCCGTGGGTCAGCCCCGGGTACATCATGAAAGCGCAGTTGGCGCCCACGAAACATTCGCTGGCTGCCATGGCCAGGACTTTCGGCATGCCCTGCCCTCCCCATTCGGGAGACTCGGCCATGGCGACCCATTCCCCCTCCTTGTACAGTTCGTAGGCCCGATGAAACGATTCCGGGACTTTGACCTCCCCGTTCTCGAAACGGCATCCCTCGCGGTCTCCGGGCTGCTGGGTCGGAAGAAGCTCCTTGATCGCCAGGTTCCTCGCCTCGGTAACGACCATGTCGATCGTTTTCTTGTTGAAATCCGCGAAGACCTCGTGCTCGCTCAGCTTTTCGACCTCGAGCAGTTCGTGGAGGACAAAATCGACGTCTCTCCTGTCGGATATTAGTTGTACCATATTAGACCTCCTTTGCGTTGTTTTGCCCGTTGTCGGCTTCGGGCCCGGAGGACTGCCCGCAGGCCCCTATGCCCCGTACAAGCAAGTCCACCAAAGGGTCGGCCATGGACTCCAGGTCGTACTTTCCGCCCGAAAGCACCCAAGTGTTGATAACCTCCTCCACCGCCCCCAAAACGTATCGCTTGACCAGACCCAAGTACAGGTCCTTGCGAAAAAGCCCCTCCGTCTGGCCCTGCTCCACGATTTCCGCCACCATGTCTAAATACGTCTTGGACATCTGCCTGATCTGGTCCTTTACCAGCGGACTGTTTCGACGCGTTTCCGCCTGGTAGACCACCGCCATGTCCCTGTCCCTCTGAAATTCGCCAAGATGTCCGCGAATAAGGTTTTTCAGCTTTTCGACCGCGTTGTCGCCTTCGTTGACGAGTTTTCGAAAACGGTCGAAAACCTGCCTGGCCTTATAGCCGAAAAACTGCACGAGAATGTCGTCCTTGTTCTTGAAATACAGATATATGGTACCGTCGGCCACCCCGGCTTCCCTGGCGATCTGCGCGACGGTGGACTGAAAAAAACCTTGTCTCGCGAACACCTTCACGGCCGCTTCGAGGATGCGGTGGTACTTGTCGTTGGTTTTTGCCTTGGTGTTGATACGTCACCTCCGTGGAAGCCAATGAGTCTCGGCAAAAAGTGAATGAATATTCATTCATTAACAGGGGGGACGAAGGCTTGTCAAGGAAAAAACCGCATTGCCGAAGGCCGCGGGGTTTACGGGGAGCGCCACCGATATCGGGGTGAACTATTCAAAATGAATTTGCTCTTCACGGCGAATAAGCGAGCAAAAAAATTCGTGGCGGCGAGAAACCGGTTTCGATGCGCGGGAAAAGGCCGGAAAAACACCGTTGAAAGGGAAGCTCCGATTTGATTCGAGGCGCTCGATGTTTTTCCGGCAGGCTTGTATACATCGGACTTGACGCGGTATCGGCCGAAAAATCCGGAAGCTACCGGATGCCCGACCTGCGGGAAGCTTCGTAGCATTTGCGTTCGACGTAAGCGGAGGTTTTCGGGTCGAAGACAGCCTCGTTCGCATGAATATATCTAGGTCCGCCCTCCCAAGCTCCGCATGCGGAGACGACCGGTTCTCCAAGGGTAAAGTTTCTCCCGCACCCTGGACAACCTTCCGTCAGCGTGTTCAACATTTCCAAATTTACTATCGTTTTTGCATGTTTGCTCATTGCGACCTCCTTCCAGTTAAGGGTGTCGAGTTCGTCCACATTTCTTCGATTTCCTTGCAATCTAGACATTAACCCCCCTTTGTCAAATCCCGCCGATTTCCAAATTGATTAAGAAACCGAGATCTGCTATGACGGGAACAAACGAATCGAAGTCTTCGTTCCAGCGCCGTAAACGGTTGCGACAAAAAGGGTCAAGGGGGGGCAACTTGCTGGCAAAAGTTCTCAGCAGCGCGGTCATCGGCATCGACGCGTTCATCGTAGAGGTGGAGGTGGATATTTCGCAGGGACTTCCCGCGTACACGACGGTAGGGCTTCCCGAAACGGCCGTCAAGGAAAGCAAGGAGCGGGTAAAGTCGGCCATAGCCAATTCCGGCTACGAATATCCGGGGGACCGGATCACGGTCAACCTGGCCCCCGCCGGGATCAAAAAGGAAGGCACGGGATTCGATCTTCCTCTCGCGCTGGGAATTCTGTGCGCCTCCTCCCTGGTGGAACAAAACAGCCTGACGGATTACCTGGTAATGGGAGAGCTTAGCCTGGACGGGCGCGTCAAGCCTGTGAAAGGTTCCCTTCCCATGGCCATCGCGGCAAGGCGCGCGGGATACAAGGGAATTGTCGTGCCGCACGAAAACCGCCGGGAAGCCTCCGTCGTAAAGGACATAAACGTGTATCCCGTGCGAACTCTTTCCCATGCGGTGCAATTTCTGCGCAAGGCCGTCGAAATAGAACCGGAAACCTCCGAAGCGACACGCCTTTTCGACGACCGGACCGTCTACGACATCGATTTTTCGGAGGTGATGGGCCAGGAAAACGCCAAGCGAGCGTTGGAGGTCGCCTCGGCGGGAGGTCACAACATGATCATGATCGGCCCCCCGGGCTCGGGCAAGACCATGATCGCCAGGAGAATTCCCACTATCCTGCCGCCGTTGACCTTCGAGGAGGCAATCGAAACCACCAAAATTTACAGCGTCACGGGAATGTTGAACAAGGGAGAGGCCCTGATCACCAAAAGACCCTTCAGGGCGCCGCATCATACGATTTCCGACGCCGGGTTGATCGGAGGAGGTCGAATTCCAAGGCCCGGAGAAGTGAGTCTCGCGCACAACGGCGTTCTTTTTTTGGACGAGCTTCCCGAGTTCAAACCCCACGTGCTCGAAGTCCTTCGCCAGCCCCTGGAGGACCAGATAGTCACCATATCCCGCGCCGCGACCACCATAACCTACCCGTCCAGCTTTATGCTAGTGGCCGCGATGAACCCGTGCCCATGCGGGTACAGCACCGACCCGAAGCACGAATGCTCCTGCGACCAAAGGCAAATCAGCCGGTACCGGGCCAAAATATCGGGCCCTCTTTTGGACAGGATCGACATCCACGTGGACGTTCCCGCCGTTTTCTACAAGGATTTGATCGCCAACGCCTCCCAAGAGCCCTCGAGCGAGATTCGAAAGCGGGTATCCACCGCCAGGCTGGTGCAATCCCGACGCTTCGCAAAATCCAAGATATACTGCAACGCCCAGATGGGCAGCCGCCAAATCCGCCAGCACTGCCAAGTCGATTCCGAATCCTCGAAGATCCTGGAGAACGCCATCGACAAGTTGGGCCTCTCGGCGAGAGCCTACAAGAGGGTACTCAAGATCGCCAGGACGATCGCCGATCTGGCCAAATCGGAGCGCATTTCCTCCGAACACATTACGGAGGCGATTCAATACCGGGACTTGGACAGGGGGAAAAATTAGCCGTCGGGGTTTGCGATGGGCAGCCGGTTGATGCCTTCCTCCATCATAAGGGTCGAGATGGCGCCAAGGGCGATGTCGGACCCGGCCGAGGGAAGGACGCGGTCGTGATGTCAAAAGAACGTCCATCCCCTTAAGGACGTAAGCCCGCCGGGGCGGCAGGACTAAATCGAACCGCCCCGACGGGCACTTTTCCATGGCGAGGCTACGCCCCGTCGAGCACCTTTTTAGCCTCGAGACGACACAGCTTTCCGGCCACCGCTATGCCGGTCAAGGTCGCCGAGAACGCGGCGGCTCCCAAGGCGGCGATTGTCGTCCCGAATTGCACGGTCACGGGGAAGGAAACGGCTTGTCCCGCGGCACCGTTTTGCGCCGCCGCGCCGGGACCGCCCGAAAGGTTCCAGGGCAGCGCAAGGCCTACCTCGTGAAAACTCAGGCCGACGGCGGCCAGATAGCCCAAGCCCAACCCCAAAATTCCGCCGGCAAGGCCCAGGAGAATCGTTTCCCCCGCCGCGGCCGCAAGGATGTCTTTTCTTTGCCAGCCGACCGTCCTCATCAGACCGATCTGCCAGCTTCTTTCCTCGAGCGAACCGGCGATAAGCCATGAGGAAAGCAATATCGCGAAACCGAGGACGACGGCACATATAAGCTTCGACATGGCGTCGCCGATATTGGCGAACCCTTTGAGCATGCCGCCGATATTGTCCGCCGTGGAGACGATCGCTCCGGGCACGGTTTCGTCCAGCTTCGGCCGCATGTCTTCGGGCGCGACACCTTTTTTCAACCTCGCGAAAAGCATGTTCGCGCCGCCGGCGTCCATCCCGGCAAGAGTTCCGGCGTCGGCGATGCCCATATAATAATTGGCCGCGGCCACCGAAGCCCCTTTCTTTATTTTGGCGATGCCTACCACATCGAACCGACGCCCTTCGAAGAACACCGGATCGTCAATTCCGATCCTGTGGAATTTGGCGTAATGGCTTTCCACCACGACCTCCCCCGGTTTTTCGATTTTCCGTCCTTTGTCGATCCACGACATGACTGCGGCGGGTCCGCCGGGAGAGTCCGGATTCACTCCTGCAATAATCGAAAAGTCTTTTCCGGCCTGATGCCAAAGCATTATGGCGGGGCTGACGCTTTCGACGCCGGCCAGTTCCCGCAGCGCCTCTATTTCGGCGGCCGAAACGGGCTGGTTGGAAAAGGGCAGGCGAATACCCGACCGGCCGGGAACGTTTTTCTCCTGTCCTCCCTTGACGGCGCGCTGAACGATCAGGTCCGTGTTCAACTCGCCGAACGGCAACGCCACGAGTTTCGCGTATCCGGCGGCCAGGACCCCGATCGCGACGTAAAGCCCGATGCCCAGCGCCAGGCCGATCACCACCCAAACGAATCGCCTCCGTTCGGCGATCGCCGTCCTGCAACTGTAGAACGCTATATCGGATATACGCATGCGGACCTCACTTCGTTAAATGGTCAAGCAAACGGCGGAGGTCGGAAATCGACCAGTTTCCTTCCACGGCCTTGAACGGAGCGGCCCCGGTGGGAAATCCCCGAAAAATCGTCTCCTTGCCGTCCACGACGAAGGTCGCTTCGTCGTTTACCAGGATGAGCAGGGGAATATGTCCGCGGATGTTCTTCTTCTTCATGAATTCTTTCCCGGAATCCAGGTCGGCGTCGAACCATCGGTGTTCGACCTTGCCGTTGTATTCGGCGAGAAGATTCTTGAGATTTCGTATGGTAGGCTGCATGGGCCCGTGGTTCATGAAGAGTATCTCCAGCTTGACCGCCGGCGACGTCCAACCTGTCGAGGCCATGGCCAACAGGCATAAAGAGAGAACGATACAAAAAATATTCGAATTCGATTTCATGATTCAAAAACCTTTCCGTCCTTCATGTACAAGGATCGATGAGCGAATTTGGCGATCTCGGCGTCGTGCGTGACCATGAAAAGAGTCGCTTTCCGGTCCGCGTTCAATTCGAGGAGCAAGTCCAGGATCTCCCCACCGGTTTTGGAGTCCAGGTTTCCCGTGGGTTCGTCGCAAAAAACGATCTCCGGGCCGTTTACGAGGGCCCTTGCGATGGCGACCCTTTGGCGCTCCCCGCCCGACATGCGGGACGGCAGATGCCCGGCCCGGTCGGCAAGTCCGACCTGCGCGAGCAATTGCCTGGCCCGCTCCCTTTTTTCGCGGGTCTCCATCCTGACCGGATAAAGCGGAAACGCGACGTTTTCCAAGGCGCTGAGAGTCGGGACGAGATGGAAGGACTGAAAAACGAATCCTACGTGATCTCGGCGCATCAGGGCCAATTGATCCTCGGTCAAGCCGGAAAGATCCCGGCCGTTCAGCAGAACCCGTCCCGAAGTCGCGCTCTCCAGGCCGGCCAGCAGCCCCAGAAGCGTGGATTTCCCGGACCCGGAAGGCCCCAGCAAAGCGACGAACTCCCCCTTTTCGACCGCGAGATCGACCTGTTTGACCGGTTCGATTTCACCGAAACTTTTGCACAGATTTTTTGCCTGGATGATTTTATCTTTATTCATTGCGAAGAACCTCCGATGGTTTAAGGCGTACGACCGCCCGGCCGGCGGCCGCCAAGGCGCCAAGGCCTACGAGGAGCGCGGAAACCGCGCCGATACCGACGATTTTCATGGACGAAGGCATGGCGAGCCGTACGTCCTTTGTCAATTGCGTTTCGCCTCCCGGGAGAAAATGGGGCATGGGCGCCATGTCCCAAGGAATGGGAATGGCGATGCTCTGAAAGGAGACGATCCAAGCTCCGAAAAGCCCCAAGCCGATTCCCGAGGCCGCGCCGACGGCCACGACGACAAACGATTCCGCGGCAAGCTGGCCGACAATGTTTCGACCGGTCCAGCCGACGGCCTTCATGGCGCCGATTTCCGCAGTTCGCTTCCCGATTCCGGCGGCGGTCGCGCGAGCCACGAGCAAAAGCGACACCACGAGCGTGGCCCCCGCGACAAGGCCCGAAAACCGGTCTGTAAGGGAGAACAGGCCGCCAAGCGTCTCCTTGAACGACTCCGGCGTGGAAACCGTCGTTTTTTCGCCGGCTATGGCCTTTATCCCGACGGCGATCTCCTCGGTTTTGTCCCGGTCCGCGTCGATGAAAAGCAGATTGGCGTCGTCCCGCCCGAAACGATGGACGGCGCTTATGCCCGCCGAACCTGCGGCTATGGCTTTGGCCTCGGTCAACGGAATATAGACTTGGCCGGCGGCGATTTGGCTGATTTGCGATGAATCGACGATCCCGGCAACTTTGAAATCCCGGCCGCCTATTTTCAACGCATGGCCCGGTGCGATTCCCTGTGTCCGTGCCCATGTCAAATCCGCCAGCGCCTGGTTTGCATCGCCCGTTTTCAAAAAGCGGCCCTCGACCAGGGCTTTTCGCAAAAGGGCCGGCCCTGCGGAATCTTCGGGATCGAAGCCCACCGCGATTTGAAACGAATCGTCCTGGAAATCCCAAAACAGGACGGCCTCGCTCACGGAGCGTATCCCCCGAAGGCGCGCTATTTCTACGATATGGCCGCGAGCGATGGGCGCGGCGGAACACGGCAGCACCGGGCCGCTCATGGTTTCCGGCACGTCGCCGCTCTTTTGCACGGTCAGAGAGGCCCCGATGTCGGCGAGCGGCACCCGGAAAGCCTCTTTTAGAGACTCTGAAAGCGATCCTATGAAAGTCATGACGGCCAAGGCGGAAGCCACAAGCAAAACTCCGATCGCCGTTCGCCGTTTTCGGCGTGTCAGTTCGAAGAACAGATAACGAGAGTTGATCATGTTTTCACCTCCATGATCCATTTATGGAAAAAATCGACAATCCGGTTGTCTCCGGCGACGGGAAAACTGGGGCGCGCGGTCGCTCGCGGACAGCGGGGCGAGTCCGGGCCAAACCGAATAACCGAATATGCATAGCCGACCGGGCGCCCGTAGGCATTGCGAAATTCGTCCGGCGCTCGCAAAAGGTCCTATTCCCGTCGCAAGAAATTTCTCAAATGGAGAGCAAGTATGCTCGGGGCTCTCCCGCGGGAATCAAATCAAAAGGGATTGTTTTTGGAAAAGGATGGAAATGTATGGATACGACCCGGCGGTTTTCGTGGAAAACGGCTCCCGGGATAGACAGGCACGGGACGAAAGCGAATAAGGCTCCTTTTGCAGCAAACATTGGCCGGGAGCCTCGATGGTCGAATCATGGGAGTTCCGGAACAGCTCGATCTTGAATCGAGCCGTTTCGCCGGTCGGAAACGTTTTGTTTTGGTTCTGCCGTCCCTCGTCTCGGTCGGCGCAGCAAGACCAGCCCGCGCCTTTTACGTCGGAGACTTGGCCGGCGGACGCCACGGAAGCCATGAAGGGGCAATCCAACGTATTCCGTCGAGGACATTCGGGCTGCAACACGTAGCAACGCGGTACCGACACGGAACCGGCCGCGAGAATCATTGCTATGAATATCCACGTTGCCAATTTTTTCATGGGGCGCATTTTAGGTGCGGGAAAAAACTATGTCAAGCCCTTCCAGCAATTCTCCCAGGGGGATTGCATCAAAAAGTGCGGGACATTCTTTTAAAAGTCTGATATGG
>CAZNTU010000203.1:0-10227 GCA_964575975.1 uncultured Desulfobacteraceae bacterium
AGAGTTCGCCGACCGAATATTTTTCGAGCCATGCATGGAAATCCTTTTCCCGCAGTCGTTCGAATCTCGATGCTACGTCTTTCCGGTTCGCCACGATCACGTCCTCGACTTCGAAAGACGCCTACAGGGGCGACAAACCCTTTCGCAGTCGCGGAATATCCCCGAAAGACCGGAACAGGTCCGAAATCGGCGGCGTTTTCGATTTTTCGTCATTCCGAATAGAGTTGACACCCGAAAATTTTCGACCTAAGTCTTCATTATACGGAAATGCAGCATGAACGAATTTTCAAATAAGCTTGACCGTTAAGCAAAAAAGGAACAAAGAATGGCATCGGGCAAACTCCTCCGAAAATTGATCAAAACCGGGGTGGAGGGAAATTTCGAGGCTTTCAAGGATGCTTCCAAGGAAGTCATTCGGCAAGAGAGGGAAAAGCAGCATCACTTGCTTGCCAACGACCTCGAGAAAATTTTATACGGCCGTCTGGAAAACGCCGGAGCGACCAGGCCGACCCTTATGGATCGCCTGCCTGTGGATCCGGAACGCAATCTTCCGCTTTTGGAAATAAAAGAGCCCTTCAGAAGACTTGAAGACGTGGTTTTGTCCGATGAAAACAGATCCATCATAGACGAGTTGCTATGCGAACATCATCGCTCGGAGACACTCAAAAGCCATGGGCTGTTTCCCTCGGACCGACTTCTTTTTTGCGGACCTCCAGGGTGCGGCAAGACGCTGACCTCGGAGGCGATCGCGGCCGAATTAAGCCTGCCCTTGGCAATTGTGCGCATCGACAGCGTGATATCCTCCTACTTGGGAGAAACCGCCTCGAACCTGCGGCATGTTTTCGATTTCATATCCGTTCTGCCAATGGTGGTCCTGTTCGAGGAATTCGACTCTCTCGCCAAAGAGCGGTCGGACCAGGCCGATCACGGCGAACTCAAAAGGGTCGTGAACGCCTTTCTGCAGATGATGGACTCGTATCGGGGCAAAAGCGTTCTCGTCGCCGCCACCAACCACGAGCGCATTCTCGATTCCGCCGTGTGGCGTCGATTCGACGAAGTGATGTTTTTCGGAACGCCACATCCAGGCGGCGGTTCAAAGGGAGGATGCGAGGAAAGCGAGAACGATGCCCTTGACTGCAAGGTCTCCCGTTTGTAAAAAGGCGATGCTTGTTTGATTTTGGTATAGATAGTCCTCTTTTTTTGCGTTAGGTTTTTTAAGCATGATAATTATTCTCGAGACAAAAGAAGACAAAAAAGAAAAAAGAATAAATTTATTCCGAACCAAAATGCGACAAGGTTCCGATTCCTATTTTAGTTGGGAAGCGGATAAAGACGGTATTGGTCTGAAAATATTCGAATCGGAAACGGGTGCGGTCGATAAAGTGGAAACGGGCCCGAGCATCCTTACTCCTCATGAAGAAATTATTTCTCAATTCAATGATCGGAAAGCCGAAATGATCGAGGCCGAGTCGGCCGGCATAGAGCCCACCGATGCGGCCGAAGCAGAGGAAGAACCTTTCCCGTACGATCCGGAACTCATTAGAGTCGATCCAAAGCCGTACCAGGTGAACTTGGTACACGAACTGATCAATGACGGCGACATCGATCTCGCCCCGGATTTTCAGCGCCATTTTGTTTGGAAAAACCTCGGACAGCGTTCGCGCCTGATAGAATCCATGATGTTGAGAATTCCGCTTCCCGTTTTCTACATGGCTCAAGACTCCGAAGGTAGATTCCAAGTAGTCGACGGGTTGCAAAGACTTACCGTTATCAACCAGTTTTTGAACAACAAGTTCAAACTCACCAAGCTCGAGTACCTGAAGGACTGCGAAAACAAATACTACAAAAAGGACCCGGACAACAGCATCGAAGCGAAATACGCCAGAAGAATAACGCAGGCGCAATTGATATTCAACGTGATCGATCCGCAAACGCCGTTCAGGGTCAAATTCGACATTTTCAGGCGCATCAATCAAGGCGGCAAGGCGTTGAAGGCGCAAGAGATTCGAAACTGCATGGCGTCGCCGAAAACAAGACAACTATTGAAGGAACTGTCGCAGTCGGAACAGTTTAAAACGGCGACGGACAACAGCATAAATCCGATCCGGATGGAGGACCAGGAACTGGTGTTGAGATTTATCGGATTTTATTACCACAAATACACGAAAACAGCCGCCTTGAAATATGCCGGATATATGAACGATTTTCTGGACAACACGATAGATATTCTCAACAAGCACAAAGGACCGCAGATAGAGGTCCGAAAAGCCTTCTACGATTCAATGGAAAACGCGGCGCATCTATTCGGCGCCTACGCATTCCGAAAATGCAAGAACGAACATCTGAAACCGGGCGCTAAAAAGCAGTTTATCAACAAGTCCCTGTTTACGGCATGGTCGGTTTTATTGAGCCAATACAATCCCCAGGACGTCAAAAAGAAACTGGAGCCGGGCAGCTTGAACCTCCCGCTCGCCAACGAAATAGAAAACAATAAAAAATATTACGACGCATTGACCGTCGGCACCAACGATATGAGAAGAATGAAGGATTCGTTTCAATTCGCGGAAAAAATTATATGTGAATACTTATGACGGACGCCATCCAAATAAAGAATTTCAAGTGTTTTGCCGATCAAAAGATACCTCTGAATCGGTTGTCGGTCTTCGCAGGGGCCAACGGCGGGGGGAAATCCACCGCTATCCAGGCTCTTTTGTTGCTTCGTCAATCCATAGACAAATTTCGGAATTGGCGGGACAAATCCGTTTCTCTCGGGAAAATAGGCGAAAAAATCAAACTGAACGAGGTCTACCATTTGAATCTCGGCAACAGCAAGGATATTACCTGCGCGGGCTTGGATTCGGACACGATGGAACTGTCGGTCTTTCTGGAGAACAAGTCCGTAACGTTCAAATTCATAGCTTCGAGGCTCCATCCGGAGATTTCAATCTACGCGGAGATCGACGAAAAATCGTTGAAGAATCTTTTTTCCGACGAGTTTTCTTCCTTGTCGATCTCTTCCAAGTCCTTTCACTACTTGGTTGCGGAAAGGGTGGGGCCCAGGGACGTCCAGTTGATTAGCGACCAGGATTTCGTCACTACCGGTCACTGCGGAGAATATACCGGCTATGCGATGTACAAGAGCGAAGACAGCAAGGTGGACGAAAAAAGGAGTCGCCATGTGCAAACCATCGAAAAAAGCAATTTGTTCAAAAAACAAGTGGAAGCATGGATGGACCTTATTGTTCCCGGAATCGAAATCCGTCCCGAACTTCTCGATGCGATCAATTCGGCTCGTGTCGGGTTGAGAATAAAGGCGAGCGAAACGGACTATTTAAAGCCGACTAACATAGGCTTCGGAATTACCTATGTATTGCCCGTCGTGGTGAGCGGATTGGTCGCTCCTGAAAATAGCATGCTGATCGTCGAAAACCCCGAAGCCCACCTTCATCCTCTGGGACAATCGCAAATCGGAAAGTTTCTCGCCAAAATCGCCGGCGCCGGCGTGCAGGTTGTTCTCGAAACCCACAGCGAACACGTCATAAATGGTATAAGATTGGCCGTACTGAGAAAACTCGTCCATCACGACGAAGTAACAATCAACTTTTTCAACCGCGATGGAAAAAGCCCCTCGCCCAAAATAGAAACCATTTCAATGAACAAGAACGCAGATCTTTCCAGTTGGCCGCAAGGTTTCCTTGACCAGGAAGAAAAAGACCTCGGAGAAATAATAAAATTGAAGAGACGAAAAAAATGACCGCTGAATTCTATCTTTTGGACCGATCGTTCAGATACACGGAAGACCTGACCCCGGAAGAACTTGAAAATAAAATATACTCTCTTTTTCTCGATTACGAATACATCAGACAATACGACGAGTTCGTCTACAAAAACGAATCCATCTACGATGAAGAAATATACCCGGACGTAAAGCTTTGGGAATTTCTGTACGACGACAACAAAAGCGCCCTTTTCGACAAGGACTATCGGAAATACTTGGGAATAATCATCGACCGCTCGTCGCCCACCGAGCTTGAAATCGAGGATGTCGTCGGGCTTCTCGATACGCACGACGAAAGCAACATTTACGGCCTAATTTGCTTGCATCGAATAGCCGACGTCGATGAGAAATACCTCGTTTACGACAGAAACGACTGGTTCGATTTCCACAGACATTTTCTCGGATTGTACCCCGTATCCGAGTCCCGCTTTTATTCCGAATCGACCAAATATTTCAACGAGCTGTTTTTCCACCCCGAAGTCGAAAATAGCTTGCACCAACTGGAAGGCGGACTTGCCGGTTTCTCCAAAACTATTGTCCGATGTCTGTCTAAACTCAACGATATACTGCCGGAATGCTGGCCCGACAGGGGCGGCAAATTGAACCTGCCTGACATATTGCGTACGTTTTCCTCGAAAACGGGCATCGAAACGACGCTCGAGGGCAATATCGACCGGAAAGAAGACTTGACCTTCGAATTCGATACCCTGATAAACGGGCAAAGCGGGACGACTGAAAGAATTCGTTGCGAACCCCACATGAAAATCTCCAGAAGCGACAATTATCCCGGGGATTCCAAGCATTATTTCAACAGGATTTATTTCCATCCGGGCAAAGACCATGTCCATGACGGAAGAATCCTGATATGCCATATCGGAAAGCACCTTTAATCGATTCACACGTCGAAACCGAGAAAACCGCGTTTCAATTCCCTTTCCAATCGGTTCAAAACAGCCTTCGTCGTCAGCTCGGCCTTCTTCGCGTGTATGGAGTTCGCCAGCCGACAAACCGAGTCGAGGGCGCACAGGAAAGCCCGGACGGGGACTTTCACGCTCGCCAGGCTTCCGAAGTTCGGGATCTCGATTTTCCAGAGCGGATTGGACAGCCGCTTGGCCAAGTCGGCGGGCAGGTTGGATATTTCCCTCGACTTCTTGTCCCGGCACTTTTCCTCCATGCGCTTGACCTCGTCCCGGAAGTTTGGAAGGGCGAAGTTCGGCTTCAGCGAGGACTTCATGTCCGAGGCGACCGTCATGTAATTCTGCGCCATGTGCGACAGGGCCGTTTCCCTGTTTTTCGACCGCATTCTCGACGCGACGTGGAAATCCCCGAATTCGCCGTTGGCGATTTCCTTCAATTGCGCCTCGATCCTTTCCAGGTCCGATTCGTCGATCTTGCCCTTTTCGTCGATCGAAAGGCCGTCGAGCCCTTTCAAACCGGCCACCAGCGCGCACTCCGAATTCCCGCCGTCATCGACGACGGAAACCGCGTACCCCGCCAAAGGCCCGCTTCGCTTGTCCGGGGGCAGTTCGATCCGCGCGACGGATTCTTCGGCTTCGTTCTGCATGCTGTTTTCAACCCTTGAATGTGCAGAGAATCAGGTCGGTCAAACCGCCAAAAGCACCGAGGACGTTAGGATTGCCGGGCAAAACAATCAGGACGTCGTATTCATAGGCGTCACCATGCCCCGCATGAACGGCATCGACGCCACCCGACCTGATAACGACGAAATCCCCGCGAACGGGCGTCATAGGCCTCGGCATGCACGAAGACGACTCCATTCGGGCCCGGCTCGCTCCGCCGGGGCCTCGGCTGCCTCTACAAGACCGCGCCCTTGCAAAAGCTTTTCGAGACCATAAGGAAACTCGTGCAACAGCACTAATCGGTACCCGATGCCTTTGACACTCAAAATTAAACCGCAAAACCGTCTGTGTCCCATATACTGCTTCATGCGACACTCAGACGACGATGTGCGTGTTTCAATCGAAAAAGTACGAATGATTGAATGAAAAAGAGGCATTTTGCAGGAAGAACAACACATGTCTTGAATTTTTGCGCTTCCTAATGTATTTTTCCGCAGGTATCGTAAAAGAGTAGGTATAGACAACTATACCGAAAACTTGCTTTCCGATAATTGGAATAGGCATTTCGTCCGAAATGCGTTTGCAGAGGGATTCAATTGATTTCCGAAGAAAAACAACGGTTCTTGGCCGAGGGCTCCTTCGCGCGACACGAGACTTTCTGTCCCAGGTACGGGTGGTTGAAAAAGGGGATCGACGGAGTAGAAACCGACGAAGGGATATTCGAGCGTGCCGACGCCATCGAGCTTTTGGGCGTGGGAAAAAACATGGTTCGCTCCATCAAATTCTGGTGCTTGGCATTCAAACTGATCACCCCCAAAAACAACGAGAAAAAATTGGGGGGACCCGTGGAAGCGACGGAATTTGCAAAGAAGCTCTTCGCCGACGACGGATTGGACCCCTACCTGGTTGACTGCGGTCTTGTTGCCCGAGCTTTGCGCAAGGTTCGCGCAAAACGACCGCACGCTGTTCGCTTTTCTCTGCGGAGGCGAACCAAACGCCCTCCCCTCGTTTTTGGAATCCCAAAGCAAGGTGCAGTATGGATAAGAATCTCTTAAAGGAAAGATTCGAAAATCTCACTGTCTGGCAGAGGGGCGGCGAAAGGGCTCCGCACAAACCTCTTCTGGCTCTTCAAGCAATAGGCTTGCTTTGCAACGAAAACAGGCGGTTGATAAGCTTCGAGGAAATCAACCGTGGCCTTTCAAGGCTTTTGCGCGAATTCGGTCCAAACCGCAAATCATATAGGCCGGAATATCCATTTTGGCGTATGCAAAAGGACGGCATCTGGGAAATTCCAGACAATGAAAACTTGTCGTTGACAAGCAGCGGGGACCCGAAAAAAAACGAGTTGATAAAGTATAATGTCCAAGGCGGATTCACCGAGGAAGTTTTCGAAACTCTTCGTTCCGACAAAAAACTTCTCGCCGACATTGTGCAAAAAATTTTGGGTTCGAATTTCCCGGCTTCCATTCACGACGACATTTTTCAAGCCGTCGGAATCGATTCCGACCTTTTTCGGTCGGGCCCTCAAAAAAGAAACCCCGAATTTCGAACCAAAGTGCTGAGGGCATACGAATACAAGTGCGCCATTTGCGGGTTCGACGTCCATATAGACATGAATCCGATCGCGTTGGAGGCCGCGCACATCAAATGGCCCAACGCGGGAGGGCCGGACGACGAAATAAACGGGCTGGCTTTGTGCTCGTTGCACCACAAGCTTTTTGATCGCGGAGCTTTTACGTTGACGGACAATTTCGAAATCATGGTGTCCGACAGGGTCTTCGGATCCTGCGGTTTCAACGAGTGGCTCATGGCTTTCCACGGTAAAAGGATCAACCCGCCGCAAAGAACATCCTATTTGCCGAGTCTGGAGTTTTGCGATTGGCATGTCAAGGAAGTGTTTCACGGGGATTTCAGGGAAGCTTGATTTCGACCGGGCCGGTAAAACGGTCTTGGTTCGAAAAGAGGATGAGAGCTGTTTCTTCTTCCGCCGACTCTGCATTCAGGGACATCAATTGAGAAATGGACGAAAATAGAACCGAAGACTTTTACAGAACTCGCCACAAGGAATACTTCGACGGCACCTGCGGCATAGACCCGTCTTCGTTTCTAGAGCCTTTTTTGGAATACCTGCCGAAGGGTTCGACCGTCCTGGACGTGGGATGCGGTTCCGGGCGGGACATGAAATGGCTAAAGGAAAGAGGCTTCCAAGTTTTCGGATTCGAACGCTCCCCCGAGCTGGCCGGGCTTGCCCGCCGGCACAGCGGCTGCGATGTGGTCGCCGGGGATTTCGAGAATTTCGATTTCGGCGTTTTCGACGTCCGGGCCATCCTCCTCGTGGGCTCCCTGGTTCACGTGCCGCACGAAAAGGCGCCTTTTATAATAGGCGGAATCGCAAGGGCGATAAGGCGTTCTCCGGGTTACATGTTTTTGAGCTTGAAGGAAGGGGATGGAAGCTTCGTGGACAAGCACGGACGGATTTTTTATCTGTGGGACGAGGCGCGAATCCGGGGCACCTTGGATGCCGATTCGACGAAGGTTCTGGATTGTCGCGTCAACCGGTCGGATTTCAATCCCGACGACCGATGGATCAGTCTGGTTGTAGAACGGAGGGTCGATCATGAACGATAGGGCTTTGGACGGCAGCAAGGCGGAGGACCTGTTCATCGAATTGTTTTCCGAGGTGTTCGGACTCGAAAAACTCCAGTTCGTCTCGCCGGAACACCCCGTTCAGGACATCTGCGGCAAGACCCGATACATAGATTTCGCCCTGAGGACGCCGGAATGCAAAATCGCGTTCGAAATAGACGGCCTCCAATGGCACCACCCGACGGCGATATCGGTCTCGGACTACGAAGACCAGCTCGTTCGTCAAAACTCCCTTGTCCACAAGGACTGGCGGGTGTTTCGGTGGACCGACCGCCAGCTGGCCGACGAACCGGAGTCCGTAAAGGACCAGCTCGCCCTGTTTCTGGAAAAAATCCCGAACCTGCTGGATTTCGACGACTTTCTGCCCCGGCAAAAAGGGGAGTCCTTTTCGCTGAAGTCGCATCAGAAGGATGCCCTGCGTTCGTTGTCGCTGACGAGGACGGAGGGCAAGACCATCGCTTTGCTGACGCATGCGACGGGCACGGGCAAGACGACCGTGGCGATTTCCGACGCCAAGTCGATGAACGGCAGGACGCTCTATCTCGCCCACAGGGACCGTATCGTAAGGCAAACATGCAAACAGTTCGAAAAAATCTGGCCCGAAGCCTCCGTCGGGCTGTACACGGGAAAAGAAAAATCGACCGATACGTTCAACGTCGTCGGAAGCATCAACCAACGTGGATTTGAGCAAGGTGCGCTACAATTCGGTCAACTACCACAGAAAAGACCTGGAAGTGTCTATCCGAATTCCGTCGAGAGACAAACTGATCGTCGATACCTACGAAAAATACGTGCCGAACAGGAAAGCCGTCGCGTTCACGGTCAATATCGATCACAGCGAAAAGCTGGCCGGGCTGTTCGAAAAACGCGGATTCAAGGCGATGCCCGTCTCCGGCCGTCTTACGGCGTCCAGGAGAGAGGAAATATTGGACGATTACGAAAGCGGGAACATCCAGGTGCTCTGCGCATGCGACATTTTGAACGAAGGATGGGACTGCCCTTCCGTCGAGGTCCTGCTGATGGCGAGACCCACCTTGTCTAAAGTCGTCTATTTGCAGCAACTGGGTCGGGGCGTCAGAAAATCGCCCGGCAAGGAATGCCTGGTCGTGTTCGATTTCGTGGACAACGCGACAAGGTACAACGTACCATTCTCGCTGCATCGCATTTTCAAAAAGCCCAAATACCGAAAGGGCGGTTTAGTCCTCGCCAACGACGAGGACATCGAGGAAGAGGAAAAAAGAATCTCCCGAAACGGCAATCCCACCCGAGTGTTGAACATCGAATTGTGGGAAAGGAACCTGACGGAAATCGACATTTTCAACTGGCAGGAAAAACTGAAGGACGTATTCTCCGTGACGCAGCTGGAGGTCGAACTGGCGGCGTCCGAAGGCCTGATCCGCAGAGCCGTGGAAAAGGGCGAGGTCGCGCCGGACCACGCGATCGACATCGGGGAAAGGCGCTTGTATTTTTTCGAAAGGTCGAGAACGGAAGAGATTCGAAAGCTGATGGGTCTGCCGGTTGTCGATAAGAACACGATCAAGGCGCTTTTCTTTGCGTTCGTCGAAAAGATGGACATGTCTTCGTCCTACAAACCCGTTTTTCTCGAATCGTTTCTGAATTCCATGGACGACGACGGCATTGCGAAAATTTCGGAAACGGCAGCCTTGTTCAAAAGTTTTTACCTCGCAAGATACCGTGACGGCAAAGTCGTCGAAAAAGAAACCCTGCGAATACACGATATCCTCGATTTGAGCGACGAGGAAGTCCAAACCATCATGCTTTCCATGCCCTACGAAAAATTCGAGAGAAGAAAATACCTCGAATACCACGCCGATCTGGCTTATATCCGATTCAATCGCGGGCTTTGGAAACAATTGAACGATCAGGACAAAAACGATCTTTTGAAAATGTGCGAGGAGTCGATCGCGCTTTATTTCGAAAAAAGGATTTAAGGCCCATAGATTCATTCGTGTGCATCGTTTGAAGCCAGTCGTTCGCCGATATCGACGAGCCATTTAATATGTTCCGATGTCCAAAGCATTCACGTCTCATCCATTGGCTATTTACCAGTCAACTTCAACAGCTCGTCGTCCAGCCCGTAGCGAACCACGTCGATCCGGTCGCTGCGCCGGGATACAAAGTCGCCGGTCATTGCAGGAAGCTGGAACGGGAAGAATGCCGGGTTGTTCAGGAGCAGCCCCAATGCGCCCTTGGCCTCCGGTG
>CAZNTU010000204.1:0-10188 GCA_964575975.1 uncultured Desulfobacteraceae bacterium
GCACGGGTCGATAAATTCGGCATGTTACCCGTTAAGTTTACAATGTCAAACTATTGATTATTCGTTCTCCGTCAGCGGGCCGCCCTGCCCCATCCTCCTTCACGAGCCGCCAAATCCCTTGCGCCCCATCGACAGCGGGCAATTCTTCTCCTTCTCCCCCCTGTGCGCCGAATCGTAAATCTTCGCGATCGCCTCTTTCATGGAGGGATACAGGTGGTCCTCCCCTATTCTCGCCAGAAGGTGGGTCCGTTTCAGGACCCGCAGCACGGTTTCGTTCACCCCGCTGAGCGAAATGTCGATGCCCGCGCTTCTCAACCGTTCCACCACCAGCGCAAGGGACTCCTGGCCGGAGGCGTCCATGTCGTTTATCCCTTCCGCCGCCAGAATGATATGCTTCAAATGTTTTTTCTCCCGGCGCCGCTGGCGAATCTGATCCTCCAAATAGCTGGCGTTGGCGAAAAACAGAGGGCCGTCGAACCGGACCGCGTCGATGAACGCGCACTCCCTCAAACCGTACGAAACCACGTCGTGAAGCGCCATGTCCTTGCCCAGGGACAAATCCACCACCTTGGGCCGCATGCTTTTGTATAGAAACACGGACAGCGAAAGCCCCACCCCCGCCATGATGCCCTTGTCCAAGTGGGGAGCGAAATACAAAGTCGCGACGAAGGTAATCACCGAGATGGCCCCGTCGTACCACTGTGCCCTCCACGCGTAGACGAATCCGCCGACATTCAGCAGCCCGGCCACCGCCATCATGATGATAGCCGCCAGCACCGCCCTGGGAAGGTGATAGAGCAACGGCGTGAAAAACAAGAGAGCCACCGCCACCGCAAGACTCGTGAACACTCCCGACATGCCCGAAACCGCTCCGTTTTGCAGGTTGACCGCCGAACGGGAAAAGGAGCCGGCGCAAGGATATCCCTGCGTGAGCGACCCGGCCAGGTTGGCCAGCCCCTGCCCCGCCAGCTCCCGGTTCGGATCGATGCGCTGCCCCGTTTTCGCCGCCATGGCCTTGGCGATGGAAATCGCCTCCATGAACCCCAGAAGAGCAATGATCGCCGCCGACGGCAGCAACGCCAATACGGTCCGGCCGTCGGCCCGGGGGATGGAAAACGACGGAAGTCCCCGTGGGACGCCGCCCACCACCCTGCCGCCGGACGAGAGCGTCATGGCGGACGAATCCAGAACGTCCGAACCGACCCGGATTCGCCAGGTCCCTTTGATCTTCTCAAAAGAATCGAAGGCTGCGGGAATCTCGCCTTTCCGGAAAAACAGCATCTCCCCGTCGGGCTTCCTGACGCCCGCAAGCAGAAGCCGATTGAACCGGCCCCGGCAACCGTCGGTCTTCCGTCTTTTTACGTCGATCAGATAATCGAGCTTCTCCATCTCGCTTCTCTTTTCGATGACCAGAAGCGTCAGGTCGTTCCGGATCGCATCTTTCAATTCTTCCGCGAGCAGGTCGCGCTCCCCGGTCATTTTCCGGATTTCCTCCACGGCCGAGTTGTATTCCAAGATTCGGGAGCGAATCTCGTGGTCGTGCAGGGCGTTCAGGGATGCCTTCATGTCCTTTTCGAACCCTATGGCCCAGGACAGCAGCGTAGTCGCGACAACGGCCGCCAAAACGCCGGGGATCTTCAGCGTCGTCTTTTTCAACCCGGCCATGATCGCGAACGCGAAGACTCCCATGAACAGGGTGGGCCAATGGGTATAGTGTGCCGCTTCGGAGAACACGTCGATCACGGTCCGGTAGAACCGGTCCGAGGGAGGCGCGACGACCCCCAGAAGGTTCGGAAGCTGTCCCGCCGCGATGATAATCGCCGCCGCGTTCGTGAACCCGTTGATTACCGGGTGGGACAGGAAATTGACCACGATGCCCAAATTCGACAATCCCAGAAAGAATTGGACAAGTCCCGCCATGGCCGCCAACAGCACGGCGTACCCGAGGTAGGCCTCGCTGCCCGACGCGGCCATGGGCTCCAGCGCCGCGGCGGTCAGCAGCGAGGCCACCGCGACCGGCCCCGTGGCCAACTGCCTGCTGGACCCGAACAAGGAGGCGACCGCCGGAGGCAGGAAGGCCGCGTACAGGCCGTAATAGGACGGAAGTCCCGCCAGCTGCGCGTAGGCCATGGATTGAGGAATCAGAACCAAGGCGACCGTAAGGCCCGCGAACGCGTCCCTCTTCAAATGTCGCGGAGTGTATTTCTCGAACCACTCCAGAAAAGGAAAAAAATTCGCTATGTTTAATTTCTGGCGGAACATGGGATTCTTCGCTTTCGAAAGGTTGTTAGCGTCGCGGCCGGCCCGCGAGAATTCGCGGCAATACCTGCGAACACAGAGGCCGTTCGTCCAAAAGCGCCGGACGAATGCCGGAAGACTTTCGATTTGTAATCGATCGAAAACAGGTTGTCAATATTTCGGCATTTTCTATCGAGATTAGCGTGATGCAGCCGATCACTCTTAAGGATGAAGTCTCTTCTCGATTTTCGATTCGGAATCCTCACTCGCGGCTTCGCGTTCGTAGGACTTGGCAATTTCCTCGAGTACTCCCCCGACGTAGGGATATTCGAAGCGCAAGCGATCCGCCCAAGCGCGGTATTTTACGGCCAGTTCGCGCTCCTGGCAGCCTCCTTCGCCCCGCCAGTGAATGCCGCGAGAGTTGTAAACGCCGATATGAAATCCCCTGCCGATTTCCGGGGACGCTATCTCTTCCATCGTCTCGCAAACCGCTTCGCAGGGCCATAAGCCATTCTCGCCTGCTGGTGCCTTAGAGAGCAGTTGACCGAGGCAGTGGTCGCCAATGTCGTCGCGTGCGTGTTCGCGGCAGAGGCACCGAACTTCGGCGAGCCACGCGGCGAGCGAAGCCGCGTCGATCTTTTCGTTTTCGTCGGTGCCGGGAATCGTTTTTAGTTTGTCGAGAAGGCTATGGGCAGCCAAGGCAACCGCCTCCTGCTGCTCGGGATTCTCGATTCTCCATTCGGGCGGATCCTCTCCTTCGTCGCTCCGCCTGTAGGCGAGGGCCACTGCCTGGGCGAATAGCGCCGGAGACTGCGCGATCTGCATTTCAAGGTTCGGGATTCCGCGCTCGGAGTAATCATCAAGAGCGCCTATGAAAAGGAACTCGAGCCGGGCCATTTCATCGCGGGTAACGTCCTCGCGGCCATCGAGCGAATCCAGCGCCTCGGAAATGCAGTAGGGGTCGAATTTGAAATGGTCCGCCGGTTCGGCATCGAACGTCGCGATGTCATGCAACAGCCGCTTGAGACGTGACGTCTCGATTTCCTTGAAATCCATGTGAACGACGTTGAAAGCCGCGCGGGGCCTTCGTGCCTCCAGAAGGCGGTCGATCAGTTCGTCCAGTTCGGCGGATGTGTGCCGCCTCCAGGTGGGAAACACATCTTTCCAGTATCCGACGCGGACATCTTCGCTATAACCTTCAAGAAGACGCCAAGTTGATGCCTGGAACGGCGCGCATACAAACAACCTCTTGCACTCTTCGGCCGACAATCCTTCAGAGGCAGCCTCCAACACTCCGGCACGCGAGTCGTCTCCGACCGCAGAAAGGAAGCCCTGCAAGCACCACTCCGCCTTTATCTGGAGGTCTCCGTCAAAGGAGAGGCAGCGCCGGATAAAATCGATCCTCAGCTCAAGGCCGCGTACGCACAAAGCCACATGATTGCCAACGATACCGGCAGCACCGCTGGCGACAAGCAATTCCTTTACACCCTCGAAACCGCGTTCGGTCCAAATCTCGGTAAACGCTTCGCGGCGCAACCCATCGATCCGTTGGGTGCGCTTCCAATAGTCGAGATCCTCCTCCTCGATCTCGTCGGCCGACCTCTCAATCCAATGTTTGGCAAAAAGCCAACCATGCCGGATGATCGGATCGCTGGGCCGAAGGCGTTCGTAGGCTTCGCGGGCGCGCTCGCGGGTCGCATCCCCAACCTTAAAGCGGTCCCCCCGTCCAGTGGGGGCGAACCGCCGGATACGCTCGCGCAACGAGGCCTTTGCGGCTTCGCCAGCTTTCGGGGACCATTCGTCGATCAGGTCCCAGATCTTGGACTGGTCTTCTTCAAGCATGTTCCGAAGAAACTCGACAAGATTGCCAAGGGTTTTCTCGTCATGAGCAGGCCAAGCAATCATAATATCCAGAGCATTCCGGTTGAAATCGAACATCTCCTTGTACGTAACTGTCTGCCCAGCCCCGGAGGCGTCGCTGCGCCAGCGTGGTTTATAGCTGTAGAAGCCTATCCTGTGCCTCCGCTTGATCTGCTCGATGCAAATCTCCCAGCCGACATCCGGGAAACGCTTGACGAGCATCTCCAGCGTCCTGACTCTCTGCTCCACAGATGCCGCAGTCTGCGGCATCCATGATCTGAAGATGGCCTGAAGGCTGGCGTTCGGTTTATTCCTCCAGTTGTCGTCGATTTTCGGCCGGGAAAGTCGGGCGAGGATGGCCGATACGCGCGGGAGGTTCTGCGGCTTCCAGGCAAGGCACTCCAGCGCCCATAGAAGGCCCGTCCGAGACGGCGACGCTCCGAACGAGCCGCTTTCTACCGGCTTGAGAAGACCGAAGACAATGGGAGTGTCGCGCCGCAGGTCCTCTTCGACGATCTTGAGGAATTCGTCGGGCGCGGCTTCCGCGTAGCGCGGCAGGTCGTAATCGTGGGAGAGCAATTTTTCAAGCGTTAGGGGGGCCAGGAGTTTGCGGATTATAAATGCGACACGGCTTTCGATATCGATTCCCCAGCGGCTTTGGAACAGGATGTTGCCGTGGACGGACAGAATGACGAGCGTTTCGCAGATCCCATTTCGCAACGCGCCGGAGTAGGCGCGTTTCTTGCCGTACACGGCTGCGGCCCACCTATCCTTTTCCGGCAGTTCGAGCGCCGGATCGGACTCGGAAAGGACGGTTTCTGCGGCGGTGAAAAACCGGTCGAGGTCCGCAGGCGTCACAATCCTCGCGATCGCAAAAAAGGCGTCGATCTTCGATGCGACACCCCTGTATCTCCCGGCGGACCACACCGGGCAGTCGTCGAACAGAAGCAGACGCGCGACGTCGTCTTCGACCGTCTCGTACTTGCGGTTCGCCAAGCAGGAGACGATCTCGCGGTCCGCTTCGGACTCGGCGTGCCAAGCGCCGATCATGGCCATCGGCACTATTTTTTTTGCCGTGCTGTCATCGCGGGCCCATGCGGGGTTCCTGACAGCCGCATTCCGCGAAAGGCGGCGGCGCAAGATAGTCGGCGAACGGCCCGACTCCCTTGCAAGCCGATCAATTTCCCCCTTCTCGATTCCCATTGCGGCGAGGGTCTTCTCGAACGCGTCGTGCCCGAGCAGGTCGAGAGCGACGTCCGCTTCCCTATCTTCCTTATCGACCGCGTTTCGGGGACGAAAAACAATGCAATGAAGCCTCCGATGGGCATCGACGAGTTCGCGCTCTACGTCTTCGGAGTGGATGATCGGGATAAAAGAAACGGAGGACGCTACCAACTTCCTGAGCGTCTCCGGGGATTCGAAGACTGCGGCGAGGTCTTTGAATTGGCGGAGTTCGTCGTCATCGAACAGACAACAGAGAAAAGCGAGCGCCTCGTCCCGCGAGTCTGCGGCGACCACGAAAGGTCTGTCGCTCGGTTTGAAGAGCCACTCCCTGAATTTGCCCCGGTACGCCGCGATGGAGGGCGCGAAAATTTCAGGCGTCAGATGCGGCTCGCTGGCGTCAGCCCACCGGCGCCAAGACTGCTCCAGTGTCTCGTAACCCTCGACCGGCAGGCCGAGCTGTTCGGAAAGCCAGACTTGCGTAGGCACAGACTGCTCGAGCCACTGTTCGAGATCGCTCGCATCGAAAGCCCGGACGGCCTTCCAGTCGCCGGTCTCGTTCTTTTGTTTCTCCCAGGCGGTCTTTCCGGGCCAGTTGCGAGGCGTCACGAAGACAAAGGTGCTGTATGCACGCTCGGCGGAATCGACGGAGGCGAGCCGATTTGTGTAATCGCTATTCGCTTTGGCACCCGGATCCTGGTTGGTACCGAACTCCCAACAGGAGTACCCCTCGGGAACCCAGGGCGTGGCCGCCCCCGCTTCGATGAAACCGTCGAAACCCTTCCGCTGCGCGTTGTCGTAACCGGGAAAATCCACCCGGCGGAGGTCTTTGCCGGTCGAATTCACAAGCTTCCGCAAGAAGACAGGAAGGCGGGTACGGGCATCAATCCTGCTGTCGGCCCAGTCCTCGATCTGTCTAGCCTTGATGGCCAAGAAAACCGGAACGAATGCGCGAACCGCGACATCGTTCCCTCCGGCACGCCGAACCTTCAGATCGTGAATGTCCTCTCGGACATAGATGCCGGGATGAGTGGAGCTTTCGTCCGATTTCGCCATTGATACCGTCTTCCTCCAGCGAAGCTGTGCAGTGTGTTTGCGCATAACTTTACATGATCGATGGACCGACTGCAAGGAAGGCTTTACAATTCCCATGTATGTTTGATATCCAATTTTTTCAAACAACCGGGTTGCGGCTCGGTTCAATATCGTTTTAGCGGAGAAACGGAGAAAGAATTCGATGAGAGTCTATTTCGACGCTTAATCTCATCTCGGAGGTAATCAAATGACAACATTCCAACCAATTTCCGATGTAAGCCGGCGGGCCACGAATGCTCTGATCAAAGAACTTGGAATCGTCGATACGATTCGCTTCTTGAACCAGTTCAGGGCAGGCGCCGGAGACTACACGAAGGAACGGAACAAACTGTTTGAAAACATGTCCGTAAAAGACATCGTCGCCGAAATCAAAAAGCAACGGAAGGAGAACGTATAATACGAATGCCATAGGCAGCCCATGCATACGGGAAAATTCCATGAATTAAAATCCCAATCATGGCTTTGAACCGCCCACCTATATGCACACCATAAGAACCAACCAAGCCCGAACATTTCCAAATTGTAATGTTCGTGAAAGGTTCGGGTAATTTTCCACTCCTATAGTTGCCCCGCCCGACCGGAAAGCGGACGGGACGGATTGTTATTGAAGAAGACCAAACGGCGCGGAAAATAAAAGGAGATACGTATGGCTGTCGATGTAAAGCAAATCGGAGATAGAGTCGCCCGGGAGAGCGAGCTGATAGCGCGGATACGCACGGAAATCCACAAGGTTATCGTAGGACAGGAAACGTTGATCGACCGGCTTTTGCTGGCGTTGCTCTGCAACAACCACGTACTGATCGAAGGCGTGCCCGGACTGGCCAAGACCCTGGCCGTGACGACGCTCTCGAAATTGCTGCGGGCGTCGTTCCAGCGGATTCAGTTCACCCCCGACTTGCTGCCGGCGGATGTGATCGGCACTCCGATATACAACCCCAAGACCGGCGAATTCGCCACGAAAAAAGGCCCCATATTCGCAAATATCGTTCTTGCCGACGAAATCAACCGCGCGCCGGCCAAGGTGCAGAGCGCGCTTTTGGAAGCCATGCAGGAGCGCCAGGTGACCATCGGGGACGGCAACTACAAGCTCGACGATCCTTTTCTTGTCCTGGCCACCCAGAACCCGATCGAGCAGGAAGGCACCTATCCGCTTCCCGAAGCCCAGGTGGACCGTTTCATGCTGAAACTCAAGGTGACCTATCCCTCCAAAATCGAGGAACTCGCCATCTTGAGGCGCATGGCCAGATCGAAACCCGCCATGGATGTCGAACCGGTGATCGGGCCGGAGGACGTCAAGCGTCTTCGCGAGTTGGTCGACGAGATATTCATGGACGAAAAGATCGAGCAATATATCGTCGATCTCGTCGAGGCTTCGCGCAACCCGGAGGACTACAAGCTCGACATCGGCCAATTGATCCGGTACGGCGCCTCCCCCCGCGCCACGATCTTCCTGGCAATGGCCGCCAAAGCCAACGCCTTCGTCGAAGGCCGGGGATACGTCACTCCGCAGGACGTCAAGACCGTCGCCATGGACGTCTTGCGCCACCGCATCGTCATCACCTACGAAGCCGAGGCCGAGGAGATGACCTCCGAGGATATCGTCGAAAAAATTCTCAAAACAGTGGACGTGCCATGATACCCGGGGAACTCGCCAAGAAAATCCGCTACATCGAGATTTACACGAGCAAAGCCGTCAACGACGCCCTCGCCGGCGAATACGAGAGCATGTTCAAGGGCCGGGGGATGGAATTCGACGAGGTGCGGGAGTATCAAACGGGGGACGACATTCGCTCCATCGACTGGAACGTCACCGCCCGCACCGGCACGCCCCATGTCAAACGCTTCGTGGAAGAGCGCGAACTGACGGTGATTTTCATGGTGGACCTTTCGGCCTCGGGCGCGTTCGGCAGCGTCCGCCAGACCAAGAACGAAGTGGCGGCCGAACTGTGCGCGCTTCTGGCGTTCTCCGCCGTCAAGAACAACGACAAGGTCGGCCTGATCGTCTTCACCGACCAGGTGGAAATGTTCATACCGCCGGCCAAGGGAAGCACGCACGTCCTCAGGCTGATCCGGGAGCTGCTCAACTTTTCGCCCGGCCAGAAGGACACGGACATCCCGGCCGCCATCGAGTATCTGGGGCGCGTTACGACAAAGAAATGCGTCGTGTTCCTGATCTCCGATTTTTTGGAGGAAGCCTTCGAACAGCGGATGCGCGTTCTTGGCAAGAGGCACGACCTGATCGCCATGTCCATCGCCGACCCCCGGGAAATATCGCTGCCCAATGTGGGGCTGATCGAATTGGAAGACGCGGAGACCGGGGAGTTGGTCCTGATCGACACGGGGAGCGCCGCAGTCCGCAAGCGGTACGAAAATCTGGGCGAGGGCCGTCGGAAAAGGCTGAAGGAACTCTTTCGCTCCATGGGCATCGACCACCTGGAGATCATGACCGGACGGAATTACGTCCGGGAGCTGGTACGATTTTTCAAGACGCGCGAGCGACGATTACGGAGATAGCGCCATGACACAGGAACCGGAAACACGAAAATTGGATTTAAGCCTTCCCCGAAGAGATCGGAAAACGGAGTTCAAGCCTCCGAAGTATCTGATCTTTCTCAACATCCTCGTTCTTCTGGCGATCCTCGTCGATATCGGTTTGTCGGCGTGGACGGCGAGATCGCAAAGCCCCGCGAAAAGCGGAACGTCCTTGTCCGCCGACGCTCGGAAGGAACTGGCTCTCAAGCTGGAAAAGCAGGAGCTGAACAAGGCGTCCGTATCCGCTTGGGAACAGTATCTTTCAGAGGCTTCCCTCGACGACAAGGAGGCCGCCAAGATCTGGTACCGCATCGGGAAACTTTATCAGCAGGACAGGCAATACGAGCCGGCGCTCGAGAGCTTCTACCGTTCCGAGAGCTTCGCGACGGTTCCGGAACTTTCGCCCGAAATAGCGAGGCGGGTCCAGGAATGCCTGGAATCCATGGGAAAATTCGCCGCTCTTCGCTACGAACTCTCCGACCGGGTGGGCATGGGACACTCGTCCGACCAAAACAAGCCGGTTTCCAAAGGCGACGAGATCGTCGCCGAGATCGGACCGGAAAAGATAACGAAATCCGATTTGGATCGATGGATCGAGTCGCAGATCGACCGGCAGCTCTCCCGGATGGCCCCCTATCTGCCGGACGAGCAATTGAAGAAACAGAAAGAGGAAATCCTGAAGCAGTTTTCCAATTCTTCCCAACGGGAGATGCTTTTGAACCAGATGGTCGGCGAGGAAATTCTTTACCGAAAGGCAAGGGAATCCAAGCTTCTGGAGGATTCGAAGGTTCAGGCGGAGATCAAGAGCCAGGAACGGGCGCTTTTGGCCCAAAACGCGATGCAAAGGGAATTCGCGGATAAAATCGACATCGCCGAGGGGGACCTGAAAACCTACTACGATGCGCACCTGGAGGATTACAAGACCGAGGCCGAGGAAGGAAAAGATCCCGTTCAAAAACCGTTCGACGAGGTCCGAAACGACATTTTCCGGGCTCTGCGGTCGGAAAAGGAACAGGAGGTGCAGCGGCGAATGTTGGACGAATTGAGGGAAACCTACGACGTCGTGGTCCATCGTTCGGCCTTCGCGCCGGAGCGGACCGAAACCGGGACGGATGCCGTCATGCCTGCGCCGGGAAAAGGCTCCGGGGGCGATTCGTCCGGAAAAGCCGCGCCCGTCCAAGACATTCAGGTTCATCGCGGATTTGTGGGAAAATTTTGTTCCGCCATGGCCTGGTATCTGAA
>CAZNTU010000205.1:0-10151 GCA_964575975.1 uncultured Desulfobacteraceae bacterium
GTTCACCGGAAACAACACCCCCCTAGCCCCCCTCAAGGGGGGAATCGCGACCCCTGGCCCCCCCCTCAAGGGGGAATTGCGACCCGACCGCACAAGGTCGAAATATTTCAATTGGTTGCGGCTTATGTTTACGATGTCAAGTTAACCATTGCCAATTAACCATTGAATATTAACCATTGATTATTGACTATTAAAAACTTCTCAAACTTCGCTCGGGACTTCGAAAATCGAACCGTCTCGCATGGAATAATCAATAATCAACGGTTAATATTCAATGAATAATGCTCCAAGGTTGGCGCTTATGGGGACCAGCCCCCGCCCAGGGCCTTGTAAAGCGAAACGAGATTTTGCGTCATGCGTCCTTCGCTCTCCGCCAGTCGGTCCTGCTGCTCGAACAGGGATCTTTCCATATCCAGCAGATTTTGAAAATCCGTCAAGCCGAGCTTGTAAAGCTGTTCCACCAGTTCGACGGATTTTTGGGCGGCCGATACCGAACGCGCGAGCATTTCGCGGCGGTCCTGTTCCTGGGCGTAGGCGACCATGGCGTTTTCCACCTCCTCCAAGGCGTTCAAAACCGTCAACTCGTACCCCGCCAGCAGTTGTTCCGCCCTGGCGTCCTCCACCATTACGCGGCTTCGGATTCTTCCGGCGCTGAATATGTTCCACCTGAAAGACGGACCGAACGAATAGAACCGGTTGCCGCCGTTGAAAAGATTCGAGGTCGCCTCGAGCCCGAACTCGCCGAAAAGCGCGAAACGGGGATAAAGGTCCGCCACGGCGACGCCGATCAGCGCGGTCTGGGAGGCCAGTTGTCTTTCCGCGCGGCGGACGTCCGGTCGTTGCCTTAGAAGGTCGGAAGGTATTCCTACGAGTATGTCGCCGTCCGCGTTGGGAATGGGGGCGGGGGGAGCCAGTATGTCTTGCACGGCACCGGGATGCTGCCCCGTCAGAACGCCGATTCGGTTGATGGTTCGCACCAAAGCGGTCAAGAGGTCGGGAAGGATCGATTCGGTGCGCGCCAGGTTCAGTTCGGCCTGATAAACGTCCAGCTCGGGCGATATGTCCGCCTTGAAACGGTCTTTGGTCGCCTTCAGCGTGTTCCGCTGCGCCTCTATGTTTTTCTCGGCGAAGAGAATTCTCGCCTGAAGGGTCCTTACCTCAACATAGCTTCGCGCTATCTCGGAAAGGAGAACGACCAGAGCATCCCTGTAGTCTTCGACCGATGCCTGCAAGTTCGCCTCCGCCGACTCGACCGACCTTCTGATTCGTCCCCAAAAGTCCAGCTCCCAGCTGCTGTCCAACCCCAGGCTGTAAAAGTTGCCCGGATTGTCCGCAAGCGGCGAGGCGAAATCTTCGCCGACTCTCTGGCGCGCGGCCACTCCAGAAGCGTTTAAATCCGGGAGGCGTTCTCCGGTAGCAATGCCGAGAAATCCTCTTGCCTCCGCGATTCTTCCGTACGCGATCTCCAAATTCAAGTTGCCCTCGACCGCCTTTTCAATCAATTCGTTCAGCAAAGGATCGTTGAAAACGGTCCACCAGGTTTGAAGGCCCGCGCGCCCCTCCGCCACGCCTTCCGCCAGTTCCTGCTCCCAGCGATCCGGCATGGACGGCTCGGGTCTAATATAATCCGGTCCCACGGCCGCGCAGCCCTGGAGAATAAGCCCGGCCGCCAATATCGCGGAAAAAAACATCCGACTGATTTTTAAGCCTATTTTCGAAATTATCATCTTTCTTCCTCGCAAATTAGAGTCGTAGAAAAAACCCTCACGCTATTCGTTTCCGTTATAATCGTATTTCCATAACGAAGGGTTAGTTGTTACGCAGGTCAGCCAGACAAATATACGCGATTACAATGTCAAAGTTTGGATATTCGGCTTTTCGGAACCGCCAGGGTGATGCGGCATCCTTTTCCGGGGGAGCTTTCCATTTCGCAGCGTCCGCCTATAAAAGCAATCCTCTCCTTGATGCTAAAAAGCCCGAAACCCGTCGTTTTCGCGTTTTCTTTCGTAAAGACTTCGGGGTCGCATCCTTTTCCCTTGTCTTCGACCCTGACGACGACTGCGTCGCCGTCGCCATGCGCTTGGACAACGGCCGCGTCGCCCCCGGAGTGCTTTACGCAATTGAAAAGCAGCTCTCGGACGGAGCGAAACAGAGTGGACGCAAGCGCCGTGGATTCCGGTTCGGCTTCTCCCCGGACGTCCAGCGACACTTTGAATCCGTGCTTGGCCTCCATGTCCTCGGCCAACCACTCGAGCGCCGCCAGGAACCCGCTCTGGTGCAGTATCGGCGGGCTCAGTTCGTGCGACAGCGAACGGCACTTTCGAATGCTCTCGTCGATCAGTTGCAAGATCGGCCGCATCGGTTCGCTCAAATTCTTGTCGACGCTCTCCGAAATCAGCATCTGGAGATGGAATCGGACGGAGGCGAGATATTGCTGCAAATCGTCGTGCAAGACGAGGGCGATTTTGTCCCGTTCCCTGTCCTCGGCGTCCGAAAGCTCCAACGCGAGCCGCTGGAGCTGCAGTGCTCTCGCTTCGGCAACGGCCGTGCGCTCCGCGACCCGCTGTTCAAGGGTTTCGTTCAATTGGCGGAGCGCTTCCTCGGCTCGTTTGCGCTCGGTAATATCGACTCCCGAGCAGATAAGACATCGCTTACCCTGGTATTCCAACAACTCGGCGGAAAGCAGGCAGTCCTTCAAACCGGTCTTCGCGACGATCTGCGCCTGAAAGTCCTTTATCCGCCCTTCTTCGGCGACCAACCTGACGATTTCGTCTCGTCTTTCGGCGGAAAGAACGCCCAGTTCAACGGATGCATGCCCGATCAGCTCCTCGCGAGCATAGCCGGTCAGAAGGCAGCAGGCGTCGTTGACGTCGATGAAGACGCCCGTTGACAGTTCGGTGATGAAAATGGGCGTTGGACTGTTGTAAAAGGCTTTCGAGAACTTCTCCTCGCTTTCTTTTCTCGACAATTCGTATCGTTGATTGATAAATTCGGCTCTCATGAGATCGGAAACGTCTCGCACGACTTCGACGGCCCCGATGCAATCTCCGTCCAAGTTGCGAAGCTTGGAGGCGGTATTCCAAAAACAGAAGGATTTTTGTCCGATCACCACGTTTTCGATTTCGGAAACAAGCCTATCATCGTCTCTTTTGATAATTTTGTATTTTTTCGCGACATGTTCGTCCCAATTGATTGCAAGATCGATCAAAACCGGCCTTCGGAAGCCGTAAAACGGAATCGCGTACTCGAAGTCGCCTTTGCCCACTATATCCGCGGCCTCCATTCCGGTAAGGCGAACCATGCCCCGGTTCCAGGCGATTACCTTCCCTTCCGCGTCGATCGCGAAGCAGGGATCGGGGAAAAAATCGATTATGTATGAAAAACGAGCATCGGAGACGCCGATATTCCGTTCAGGACCGTGCTGTATCAAAATTAAAACTCCTTCGAAACAAATTTTGTTCCCGACTCGCTTCAAGCTCCAAATTCATAATGAATCGAGTCTTCGTTTTTATCGAGGAAGGGGGGCGCCTTCGCCTCGCTCCCATTCACTATCCGCGCGCAAATGCTCCAATTTTTTGACTATCCGATCGGCCGCTCCCGCAAATCAATCCAAAGCGACAGGGACTGGTTTGACGTTCCAGATGTCCCTGCAATACTCGCGGATCGCGCGGTCGGAGGAGAACTTGCCCATGCGGGCGGTGTTCAGTATAGACATGCTTGTCCACCTTCCCGGTCGCGGTAGGCCGCATCGACCTGACGTTGCGCATCGACGTAGGACGCAAAATCGGCAAAAAGCATGAACGTGTCATGGAAAAGAAGCGAATCGACCAGAGGTTTGAACAAATCCCGATCGCCGTTGGAAAAATCGCCCGAACCGATACGCTCGACTACCCCCTGAAGCTCCGGGTTCCTCGAATAGTATTCCATGGGCTGGTATCCGCCTTTTCGAAGCGAGTATACTTCCTCGGCCGCGAGCCCGAACAGGAAGAAGTTTTCCGCGCCCACTTCCTCCCTGATTTCGATGTTGGCCCCATGCCATGCTTTTTCAGGCATCGCCGGCTGATGCGCTAAGACACTCTCTGCAGACCAGCCTTGGGAGCGCAAGCTAAACACAAAGGGTCATCCCAGGGACGCGGCTTGCACCCACATGGAATAACTGAGGAACCCCAGCTCCTTCAACGTGTATGACAGCTGTTGCCCAAGATGGCTTTTGCCCGGAGATTGCTCCTCCGTTTCCCAAAGGAGGTGAATACTCAGATCGGTCTCGACTGAAGGATGGCGATAGACCCTGATCGAGGCGGGGAGCCCCGATTCCTTTCGCTGTATAAGCTGGCGCAAGAGTTCGTCGATCAATTGCCTGTTTTTTTTTACAATAGAACGTACCGTGATGATTTCGATCCATTTCATACCGATTCTCCTTTAAGTTTTTCCCTGGTTTTGCAATATGCGTGCCATGCGAGTTTATGCTGCAAGTTGCAACCGTTGCCAAGCGACGACCCGTAGGGAAAAACGATTTCGCCCTATGGGGCGAAATCCGTTGCGCTATGGTCCGATTGCGTGCTATGGTCCAAAAAATTGACGACACGCCTTGGAAGAACGCGGAAAGGAGAGGGAAAAAAACGATGCATGTCGACGAGAACCTTTTTTTTCGCGAAGCAACGTTGCGCCTGTGCAGCAGCCTCGATATCGAAGCGGCCCTGAAACGCTGCTACGAATACATCGGGCTTTTCATTCCAGTGAAGCGGATGGGCCTGCACATGGTGGATCTCGAGGAGAATACCGTGCAATTCGTGGCGCATGTGGGCGCGGACCTGCCGGAAAACTACGAGCATATCGTGCATTTGCCCGACAAAGGGCGCCGCGAGAGGACGGCCGCTTTGAGAAACGGGGACGTCCTGATCGTAAACCAGCCCGATTCGAATCTGCTGCCAAAGGAGGTGCTGGAAAGACTTGTGCAAAAAGAGGACTATTCCTTCCTTCAAATGGCCCTGGAACTCGAAGGAAACAAACTCGGGTATCTCGGATTGATGGCGGACGGTGTGAATCGATATACGGGCGAGCATGCCCGACTGCTTCGACTGCTCCGCGAACCGATGTCCATTGCCATGTCCAATGCCATGGAACATCAGGAGCTCGTCCGGTTCAAACAGATGCTGGTCGACGACAACAGGTATCTGCGGGAAGAGCCGCGCTCGGTTTCGGGAGACGAAATCGTCGGCGCGGACTTCGGCCTGAGCATGGTCATGCGAATGGTCGAACAGGTGGCTCCCCTTGACAGTCCCGTGCTCCTGCTCGGCGAAACCGGTACGGGAAAAGAACTCGTCGCCAATGCGATCCACGGTTCTTCCCCGCGCAAGGGCGGGCCGTTCATAAAGGTGAACTGCGGCGCAATTCCCGAGACGCTTCTGGACAGCGAGCTTTTCGGCCACGAGAAGGTGGCTTTCACCGGCGCCGTCACCCAGAAGAGGGGGCGCTTCGAGCGGGCCGACAAGGGCACCGTCTTTCTTGACGAAATCGGAGAACTCCCGCCCCAGGCCCAGGTGAGATTGCTGCACGTTCTCCAAAGAAAAGAGATCGAGCGCGTCGGCGGAACCAGTTCCATCCCTGTGGATATCCGTATAATATCGGCCACCCACAGGAATTTGCAGGAGATGGTCGGATCAGGGCAATTTCGGGAGGACCTCTGGTTCCGCCTCAATGTCTTCCCCATCATGATCCCGCCTCTACGGCAGAGAAAGGCGGATATCCCATCCCTGGCGCATCACTTCATTCACCGCAAGTCCATAGAACTCAAGCTCAAGGAAAGACCCAAGCTCGCCGCCGATGCCATCGACAGGCTGATAGCCTACGACTGGCCGGGCAACGTGCGGGAACTCGAAAACGCGATCGAGCGGGCTCTCATACAGCAACGCGCGGGCGGCCCGCTGTCGTTCGAAGCGCTTCCTCCCGGGGCGGTTCCGGGCAGGGTCGGCCAGGGCCAAAGCCGGGACGATCCTCTCGTGTCGCTGGACGAGATGAACGCACGGTACATCAGGCGGGCCCTGGAGAAAGCAGGCGGAAAGATTTACGGACCGGGCGGGGCGGCACAGATTTTGAGCATCAACCCCAGCACTCTTCGCAAGCGCATGAACAAGCTGGGTATTCTCTACGGAAGGAAAAGCTGGCAGCATTCCGACGGCCCGAAATGAGGAACCTCGGTCTGCAGGTGGTATGGATCAGTCTTTCCTATAGGGCGCCGGTCAAGGATTCGAGCCAAGGCCGAAATATTCCGCCCCTCACACAGATCAACCATTCTTGCATCAATCTTGAGTCTCGAAATCGTGCGAATCGACAAAGAACCCAAGCGACGAACCAAACCAATGGAGATCGTGGCGGGGAAGCGCGCCTGCTACACATTGCCGGCTTTTGTCTGCTTATGGAAACGAAGCCGTTAAATAAAGATGACCTGCGCTAAACCTAAAAATCCACATAGGCGAGGGTTAACGCCCGCCGCCAAAAAGCGCAAGGGTCGCGGGAGTTTATTTCGTGCTGTTATCTTGGAAAAATCAATAACGCGGAGGCGATCCGGTGGATTGACAATCTTGACGAGTAACGGATTCACTGAAATCGCCGGCGACGGCCCGAAGCTTTTATAAAAGGTCGTCGCCGCCTGCCAATTTTTCTTTTGAGGTTCACCGGTCAATCGCAAGAACTGCCCGAACGGAAACTTTTAATAGCAGACGGACTCAAAATAGCTCCCGGCGAGAACGAGGCTGTTTACATCAGGCGTTATCTTGTACAACTCTGGATTGGCCGTGCATGTCCGGAGACGCTCCGAATCGGAAACATTGTCATATACTCTGTCTTGAGCTTGAAGTTCGGGCGTTTCGGCCCAGATATCGATTTGCGATTGTTGATTGCCGGAAAAGCTCGGCGCAGCGCTCATTCTGTCAACAATGACATAGGAACTTTCGTTCCAAGCGTCGGGCGTTTCCTTCCAAATATCGTTTGCTCCCGCCAGGCCGGCGGTCATTATTGCGATCACAATAAAGATCAGTGAAAATTTTATATTTTTCATCTTAAACTCCTTTTCATAAAAATTCCTGATGGGTTTTAAGATGTCTCGGCATGCATTATCGTGCTTGTAGAGGATGCGCCAAGGATATGCCTGTTGGAGGCGGTGTCAATCTTTTTTTTATGCGCCGGAAGAAATATCAGTGACGCTAAAAAAAGAAAAATAAATTAAGTGACCATCCCCGATAAAACATGAACGATTTGCTATTCTCCGGCCGAATGTCTGCGCAGCTCTCCCGGCCAGGCAAGAATCTTTTGGTCGGCGGTAATCAATTTTGCATCAAGCCGCCGAGCCGTGGCTACAATAAATCGATCCGCCGGATCGGCATGAAAATTCGGTAGCCGGACGGCGCCTATTCAATACGATCATTTCAGGGCATCCCATTCGTCGTCAATGGGGGAAACGATATCTCCGTGGATTTGAATTTTCTCTCTATGCATGCCGAACAAGGATCTTTTTTTGTGGTCGGCAAGGTAAAATGCGCGTGAAAGGAGTTCCGTTTTTCAGCAACGTCAGTGGTTCCCCGCTCTTGTCCACTTGTTCCAAGTAAAAAAGGCAGTTGGCTTCGAATTCCGGCAGCGATATGGCCTCCATAGTCTTTCTCCCGAATCTTTGAGTTTTTTTCCTTGTCATTTTCTAAACAACCCTTGCTTTTTACCAGTATTCGGGCTTTTAGAACTGTATCGCCATCATTTATAGGCATATTAAACCGAGGATTCAACTTGGGGCCGACCCGTTCCCAGCATCCCCTCTTTTTTCACGAAAGCGACGATCTCGTCCACCCCATGGCCCGTTTTCAGGTTGGCGAACACGAACGGCTTTTCCCCGCGCATCCTTTTCGAATCCGATTCCATGACGTTTAAGGAGGCGCCGACCATGGGGGCCAGGTCGATCTTGTTGACGACGAGGAGGTCGGAGCGGGTGATTCCGGGGCCGCCCTTGCGGGGGATTTTGTCGCCTGCGGAGACGTCGATGACGTAGATGAAGAGGTCGGCGAGTTCGGGGCTGAACGTGGCGCTCAGGTTGTCGCCGCCGCTTTCCACGAGGATGAGGTCCAGGGCGGGGAAGCGGCGGACGAGGTCGTCGATGGCGGCGAGGTTCATGGAGGCGTCCTCGCGGATGGCCGTGTGGGGGCAGCCGCCGGTTTCCACGCCCACGATGCGCTCCGGTGCCAGGGTTTCGTTTCGGATCAGGAATTCGGCGTCCTCGCGGGTGTAGATGTCGTTGGTTACGACGGCGATCTCGAACCGGTCGCGCATTCTTCGGCAGAGGGTTTGCACGAGGGCGGTCTTTCCGGAGCCTACCGGGCCGCCGACTCCGATTCTGAGGGGGGAAGGTTTGTCGATCATGTTTTCTGTTTCCTTATCGATTGAAGTAAAATTCGGGTCAGGACCTGTATAGCCGCGAATACTGGGACTCGTGAAGACTGGAGGCGACGGCCAGGGCGGGGTTGGACGACCCGATCTCCCGGTCTTCGGCTTGCAGGCCAAGTTTCACGGTTTCCGGCACGGCGGCGGCCAGTTCCGATAGAATCCGGTGGCCTTCGGTCTGGCCCAGGGGGAGGGTCTTCATGCAGGCCACCGCCTGGTTTTCCAGCCACGACCACACGTAACCCGTCGCAGCGTTCTCCGGGGGGATGCCCCACTGGCAGGCGGCGAGGGCGAAACCGGCCAGTTGGCACGCGACGAGGGTGTTTTCCCAGCGGCGGGAAAAGGGGACGGCCAAGCCCTGCAGAAGTCTTGTCATGGCCGCTCCCCGGTCCTTTTCCTCCGTCCGCAGTTCCCTGGTTTCCCTTAGAGCCAGAAGCCGGGAACACCATTTTTCCAGTTCCGCTTCGTTTTGCGATTCGCAGGCGGCGTGCATGCGTTTCAGGATCGGGACGTCCACGCGGGCCATGGAATGGCGCAGGAGATCGTCCAGCCAATCTCGCAGTCCGAAGCCGTCGCGGACCCATCCGGCCTCGACGGCCCATTCGAGTCCCTGGGAGTAGGCGAACGCGCCGGTGGGAAGCGACGGGCTCGCCAAGTGAAGCAATCGGGGCAGGAAAGTTTTGTCATGCATGGCTGTGGTGTCCGCCTCCGAAAGCGCCGGGTTCCGGTTCGAAGGGGGCTTTCGTCACCGTTACCTTCAGTCCCAGACCTTCGAGCATGCCGTCCAGAACGTGGTCGTGGAGATATCGGATTCCGCCCTTCTCGATCTGGACCGCCGCGTGGCGGTTGCCCAGATGGTAGCAGATGCGGGCCATGAGGAGGGCGTCGTCGTAGACGGCCTCGGACACCGTCTCCTCGGCGGCCCGGATTTTTACTACCAATCCGTCTTCGGAGACGATCAGGTCGTTTTCCCTTAGAACGGCGCCTCTCTCCAGGAACAACCCGGCCTCCCGGCCGTCGTCTAGAACGACCCTCTGGCGGCTCTTGATCCGCTTTTCCCAGGGCAGGGTCAGGGTGGCGTCGCTCTCTTGCTCTCCGGCCATTTTTTTAACGAATCGAATCATGTTTAAAACAGGAAATATCGCTGGGCCATGGGGAGGACTTTCGCCGGTTCGCACGCCAGCGGTTCCCCGTCCGCCTTCACAATATAGGTCTGAGGGTCCACTTCTATTGTCGGGAGCCAGTCGTTCAGGACCATGTCCTTCTTGCCGACGTTCCGGCATCCCCGGACGGTCCCGATCATGGAGCGAAGCCCGATTTTTTCCGGGACGCCCGCCTCGACGGCGGCCCGGGACATAAAGGTCATGGTCGTGGCCGCGCGGGCGCCGCCGAACGCGCCGAACATGGGCCGGTAATGCACGGGCTGGGGCGACGGGATGGAGGCGTTGGGGTCGCCCATGGGAGCCGCCGCGATCATGCCGCCCTTGATCACCAAGTGCGGTTTCACGCCGAACAGCGCCGGTTTCCAGAGTACCAAGTCGGCCAGCTTTCCGACCTCTATGGATCCCACCTCGTGGGATATGCCGTGCCCCACGGCCGGGTTGATCGTGTACTTGGCCACGTAGCGCCTGGCCCGTAAATTGTCGTGGACGCCCGGGACGTCCTCGGGGAGGCTTCCCCGCTGGACTTTCATCTTGTGGGCGGTCTGCCAGGTTCTAATGATCACT
>CAZNTU010000206.1:0-9961 GCA_964575975.1 uncultured Desulfobacteraceae bacterium
CCCCGATTTCGCGAGGCATGTGGATATTCACAACAAGCCGGGATTCGATCCGTGCGAACTTTTTTTCGGATGGCCTCCGGGATCGGTCGCCGCGGACGCCTCCCGCATCCGCGGCTCCCACGGCCGCGTCGGACCACGACGTAAAACCGTATGGGCGTCGAGTTTTCCCCTGCCGGGGGAGCCTGCGGATTTGATCGAGCTGTCCGCGTCGGTTCGCCGGTGGCTGAACGATTGAGAAGTTTCGTTTTGTCGCATGTTTCAAGCCTCTAATCTTCCGGCGCATGCCGGAGTCGCGACAGGTACGCGGCCAGGGATTCCAGTTCGGAATCGTCGATGGTCTCTTCCGAAAACGCCGGCATGGCCCCGAACCCCCGCCGAACCTGAAGCTTGATCAGAAATTCGGGAAGGGGCAATATTTTTTGATATTGCGGATGTTTCTTTTTGAAGGCCTCCATGATCTCGGGAAGCACCATGAACTGGTTTCCGCCGAAAAAGATCACCAGATCGGGATTTGCGATTTCACCGTGGAGGTCCGGAACATTGTCGATTCCTTCAACCGTAAAATTTACGCCGCCTTTGGAAGGCTTTTTCCATGGGGGATGAAGTTTTTCCGCAAGAAGAGACGGCGACAGAAGAAACAAAAAAAGCGCGCAGGTTAAAACAGGAAAAAAATATATGATTTTCATGAATTTTTCCTTTTCTTAAAAAAGGTTTCCTATGCGTTTTCGGCGGCAAGCGGCGAATTCCGTTCCGTTTCCGGGCGATCCGAACCTTCGTGGCGCGGCTTGCCGTTCCACCCTCTTGCCGAATGCGGAACGCCCGTTTCGCCTGGTGGGTTGCAGGTTCCGCTTTGTCGAATAAGGCAATAAGGTTGTCGTCAAAAGGGGCGAGGCTACTAAGGTTTTCAAGAGCGAAAATAAGGTTTCCGGAAAAGAACCGGGAAAAAACCTTGTTTTCGCACCTCCAAACCTTAGTAGCACGCGTCAACCTCCTCTCCCCCAGACCTTATTGCCTTATTGTAAAGGCTCGGAGCGAAACACGGCCGCCGACGCTGCGCGCAATGTGCCCACGGCGTGTTTATTTCGTTCCGAGGCCCTCATTTGTTTCCTCCGCATGTTTTCCTGTCGTTTGCCGACAAGCCCGATAGAAATGCCATCTTGCATCCTTTTGGGGTTGCGGTTCGATAAGCCATTTCCATGCTACCAAATTAAATAGACGAGATATATGGGGGGGATTCCATAAAATCCGATGGGGAATGCTGTACGATAGGTTTGATCGCGCCTACGGGGTCGTCGGCAAGGGGAGGAGCATTACCATGCTTGGATGGAATTCCGGGAGCCTCCCGTTTTTTGTCGATACAAAGCTTCGCCATTGAATTTAAAGTCTTCGCCTTATTGCTGCCAGTCGGAATTTAAGTTTCACTGTCGATATTAGTCGATCTTTGTCGAATATCCAAATGTCGAATCGCAGGAAACCGGGAAAACAGGACGTCGCATTTTCCAGGACATTCTCTATCCGCTCGAACCAGGAAGGATGCCGGCATCCTTCCATAAACGACAAAAGATTTAGGCATGCAAACCGAAGAACCCTCAAATTGCGGGGAAAAATCGAAGAGATACCCGCCTGTCGAAGACTGCGCGATGGTAGGCGATGCTTGCTCCACTCGAAACCCGACTTATGCAAGGAGAACAACATGGACGTTGCAAACGGCATAACCAGAAGAAAATTTCTAAAAGCGGCCGGGGCGGGATTGTTTCTGGCGGGCGTCAACTGGACTTTGCCCTTGCCCGCCTGGGCAGGGACGGCCCCGACCGGGCTCCAAAGACCGGGCTTTAAAAACCGTTACGATCTGACCATCGCTTATTCGCCGATTCTGATCGACGGGCGCGAAGACACGGCCACCGCGATCAACGGGTCGGTTCCCGGACCGCTTGTCCATCTGCGGGAAGGCGAGGACGTCACTCTGAACGTCACCAACGGATTGATGGACGTCGATCACGCCTCCATACATTGGCACGGGCTGCTGGTGCCTTTTCGGATGGACGGCGTGCCGGGAGTCAACTTCGACGGCATCCAGCCGGGCGAGACCTACGAATACCGCTACAGAGTCAAGCAGGCGGGCACGTACTGGTACCACAGCCACTCGGGTTTCCAGGAACAGACCGGCACATACGGTCCCTTGATCATCGATCCCAAGGACGGCGAACCGTTCGAGTACGACCGAGAGTACGTCGTGGTGCTTTCGGACTGGTCCTTCGAAGCTCCCGAGACGATCTTCCGAAAGATCAACCTTATGGGCCACTACTACAATTTCCAGCGGAGGACGGTTTGGGATTTCATGGACGACGTCGAGGAGCGCGGCTTTCTGAAAACGGTCGCGGACCGGGTGGCATGGGGCAAGATGCGGATGAGCCCCGTCGATTTGTCGGACGTGACGGGCTACACCTATACGTATTTAATGAACGGCCACTCGCCGGACATGAACTGGACGGCGCTGTTCAATCCAGGCGAAACCGTCCGTCTGCGGTTTATCGACGCGGCCGCCATGACCAACTTCGACGTCCGCATTCCAGGATTGGACATGGAGGTGGTCATGGCCGACGGAAAGGCGGTGCGCCCGGTGGCCGTAAACGAGTTCCGCATGGGGGTCGCCGAAACATACGACGTGCTGGTACGTCCCAAGGAGGACCGGCCCTTCACGATTTTCGCCGAGGCGCTGGACCGCAGCGGCTATACCTGCGGGACCCTGTCGCCGGAACCGGGCCTCGAGGCGCCCGTGCCGGAACTTCGTCCCCGCCCCGTGCGCACTCTCGAGGACATCGGCATGGGAATGATGGACGATCGGATTTTCGGCGCAAGCCACGACACGAGTGTGGGACATGGCGGCGACATGAACATGGGAACAGGCGAAAGCATGAACATGAAGCACGGCGAACAATCGACCCGGCACGATCCCCGCATACCCGGCCCGAACGGTCCGGCCCCTTTCAAGCCGGACAAGAACAGTTCCAGCGTCGCGATGGTTGTCATGAACCCGAAATACCGGCTGGACGAACCGGGGATCGGTCTGGGCGACGACGGGTGGAGGGTTCTGACCTACGACGACCTGGTCTCGGTGGAGCCCCAGCCCTACTCCGAGGTCGTCGACAGGGAAATGACGATCAACGTCACCGCCAACATGGAGCGGTACATGTTCTCGTTCGACGGCATGAAGTTCACCGAGCATCCCGGCCCCTATCTTTTCCGCCACAACGAAAGGCTGCGCCTGTTTCTGGTCAACCACACCATGATGGAGCATCCCATTCACATCCACGGCATGTGGATGCAGCTCGAAAACGGGGCCGACAAGCTTCCGTTCAAACACACCGTTCTAACCAAACCCGGCGAGGTGCTTTCCGTTCTGATCACGCCGCTCGAAAAAGGCGACTGGGCCTTTCATTGCCACCTGCTATACCACATGGAAGCAGGCATGGCCCAAGTCGTTCGGGTCGCATGAAAAGGAGGCGGAATATGATTTGCAAGACAGTGGCGATTTTTATGTTTCTCTTCATTTTGCCGGTCGCGGGAATGGCCGACGAGGGTTCCTATACCGATCCGGGGGAACGCGAACTTCCCGCCGATTATCGCGACGTTAAAAACGACCCGGAAGCGGGCGAGGGGATCCGCAAATACGCCGAAGACGCCCAGGAAGGGCCGCAGGAGAACTTCGGCGTCCAGTTCGTCCACGACGACGAGATATTCGCCAAGTTCAACGGCGACCGGCTGGAATACCAGACCCGCGAAGGAAAACCCGCCTTCCTTTGGGATGTACAAGCATGGGTAGGCGCGGATTTCAACAAGCTTTGGTTCAAGAGCGAAGGGGAGTATTCGCTGGACGAAGACGAGTTCGAGGAGGTCCAAGCCGAGCTTTTTTACAGCCGCAACGTCGCCCCCTTTTGGGACGTGCAGGTAGGAGTTCGTCACGACTTCGAACCCGACCCCGAGCGTACGTTCGCCGCGCTGGGAGTCCAGGGTCTCGCGCCCCTTTGGTTCGAGATTGACGCGACCGCCTACCTGAGCGAAGACGGGGACGTCTCGGCTTCCTTGGAAGCCGAATACGACCTCCTTCTAAGCCAAAGGCTGATCCTCCAGCCTCGGTTCGAGACCGGTCTCGCCGTTCAGGAGGTCGAGGAATACGGCGTCGGCCAGGGCATTACCGATGTCGAACTGGGTCTCCGGCTGCGTTACGAAATTCGCCGCGAATTCGCGTCCTATATCGGAATCTCGTGGAACCGGAAAATCGGCGAAACGGAAAATCTGGCGGAAGCAGAGGGCGAAGACATCGAGAGCTTTTCTTTTGTAGTTGGTTTAAAGACTTGGTTTTAGGCCCGACCGATCCGGTCCGCAAGATCTCCATCGTTCAGAGGGGTATCGTATAAAAAAACGTTTATAGCAAACCAACGGAGTGAAAGGTCGTAAAATGGAAATCGCCTGCTATGTTTCCGGGTCGATTTTGATACTGCTGGGCGTATTGGACGTATTCTTGTCGATTCTTTACGCCCGCAGCGGCACCGGTATATTGGCGCCCTATGCGAATCGAATCGTCTGGCATATTTTCCGCCGAACGGCTATTATATTCGGAAAAAAACGAGACGCGACTCTGTCTTATTGCGGCCCGGTCCTTCTGGTTGTCATCATCGCCCTGTGGGCCGCGCTTCTGGTCTGCGGCTTCGCCTTGATCAGCTGGCCCCAGCTGGGCGAGGGAATTCGAAAAAGCTCGGGTGCCGCAGACCAAGGCTCCTGGACCGCGCTTTACTACAGCGGATACTGCTTCACCACTTTGGGAGTCGGCAATCTTACCCCGGCAACACCTTTATGGCGGATGATAGCCGTTCTGGAAGCCGCGATCGGCTTTTCCTTCTTTACCCTTGCGATCACCTATATCGTCTCCGTATACAGCGCACTGAGAAGGCGCAACACTTTCGCGCTCTTTCTCCATTACAAGACGGCGGGAACGGGGGACCCGGCCAGGTACCTGCTCTCTCTTTTCCGGCACGGGGAGTCTTCCGAGACGCGAGCGCATCTTGCCGGAATTACGGAGGGACTGTCGGACCTTTTCGAGTCGCACCATCTTTATCCCGTTTTGCATTATTTTCGTTTCCGGGAAGTCCGGTACGCCCTTCCCCGAATCATTCTGATCGCCATTGAATCGGCGAGCCTTTCGGCAACTCTGCCGAAAAAAAGCGGAGGCAAAGGAGTTGCTCCCTCTGCGGCGGTCGATGAACTATGGACCGCCGGAATGAACGTGATAGAGCACTTATCCGACAATTTTTTGCCGAAAAAGTTGCGAAAACCGGGTGGAGAAATCGGCAAAGAAGAAACCGAAAAATGGCGCCGCCGCTTTTTCGACCTGGCCGAGGAAATGCGAACCCTCGGAATAGAACCCTCTTCCGACCTGAATTCTTCCGCTTCGGAATATGTCCGGCTACGAGGGCAATGGAACCGCTATATCGTTTCCTTTTGCCGTTCGCAGCTCTTCGAAATAGACGATGCGATTCCCTTCAAAGCCGTGAACAGTACTCGACCTCCGACGGGAGGATTCCCTGTTTCTTGAAAATACAGCCTGTCAATCAAGCGACGGAGGTGCTCCAATTTTCGAAACTTTCAAGATGCAGGGGGCCATCGCAATGCACGGTACGATTCGATCATTTATGTTTCGTCATCTTTTCAAGAAGACCCTTCTCTTCCAGCCATTTGGGGATGATAAAAAAGAGCAGGACCATCAGGATGCCAAGGGCGAAAGCCAATTCCTTTCCGACCACCAGGACCGATCCCGAGTATTTTGAACATTGGTCTCATGATCCCAAACTAACGACTCCTCATTTTCCGCGACAATCTGACAGCGCCCGCGGCAGTGCTTCATAAAGCCTGTTGGGGCGCCGAATACGGTTCACGGCTTATTTGATTTCAAAGCGAATTGTTTGAAAATAAGTCAAAGTTTCTATTTTACCCTTTTTGGCGTACTGCCAACCTAAAAGAAAAGGAGGCGAATATGAGAAACGCAACGGTTTCCCTTTTTCTATGTATGGCCATTGTCCTTATTCCCGGCTGGCTGTTTGCGCAGCAGGAAACCCACCATCCGGAAACCCCGGCTCCGGCCGCAGCTCCGGCCGAAACCGAATCCGAATCCGATATTTTCGAGAACGAGCAGGAAACCAAAGAAAGTACGGCCGGCGAAGCGACCGGCGACGGCATGATGGCCCGCCACCGGGAAATGGCGGCCAAAATGAAGGAAATGAACGCCCGGCTCGAACAAAAGATCCAGTCCATGAACCAGGCTTCGGGCGACCAGAAGCTGCTGGCCATGGCCGACGTCGTCAACACCATGTTTTCCCAGCGCAAGGAAATGATGGAAAAGACCATGGATATGCACGGCAGAATGTGCAAGACGATGGCGGGCAAAATGGACCATGGATCGATGTCGATGGATCACGGATCGATGCCGACGAAGGATGGACGTCGCGCGATGAAAATGAAGAAGGGCGCGGGGGACGCGGAGAAGTCCATGATCATCATCATTCAAGAGTAAGGAGTTAGGTGTTAGGTTTTAGGAGTTAGGAAGAGAATGATAAGCGATACCCGGCGTCTTCATGTGAAAAGCCTCGTCATGGCATTCGGAGCGGCGTTCTCGCTGTTCTACCTCGGATGCGCGGTCGTGCTGTCCATCGCGGGCGGAGAGACCGCCGCAGTCTTTTACAACAGCCTGCTGCCCGGCATGGACGTCTCGTCCGTTGCAAATCCGAATTTGCCGGTCTGGATGGCGCTACTGGGATTTGTCGAGGCGATTCTGCTCGGTTGCCTTTGGGGAGGCATTGTGGGAGGCGTCTAAAATTTGGCGCTGCCGAAAACGGCGGAGCGGGACGAACACGGGCATGCCCGGGAAAAGCGCGCGTCTTCGCGCGACCAGGGCGACAAGCGACACGAGAAGCACGGCATTCCCCAGGATGGGGACATCCAGGAAGGCCAGTCGGAACACGCCGGCCACGAGGCGTCCGAGCACGGAGAACACGGCCGGCACCACGCGCGCATGGTGGCGGACTTCAGAAGGCGATTCTGGGTTTCACTTGTCCTGACCGTTCCGATTCTCGTCCTTTCCCCTATGATACAAGGGTTTCTCGGGCTGAGGGAAACCCTCGGCTTTCCTTACGACAGGTACGTTCATTTCGCCTTTTCGACGGCGGTTTTCTTCTACGGCGGGTATCCGTTTCTGAAAGGCATCTACGACGAGCTGAGCGCCCGCAATCCGGGCATGATGACTCTCGTCGGACTGGCCATCTCCGTCGCCTATTTCTACAGCGGTTCCGTGGTCTTCGGTGTCGAGGGCAAGGTGTTTTTCTGGGAACTCGCCACATTGATCGACATCATGCTCCTGGGGCACTGGATCGAGATGAAGTCGGTCATGGGGGCGTCCCGCGCGCTGGAGGAACTGGCGAAGCTCATGCCCTCCGAGGCCCACAAGAAGATGGAGGACGGCAGCGTCCGGGACGTTCCCGTCAGCGAACTCGCCCAGGGTGACAAGGTTCTGATCAAGCCGGGAGAGAAAATACCGGCCGACGGCGAAATCGTGGAAGGGGAATCTTCGGTCAACGAGGCGATGATCACGGGGGAATCCAAGCCGGTGGGCAAGGGAGTCGGGGACATGGTCATCGGCGGGGCCATCAACGGGGAAGGCGCCGTGATCGTCGAAGTGCAAAAGACAGGCAAGGAGTCGTACCTTTCGCAGGTTGTCGATCTTGTCAGGGAAGCTCAAAAGAGCAAGTCGAGGTCCCAGGATCTCGCGAACTCCGCCGCTTTTTGGCTGACGATCGTCGCTCTTTCAGCCGGGGGGATCACTCTTGCCGTGTGGCTGGTCGGGATGAACAGGGAGTTCGAGTTCGCGCTGGAACGTACCGTCACCGTAATGGTCATCACCTGCCCTCACGCGCTGGGACTGGCCGTTCCGCTCGTAGTGGCGGTTTCCACCGCGATATCCGCCTCGCGCGGTCTTCTTATACGAAACCGGGCCGCATTCGAAAAGGCCCGAAATCTTCAGGCCGTCATTTTCGACAAGACCGGAACCCTGACGAAGTGAAAGTTCGGCGTGACCGAAGTACTGGTGTTCAACGGAAAAATGGAGGAAAAGGAGCTGTTGAGATACGCCGCCGCCGTGGAGTCGAACTCGGAACACCCAATTGCCAAAGGCATCGTGGAATCCGCAGAGAAGATTCCTTCCGTGACGGACTTCAATTCCATTCCAGGCAAGGGCGCCCGGGGCAAGGTCGAAGGCAAGGAAGTCGGAGTCGTAAGCCCCGGCTTCTCGAGGGAAAACCGTATTCCCTTGGAGGACGACCGGATCGAAAAGCTGACGCGCGGCCTTGCAGTCCTTTGCGAAAAGCGCCAGGTGAACCTGATCCGGGGAAGGGCGCGTTTCGAGGATTCCACGTCGGTTCGTCTTTTGGACAGCGAGGCCGACGTCTCTCATATCCAATTCAAGCACGCGATCGTCGCCACCGGTTCGTACCCGGTTCCGCTTCCCGGGACCGAGTTCAAGGAAGGCGGACGGATCATGAGTTCCACCGGCGCGCTCGATCTGGCGGACGTTCCGGAACGTCTCCTGGTTGTCGGCGGCGGGTACGTGGGAGTCGAACTGGGCGCGGTCTACGCCTCCCTGGGGAGCAAGGTGACCCTGGTCGAGATGGCCGGCCGGCTGATGCCCCACGCGGACAGGGAACTGGTCGATATCCTGACAAGGGAATTGACGGGGATGTTCGACTCCATCCACTGCAACACCGGCGTGAAGAAAATGGAGGAGACGGAAAAGGAAGTAAAAGTAGTTTTCGAAGGGGACGTCGGCAAGAAGGAGGGGAAGTTCGACCGGGCGCTGGTCGCGGTCGGGAGAAAGCCCGCCTCGGGCGACCTGGGTCTCGAGAACACCGAAGTAGAGCTGGACGGCAAGGGATACATAAAGGTGGACGACAAGCTTCGCACCGCGGACGGGAAAATCTTCGCCGTCGGCGACGTGGTGGGCGGCGCGATGCTGGCGCACAAGGCCATGTACGAGGGAAAGATCGCCGCCGAGGTGATCGCCAAGAAACCGGCCGCCTTCGATGCCCGGGCCATTCCGGCCGTCGTCTACACCTTTCCGCAGCTGGCCTGGTGCGGCCTCATGGAGAAGGAGGCCAGGGAACAAGGAATTGAAATCAAGGTCGGCAGATTTCCCTGGTCCGCTTCGGGACGTGCCGCGTCCATGGGGTCCTCGACGCATATACTGTCCCAAAAGCAACGGGGCTGAACAAAGGCCAATGAATCGTCGGAGTACGCCGGACGAAAACCAGGATGCCCGAAAAACCGGGTTTCATCGACCCGGACTACACTATCCGGCGATAGCGATCCATAACTGCCTGAGAATCAAGAAACCCACGTAAATCGACGCCCCCGCGACGAACAGCAAAACAACGCCGATCGCAAACACCATGACTCTGCTGTACGCGACCGTCTTTTTAGACGAAGCGGCGTATTGCTCTATGAGACGCGTGTTTCGCGCATTGGCTTTCCAGGCCATGTCGAAAATGTCGCCTATGACCGGGATGGAGCCGATCAGCACTTCCAGCGCTACGTTGAACCCCATCCGCGCGAGGATGGAGGCCGGAAGTCTCGCGCGCGCGGCCTCCGAAATGATATACATGGACAGCAATCCTCCGATCGCCTCTCCGATTCCCGGTACAAGCCCGATCAAGGGATCCAGCCCGATGCGAAGGTTGGTCCCCGGAATTCGAATCGAGTTGTCCAAAAGCCATGCGAACCGGTTCAGGCGTTCGATGGGAAGCTTGTGGGGCACTTGATGTTTCATGCGATTCTCTATGGGCAATGCGAATTGGTTATTGGTTGATTGGTTATTGGTTATTGGTTATTGGTTGATTGGTTATTGGTTATTGGTTATTGG
>CAZNTU010000207.1:0-9872 GCA_964575975.1 uncultured Desulfobacteraceae bacterium
TCTTTCGTCGGAGGGCTGTACACGGCCATTGTTTTCATGTCCAAGGCCGGCAGTTGTATTGCGCCCGCCGGCAGACGCGCGTTCAATTCGTATGGGATTGGCATTTTGTCGATATTGGCGCGGGGCCGCGAAATATCCCTTTTGATCGGATCGAGTTCGTTCTTCAACCTTTTTTCCGGAATTTCCTTTTTCTTCTTTTCCTCCGGGGGAGTTTCCTTTTTTTTCAACCTCACGAACTCCACGGCGCTCGGTTTTTCGTATTCTTCCATTCCTCCCGGCCTGGTTTGAACCAAGCGGGGCATGAGGCTGAACAGCGCGAGGTTCAACAGGATCGCGAACACGACGGAGAATGTCCACATAGCGCCGGTCTTAAGCCATTGAAAAGGCTTGCGCACAGGCTGCGCGTGCATGCTCGCGTACATGGTCAATTCTCCCCCGAGGGAAGACTGGCGGCTATGGAAACGGACGGGGCCCCGGCCAGGCGGCAGGCGTCCATGATCTCGATGGCGACCCCGGTGCGGCTTTGCCGGTCGGCCACGATCACGACCGTGCTTTTCGGGTTTTCCGCCAAGGCTCTCTCCACGTTGGCGCGCACGGCCTGCAAGTTTATCTCCCTCTTTTCCATGAAAATCCTGTCGTCCTTGTCCACTCCGATCATGATTCCGGCGTTCGGCATGGACTCCGTGGTCGCCGCAGTCGGCCGGTTCACCTCGATCCCGCTTTCCTTCACGAAACTGGTGGTCACCAGAAAAAAAATCAGCAGGATGAACACCATGTCGATCAACGGGGCCATGTTGATGTCCAAAAGCTGTCGCCTGCCTTTTCGCGATCCTGTGATGTTCAGCATTTTCTACGCTCCGTTTTCCCGGGCCAGGCGTCCGCTCAAATACATTCCAACGGAAGCCGCCCGCCGTTTGAGGTTTTCCGCCCTCCTGGAGAGCCAATTGTATGCGTAAAGGCCTGGTATGGCGATCAGCAGGCCGGTCTGCGTGGTGACGAGGGCCTCGGAGATGCCGGCGGCCATGGCGCGAGCGTTGCCGGCGCCGAACACGCTGATGATATCGAACGTCGCGATCATTCCCGTCACCGTCCCCAAAAGGCCCAACAGAGGTGAAGCCTTCGCCAGAACGCCTATCGTCGCCAAATGCCGGTCCAGGTTGGAGACCACCGCCATGACGGTCTCGTTCAGGATCGGACGGTCCAGCTCGGCATCCCCCGTGCGGCGCATTTGAAACTCGGTCACCAGCATGGCCACAAGGCCCCTGTAGTCCTTGGGGTCGGGAATCTCGCCCTCCAGGACGTACCTTGCCGCCCGCTCCCGGTCCATGTTCTTCCGGTACAGCCGCCGAAAAAACAGCAAGCGGTTCACGATCAGTATCCACATCACGGTGGAAACCGCCAACAGCGGTATCATCACGACCCCGCCCGCCGATATGTATTCCTCGAAAACGCGATACTGTTCGGAGAGAAATCCTTCTATCATGTGTATTTCCATACGTTGGTCGTCCTTGTTGAAAGCGGTTAGCCGTTAGCGGTTAGCCGTTAGCCGTTAGCGGTTAGCTGTTAGCGGTTAGTTTGACATTGTAAACTTAACGGGTAACATGCCGAATTTATCAACCTGTGCGGCCCGACCTCACAGGTCGAAATATTTCAATTGGTTGCGGCTTATGTTTACGATGTCAAGCTAACCGCTAATACCTAATACCTAATTCCCTAATACCTAATTCGCCTCCGCGCGAACCTCGCAACTCCTGCGCGCGAAGACGGTATTGACGAACGCCACCCCCTTTTCCTCCATTTGGGAGACGAGAGTGTCCACTCTTCTGGTCAGAAGCGTGTGGCACAGCATCAGGGGGATTGCGGCGGAAAGCCCCAGCATCGTGGTCACGAGGGCTTCCGAAATGCCGCCCGACATCATGCGCGGGTCTCCGGTCCCGAAATAGGTGATGACGTGAAACGTATTGATCATGCCCGCCACCGTACCCAACAGGCCCAAAAGAGGCGCGATGCCCGCCAGCACGCCGAGGGTGGACAAAAACCTCTCCAGGCGAGGAATCTCCCTCAAAATGCTCTCCTGAAGGGCGTTTTCCATGTCGCAACGTTCCATGTTCCTGGCCTCCAGACCCGCCATGATCACTCGGGGAACGGCCTTGCTCTTCATATCGCGGCACTCGGCTCCGCAATCCTCCCAGCGCCCCGCGGAAATATGCTCCGCCAGGCGTTTCATGAACTTGTCGGCGTCGGTTCCATGTCTGAAGAGAAAGAAGAGACGCTCCAGGACGATGAGAACCCCGAGTCCGAAGACCGCCAGTATGGGCCATACGATGGGGCCGCCCTTCGGGATCTGTTCGTAGAGGGTCAGTTCGTGGGCCAGCTGGCGCAAGGCGCCGCCCCTCGATATGTCGACGGGGGCCGTGTCGGACTCCCCGTCCATGTAGTCCTCCAGCCGGCTTTGGACTCTCCTGGCCGGAAGCTTCGAAAGCGCGAAAAACCGTTTGCCGACGTCCGAATACATCAGAAATCCGACTTCGCCTCCGGACCGATACGCCGCCGTGAAATTCCCCAGCATCAGGATTTCGGCCTCGACTTCGGAGCCGTTCCTGTCGACGATGGTTCCTTTTAGGAGCCTTACATCCCCGGACATTCGGATTTCGTCGAACAAAAGCTCGGCCATCTTCTCGATGTCCGCCATGTCCGGGAATTTTTTCTCCTCGCGGATATCGTCCGCGAACCTCGTTCGTTCTGGGAAAAGCGCGCTTTGAGGACTTTGCTTGAAAAGACCCTCCAACTCCGACGCGTGTACCCGCACGAAGCCCACCAGTTCCCGTATTTCCGAATCCATTTCTCCGACTTTCGAGGAAAGCTCCTTTTCTCTTTTCCCGAGTTCGGCCAGGCGCTCTTCCAGCGCGGCGCGCCTTTTTTCCAACGCGCCGGTTTCGGCTTTCAGTTCCCGTACGGCGGAAGTCAACGCGTCCTTGTCGCCTTTTATTCTGCGAAGGGTTTCCTGGCTTTCCTTCCTGGCTTCGGCCTTTTCCGCCTCGGCCTTTTCCATCATCAGCCGCTTTTTCGCCTCCGCCTCCATGCTCATGGCGCGCTGGTCGGCGGCTTGCGCCTCGGCCCACGAACCGAACAACAAACACGCGAACAATCCCGACACGATCATTGCGATTTTCATTCGACCACTATCCTCCCCAAGGGCAAAGACACGATTTCGGCGGGACGCATTTTCGACGCGATCTCCACTGCGGCGCGAATATCGCGGTTGGCGTTCGCGGGCAGCGGCGCCCACTGGTTTTCCGACAGGTCGAAATACCCCGCCCGCTGCCGATCCAACGTTTCGAAAAACAGGGCCATGGTCCCCAGCCGGAAAACCGTGGCCAACACCTCCTCCTGACCTATCCGGATTTTGTCCTGACAGGTCTCCACCGTATTTCCATACTCCGCTTCCATAAACAAAGCCTCCATGACCTTCCGAAACTTTTCGCCCATGGCCACGCCCGAATCGTCCATGGCTTGCCTCAAGCTCTCCAGCCGCGCAGTCCTCTCTCCGACGAGAAACCGCGGAGGCTCTTCGATCAAGGCAGCCAATTTCCCGTAGACCTTTTCCAGAAAGGGGGCCAAGTCTTCCGAGATCTTCTCCATGGAGCGGATCTGTCGGTTCAAGGACTCGACGCTTTGTTCCATCGACGAGACCCGCTCCGTCAATTGCACGACCTCGGCGGACAGCCTTTCCTTGGATTCCGAGAGGTTGTCGAATTCCGATTCCAGCGCGCTTTTTTCCTCGCTCCATTTCTCGGTTTCCCTCTGCGCCTCCTGGCGAATCGAAATGGACTCGTCTATCGGCTTTTTCACCTGGCCGGCGAACTGCTGCGCGACTGTCGTGCCGCAAAACATCGTCGTCGCAATCAAGCAAAATACTGCCTCCGAAATTTTCAGTATATTTCGTTTTCGCATTTTCTCACTCCGATTCACCTCATTATCCTTTGCGGCCAAAAAAAAAGCCACGAATATTGTTTCCCGTGCGGGGAATCCAAACCTTCGTGGCTTTCGGTTTCATGTTTTTATGCCCTTGTTCGCCTACGCGCTGCAACGCGAACCGATCATAGGGGCATCGACGTTTTATTATATTTGGCAATTGACGGCTTCTGCCGAAATGCGCTTTATTGTTTCAAGGCTCGTCATTTACCGCGTTCTTTTCCGAAAATCAACATTTTTTTTGCGACGTTGCATTTCAACTATGCCTGGAACCGTGAGGACATATCTTTGCATTTTCCTTGGCGCCGTTTACGAAGATTCAATAATCCCACTTCAGCTCGGCAATCACCATACGTCTTGCATAAGGATGGAACATGTACGCAAGTTCATCTGTCAGGTTGTCCACAGATAATGACATGGTAACCTGCTCGAGTAGCTTGTAGGAAATTTTAGCATCAAGAAACAAATAATCGTCATTGGCTCCGTATCCCCCCCGATCATCCACGTTATCCAGTGTATTCCAAGGCTTGCTCGAGTATCTTCCGGCGAGTGTCAGATTCAGTTTTTCAGTGGGATAATAACTGACAACTGCTTTAGCGGTCCATTCGGGGGCACGGGGAAATATTTTTCCTTCGGAATCCGGGAAATTTTCATTTTTCAGCGTCTTTGCCTTCATGTAGGCAATGTTGAACATCGCATCCAATGTATCGAGAAACAATCCTTTTTTCTCCGCCTGCAATTCGATTCCTCGGGTGCGGACTTCATCTATGTTTTGATAATATGTTTCGTTTTTATAGACATCTGTCTGACTGAAAATGGTATCTTCCGTGTAATTTTCAAAAAAGCTGAGCCTTGCCTCTCCGCCTTCACCGAGTTTTCTGCTGACGGTAAAATCTTTCGCGAATATTTTCTCGGATTTCAAATCGGGATTCGTTCTGGTCACGATTCCCGAACTATCGATACTCGCATAAAAAAGCTCATTTATACTAGGGAACCGGTATGCCTTGGCAAGAGAAAGCCGAAACCCCCAATCCTGATCTGGACTGTAGCCGACCGCAAATTTGGGCGAAAAGCGGTTTTCCTCCCTATCCTTTAAATCCACCTTTTTAATCGATCCGGCGACATCCCGGGAACTGCTCCCGTCATATCCCCGCCACCATTCATGACGACCGCCGAAATACAGCATGATTTTTTCCGTAACATCCCACTCATCCTGGAGAAACATGGCATGAGTGCGGGTTTTTCCTTCGGAACCGGCATTCAAGGTTGTTAAAACCTCTCTTTTCCAGTCAGACGCATTCCAGGTTTCCCCTTCGGTAAAGTAGTGATCAAAATGATACCCGGCGGTCAATGTGTGCTTTCCGAAAGCGGAAATTTCCGAAGGCAGATAGGAAGACTTGAAGTCGAAAGTATACCAACCGGTTTCTGAATCGGAAACACTTCCGGGACCACCATGTTTTGAATCCGGCGGGGTTCCGGTTGATTGCTTGCTGAGGTTTTTCCAGTTATCGTTAAAGCTGGCGGTGGTCCAGATATTGAGTCCGGTTACGGGTTCTCTTTTGAAATTCAGTGCGTAAATATCCCCTTCGTATTTCTGCTTGACAAAGGGAAAATTCGACGGGCTGATGTAGTAATTCAGCCCGTCGATATCAACACTGCCGCTATATACCTTGTTCCCTGAAGCGTCCGTTAAATAGGAATCCACATTTTCGACATCCTGGTAGTCCCACCAGTGCGTCCACTGGCAGTTGATTTGGGTGTAGCTGTCAAAATCGTAACCGAGCTTCGCCTTGAACGTGGTGTCGGTGACATCCCTCACCCCCCTGTCTCCGATAATATATCGCGTTCTACCCTCGAAATCCCGATCCGTATCGTATCCCGTCACAGGATTGCCGGTTGGAGCTTTGCCGTCCTGCGCCAGCAATGTGTTGAATGTAGTCGGCTGCGCTTCGTTTTCCAACCTTTCGATCAGAGTGAACAACCGGAAATTTCCGTAATTTTCGCCGAAAGAAAAGTGGGCTGTATTTCCCTCAAGGTCATAGTCGGTTTCATAGGCTTTAAAATTTTGATACATGTACGAGGATTTGGCAACGATGGATCGTTCTTCAGGAAAGCTTGTGGTGATCAACGCCGCGCCCCCTAACGAATGACCACTGTACATTGCCGAATACGGGCCGTAAACAACATCAATCCTCTCAATTTCTTCGGGTGCTATCTGGGACCATCTGGTCCTGCCGGAACTTGTATAATCGCTCAAGAGAACACCATCGGAAAGGACTAAGGTCCTGGGCACAAACGGATGCGTGCCTCTTATGCTCAAAGGAACGGAGCCACCGGGATAAAGTTTTCTTATGTACATTCCCGGATTGTATCGAAGGGCGTCATCGGTAGTAAGGACCGTTATCTTTTCCAAATCATACTTTGTGGTCGATTCCACCACTGCAGGCACCCTGGCGGCAGCCGGGACTTCGGCGGCGTCTTCCTTTTCCGAGGTAACCACTACATCTTCAAGAGTAAAAGTTTTCTGTTCCTTGACATTCTCCGATTGCTCTACACGTTCCTTGCTCTTTTCCATATCCTCTGCCGAAGCCATACAAGACAGCATGGATAAAAATAGCAAAACCAGGATTGTTTTCCAGCGAGTCATACAAAGTTTCCTTTCTCCGGTCGATGGGGGGCGGGATGGCCCCGCCCCCGTTAAGGATGCTACCATGACGTGAATACGCCAGGATTGCGGGGCTATTTCACTTCGAATGTCAGGGTGGAAGTGAACGAATACTGATCGCATTCCTTGGGATCCGGGAAGGATTCCTTATGGCCTACCTTTATCAACCAGACGCCGGGTACCAATATTTTTACGCGGGAGACCCCGTCCTTGTTCGTACCTGTTGTGTACGCCCATGCTCCTTCCGTGGAAAAACCTGCATAAGTCGCAAAAACGTCGGCCCGCAGGGGTTCCCCTTTATACAGGACTTTCAGGGATATATAATCTCCCTGTTTCAGATTGGCGGGGTCCGTAAGAGGAACGATTTCGAGGGTATGGCCTGCGGGTTTCGAAAACGCGTCTCCTCCGCCCATTCCGGCGTTTACGATGGCTTTGACGTAACCGCCGGAATAGTTGCATTGGATGACGTTCTTAAGCTCTTTCTTGGACTGGTATTTGTATCCGTCGGTGGTTTTGGAGGAAAATTCTTCCTTTTTTTTCCCCACTACGAGATAAGTGCCTTCGTTCTTCATAGGGCCTTCCGTTTTGAAATCGGTCGCATTGGCCGGTTTGACTTCGAGTTTTGCGCCGCCCGGATCGAGCATATAGATTTCATCCAGTTTTTCCAGATCAAGAAGGACATTTCCCACTGGATTGCCGAAACTGTGGCCATATCCAATGTTGATGGTCGCATCCGAATCTGCCGCCGGAGCATAATTCCCCGCGTTGATCCACATGAAATGCGCGCTGGCGGGTATCGCGAACAGCACGAACAGCAACGCTGCGGCGAACCCAAATACTTTCGATACATTCTCTGTTTTTTTCATTTGTCGTCTCCCGAAATTCTTTTCTTTTGATTTAAGTGAGAAAACTCATGTCCCGGCGGGATAAAGCAGGAGAGAATTGACAAAGGAACACCGGCTATGTATAAACATAGTCGAAGCCTGCCAAGCCGGGGCTTCAATGGGAAAGCAGCCCTAAAACCGTGGCTGGATGACGGCTGCTTTCCCTCCCGTTTTTTTGATTTTCCTATGGATTAATCGACCACCTCCCCCCTCCCTTTTTCGCCCAAAAAAAAAGCCGCGAAGCTGGGTAACCTTTTCAAGATACCGTAGAACCTTCGTGGCTTTTATAATTCGATTTATTTTTTTCCGCCCGCATCGGGCGGCAATTATTTTCTTACGCCGAATTTCCTTTGGGAGCGATTTCAACCGCAACGTTTTTCAGAGATATCCGGAGATCGGCTTGCCTCACAACTTTAAGATCGGGCTTAGTATCAGCTTTCTGGATTCTTGTCAATCGTTTTTTCATTCGTACGAAAACAACAAAAGGATTTTTCTTGACATGCTTTTATGCAAGGAAAGTGATCCGGCGCATCACGGCCATGGGCTCCAACCTGCTGATCGTCCGTTCGGGAGGAGAACGGATGGGCGGCGTGAGAAAGCAGCCCGGGGAGAGCCTCGCGCTCAAGGACGCGGAGGAAATCCTATTGAAGATCGACGAGGCGGAGGCGGTCAGCCCGGTGGCGTCGGGCCGCGCGCAGGTGAAATATTTGGTAGTGGTCCAGATTAGACGCATTGTATTTTGACTTTGCACTTTAGCAACTCTTCCATGCTCCAGACGTGATCCGTCAGACCGCCTGCCATGAACGGGGTGGTCGGACTTCCGAAACGCCCGGTAAGAGTTCTGTGCGGTCTGCAAAAGTGATAATAGGCCAGGCTGAGTCTCAACTGACGCACATGATTTTCCTTCAGCTTCGAGAATCGGAGAGTCTTGCGGTTGCATCTTGCATCGGGCGTTCAAATGCCTTATGCTTCCGTTGCTTCTCTCGACGTAGGCGGTGTTTATCTTCCTGCTCACGGGCGAGTTTCCTAGTACTTTCTCGATTCTCTCCGGGTTTCCGAAAACTATCTTGCGGTCTATTTTGACGGGGTGTAAATCAATATCGTTGGAGGAATCAAGCCGCACGGCGATAACTCAGCAATTCTAATTTTGATCAAACTTGAAAAATGCATCCATGTTGCGCACGCCGACTTGGCGTTCCTCTCAAAAAAATCCCAAGGCGTTCACTTTTTTGTGGGAAAAAGTCCGGTTTTCTGGTAAAGCACATTGAAGAGGTGCAAATTTTGACAAACGGACACGATGCCGCGCATGCCTTTGGAGACCGACATAGAGAAAACGATCGAGGAATCGATCAACGAACTCGCCTTCGACAAGATGATCCGGCGGCTGCGATCGACGTTCGGCCAGTTTCCGGACAAGCGAACAGGCCTCAATTTCGTCTACGGCATCGAAGACATAGCTCTCGGCGCGTTTTCCCTGTTTTTCACGCAGAGCCCGTCTTTCCTGGCTTTTCAGATCGCGATGAGAAAAAACAAGGGGCGCGACAACGCGGATTCCCTGTTCGGCATAAAAAAGATACCTTGCGACAATCATATCAGAAAAATCCTGGACGAGGTTCCACCGTCGGCGGTCTTTCCCTTTTTTGGCCATGTCGTTTCTAACTTGAAGACGGCGGGGCTGCTCGACCCCATGCGCTCCTACGCCAACAACCTGCTGTGCGCGATGGACGGCACGCCGTACTTCTCGTCCAAGAAAGTCCATTGCGAAAACTGCGGCGTCACGAACCATAAAAACGGAACGAAAACCTATTCCCACTCCGCCATTACGCCGGTGTTCGTCAAACCGGCCTGCAACAGGGCGATTTCGCTGGTTCCGGAATTCGTCGTCCCGCAGGACGGCCACGAAAAGCAGGATTGCGAAAACGCCGCGGCAAAGCGTTGGTTGAAGCAATACGGCCCCTTTCTCAAGGGACTCGGAACCACCGTCCTGGGCGACGATCTGTACTGCAAGCAGCCCGTATGCCAGGCGATCAAGGACCAGGGACTCGATTTCATCCTGGTCTGCAAGCCCGACTCGCACAAGACCATGTACGAATGGATCGCCGAAATGGACGCCATGGGATGCGTCGAAACCCTGGTCGAGAAAAAGTGGACGGGCAAAACCCGCCATGCCCATACGTACAGATTCGTAAACGACGTGCCCTTGAGGGACGGCGACGACGCCCTTTTCGTCAACTGGTGCGAAATCGTCACAACAGACGCGGCCTGTACAAGAATTCGTTCGCCACGACCTTCGGGATCGAAAAGCACAACGTCAAGGCGATAGTCGCGGACGGGCGGGCGCGCTGGAA
>CAZNTU010000208.1:0-9868 GCA_964575975.1 uncultured Desulfobacteraceae bacterium
GCAAAAGACCGGGGACGGCGGCGAACTCGAATTCGACATCCACGCTAACGACAAAGGAGCCGCTCAAGCGAAGCTTGACGACTTGGGCCTTGACGACGACTTCGACCTCGACTTCGACTTCGAGGCAGGGGACAAACCCCAGGACGGGACGGAGGCCGAAGAAAAGACCGGGGACGGCGGCATCGACTTCGACCTCGAAATGGAGTCCGCTCAGAAGCCTCCAGAAAAAAAAGCATCAAAATTCGCCGACGATTTCGATTTCGAAGTTGACGAAAATTTAGAGCGGGTAAAGTCTGAAGAAGAATTCGATTTGTCGGACTTGGACAACATGGTAGATCTTGAAGAGCAGGCTCCGACAAAAAAGACCGCCTCAGACGACAAGCTGGAGTTGGATTTCGATCTCCAACTCGAACCGGACGACGGTTCGGGCAAACCGCCCAAGCTGAATCTCGAAGGCGAAGAATTCGAATTCGAGGAATTGGACGATTCCATGGAAGTCAGCGTCGAACGAACGGAAACGGAAGAGGACTTTCAGCTCGATCTCGACGAAGGCGCCTCCGAGAAAACATTGACGCGCGAACAGGACGACTATCATTTGGACGAGGACGAGGAAAAGCTTCAGAAAATTTTCGATACGATTACATTAACCGGCAGGCCCGGCATGGATGAAATGGACGAAGAGCCGGAAAAACCATCGCCGCCCGAACAGAAAAAGAAAATCGGCAAACCGATGGTTGTCGCTCTCCTCGTCGCCTTGATCGGCGTGGGTGGATATTTCGGCTATGGTTTCGTCAAAGACATGGGCGTTGACATTCCGTTCATAGGAAACAAACAGCCGCCTTCCCCCGACCCCGGCAATCTTAATATCATCGCGTTCGATTTGGACAGCAAGTTCGTCGATAGCAATACCGCCGGCAAGTTGTTCGCCATCACCGGCAAAGTGAAGAACGAATACCCTGAACCGAGAAGTTTAATAAAGATTTCTGGAAAATTGTTCCAGCCGGGAAAAAAACTGGTTCAAAGCCAAATGGTCTACGCTGGCAATGTGATTGCGGAAATGGAGCTGGGCGCCCTCGACGCCGATACCATCGCAAAGCGGCTGAACGATGGCTCCGGCCAAAACAACTCGACTGCGAACATAAAGCCCGGCCAAGCCGTGCCGTTCATGATCGTGTTCTTCAATTTGCCGGACCAACTCGAGGAATACACTGTTTCGGTCGAAAGTTCCTCGCCGGCAAAATAAATTAATTGTCGGTTTTGGCTTGACTTGCGATCAAACTTCTGTTAAAAACGCCGCTTGTTCGACGAGAGAACGAATCGAAAACCGCTCTCTAAGATCGACAATTTAGGCGATGTAGCTCAGCCGGTTAGAGCATGCGGCTCATATCCGCAGTGTCCGGGGTTCGAATCCCTGCATCGCCACCAGAAACTCCAAGCCCCCGCAATTCGTACAAATGGCGGGGGCTTTTTTCATTTTGGGACAGGCGAAGTCTTGCCCGTCAAAGACGCAGAATATATACTATATCCATGGCCTTTTTGATCTTGCAATGGAACCGATGGATATATTATAATCCCTCGTCCACGGAAACCTTTATTCAGAGGATTTGGAAGAATTCAATGTTTCCAGGGTTTGACAAAATTGTCGAGGAACGAATCCTGATCGCCCAGAAAAACGGCGAGTTCGACAACCTAGAGGGGGCGGGAAAGCCCCTGCGGCTCGACGAAATGGCCGGAGTACCCGAAGAACTCCGGCTTGCATACAAAATATTGAAAAACGCCAATTGCCTCCCTCCGGAGATAGAACTCAAGAAAGAAATCGTCAGGACCGAGGATCTCCTTGCGGGCATGGAGGATACGGCCGAAAAATACAAGGTGATGAAAAAGCTCAACTTGTTGATCATGAAACTCAACGCCGCTCGCAATGGCAGAATCGAATTCGAAATGCCCGAAAAATACATGGCGAATCTTGTCGAACGATTCGGGCCTTCCAAAAGGAAATGACAGAAAAATCAGGATTGGAAACCAACCAATATGAATCTTAACAGCGTCAAAGAAAACGGCGGTTTGCTAAAAAGCGTCTTTATCGCATACTTCATCCTCGTTCTTCACGTTCTGCTTCTAGCGGGCCTCGGCCTGCTTATATTGTTCTTCAGGGGCGTAGTGAACTACATGCTCTGGATCTTCCTGGGCGGCTCCGCCCTTATTGTCTTCTCGATGTACCGATTTTACAGGAAAATGAAAAACGAGGGCAAAACCCTTGGGGAAATGATGAATTCCCCCGTGTTCAAAGGCCGGGAAGTGGAACTTAGCTTTCTCGGCGGACTTGCTTCCCTGAAAGTCGGAAAGCCGGAACAACCGCTCCTTGAGCATCACGCCGGATTTGTGGGAGAAGCAAGACGCCTCGAAGACCCCGAGTCCGTGCGCCTCAAGGAACTCAACGAATTGGTGCGCCTGCTCGAAAACGATCTTATTACACTGGAAGAATACAACCAGGCGAAAAAGCAGATTTTCAGTCCCGATGGATCTTTCTAAAACGACAAATTCAAACCCTCGTTTCGCAGGCATACATCGGATATTGGGTTTTTCGAAACCCGAAATTCGCTTCGGCCCGCGTCGATCCTCCAGGAGGCTACGCAATTATGAAAAAAATGACTATCGCCCTGCTCATGGGCGGCATTTCTTCCGAAAGAGACGTGTCAATAAACAGCGGAAACCAAGTTTATGCAGCTTTGGACAAGAACAAATACAACGTGGTCAAGTACGATCCAAAATACGATCTTCCAAAACTCGTTGCGAACGCCGCAAATATCGACGCGGCCCTCGTGATCTTGCATGGCCCCTACGGCGAGGACGGGACTGTGCAGGGTTTCCTGGATTTGCTGGACATCCCCTACCAAGGCTCCGGAGTCCTTGGAAGCTCCGCCGCCATGAACAAGTTGGCCTCCAAAAATCTTTATGAACAGGCTGGACTTCTCGTACCTCCTTATTTGGTCCTGAACGGTCCCGACGGCATTTCCGCGGACGAATGCGAGGCGAGGCTCGGATTTCCCGTAGTGGTAAAACCCGTTGAAGGCGGTTCCAGCATTGGAATGAGCGTGGTCGGAAACGGAAAGGATTTCCCCGCCGCCATTAACAAAGCTTTCGAATACGATTCGTCCGTATTCGTCGAAAAATACATCGAAGGTGTCGAAATCACCGGGGGCGTGATCGGCAACGAAAAACTCGAACCGCTTCCCTTGATCGAAATCCTCCCCGGAGAAGGTTATTCCTTCTTCGATTACCAGGCTAAATATCAGCCAGGCGCTACGGAGGAGATTTGTCCCGCCAGAATCGACGAGAACCAAACCGCCAGAGTTCAGGACTGCGCGGTAAAAGCTCACCGCGCCCTTTTCTGCAAGGGCTACAGCAGGACCGACATGATATTGGGCAAGGACAACCGGATTTTCGTTCTGGAAACCAACACCATACCCGGCATGACTCCCACCAGCCTTTTGCCCCAGGCGGCCAAGGCACATGGGATGTCCTTCGACCAATTGCTGGACCGTCTTATAGAACTCGGAATCGAGGAGCACCGGCGCCGAGGAGTTCGCAGATGATTGCGAGAGGCCCGGGAGAACTCAAATCGGAATACGAAAAACTCGGACCCGGCGACGTTTACGTAGGATCCGTGCCAAACGGGCATCTTCAGCAGTCCGTAATGATCGATCTCATGGAAAAGGGCGTCCATGTCCTCCCCTCCTGTCTTGCACAGACCTTGTCCCGCTCCAAGACGACTCAGGCGCACATGTTCGCCCAGTGGACGCATCCTCTGACTCGCGTGGTGTCGCGGCGAATCGAACTTCTCGAATCCATCAGCCATTACAACAGCAAAGGCGTGGGCAAGGTCGTCACCAAAGTCGATCACAAGCACTGCGGACACGGCGTCCGCCTTTGGGACAACATTGAAAATCTTTACAGCATCCTCGGTTTGGAAGATTCGTCGTACCCTTTCGTCCTTCAACCTTTTATGACCGATTTCGTCGATGTCCGGGCTATAGTGGCCGGGGATTACATCGAGGCCTACACTCGAGAAAACCAGTTCAATTTCAGATGCAATCTTGCCGCGGGCGGACACAGCAGGCCCTTTCAATTGAGCGAAAAGCAAATCCGGTTGTGCCGCCTTCTGATGGAAAGAGGGAGGTTCCCCTACGCGCACATCGACCTTATGATTCTGAAAGACGGGACCGCCTACTTGTCCGAAATCGCGCTTAACGGAGGGATGAAAGGGTCAGCGATCGACCAGGCGACGCTCGGCGGGATAAAGAAAAGCCTCCTCGAAAAAATGGCGGAACGTATCGGTCTGGAAAGCGGCGATAAGCTTACGAACGAATAAAAAAAGGGGGAAACAATATGGCATCGAAACAACCGTTGGTAGGTATTGTAATGGGCAGCGATTCCGACTTGGGGATCATGCGGGAAGCCGCTCTCGTCCTGAAGAATTTCGGCGTGGCCTACGAAATGACCGTGGCATCCGCCCATCGAAGCCCCGAAAGGGCCGCAAAATTCGCCAAATCCGCGATGGAACGCGGAATCAAAGTCATCATCGCGGGCGCGGGACATGCAGCGCACTTGGCGGGGGCAATGGCGGGATATACAATCCTGCCGACGATCGGCGTGCCGATCGATTCGTCCTGCCTCCAAGGTTTGGACTCCTTGTTGTCCACCGTTCAAATGCCGCCCGGCATCCCAGTCGCCACCGTTTCCATCGGAAAATCAGGCGCCAGGAACGCGGGGATTTTAGCATTGCAAATCCTGGCCCTTTCAGACATGGAACTTCAGAAGAAACTTCTCGCGTACAAGCAAGAACTTGCGCACCAGGTGGAATTAAAGGCGCAAAAAATTGAATCGCAAGAATAAAATCGTGAAAATCGATCCGGTCGCCCCGGACCAGAAGATCGTAAAAGAAAACGCCGAAACCGTCGAGCGCGGAGGGGTAGTCGTGTTTCCCACCAATTGCCTCTACGGCTTGGCGGCGAACTCTCTAGACCCAGCGGCCGTCGAAAGAATCTACCGCGTAAAAAAGCGACCGGAGATAAAGCCGATCCTCGTGCTGATCGAAAGCGAAGACGCGCTCGGGAAAATCGTGGCGGAAATCGGTCCGAAGGCCCGCGTGCTTATGGAAAAGTTCTGGCCAGGAAAAGTTACGATTCTGTTTCCCGCCCTCCCCTTTCTTCCCGAGGCTCTCACGGGCGGGACCGGAAAAATCGGCGTCAGACTCCCGGCCCATCCTGTCGCTTTGGCCTTGACCAAGGCCTGCAAGAACCCGATAACCGCCACCAGCGCCAACCTGTCAGGCCGCCCCGGATGTTCGGACATCCGAAACTTGCCTCCCGACCTTCTCGGGGAAATCGACGCGGTTTTGGATGCGGGGCCTCTAACGGGAGGCGTGGGATCGACCGTTGTCGATGCGACGGGTTCGACGCCCCGCGTCCTGAGGGAAGGTAGAATCGCGGCCGCCGAGATATTCGCGGCACTCGAGAAAAATTAAATGTCGGAAACTTTGAAAAGCATTGACAATTCCCGCTTTTTTTGACATAAAAGCCGTAATTTTTTTGCCGGAGTGGTGAAACAGGTAGACGCAGGGGACTCAAAATCCCCCGGACCTTGCGTCCGTGTCGGTTCGATTCCGACCTCCGGCACTCGATAAATACAGGGTTTCGGCGTTTTCAACCGAAACCCTTTTTTTGTCCCTTTCGGATTTTGTCCCTTCCCTGTCCCTTCTTTGAAATTTCTTTGCCTGTCGGACGGAGGGTTTGCGGACGTCCTGCACTGTTTTTTTTTTCGAATCGGGATTCCCCAAGAGTTAGGGCATGGGTCAAGGCGTTATCGCCCGAAGACGAGCAAATTGGAAGGTGTGTTTGGTCCTGGCGGGAAAAATGTTCTTCTGTCTGCAATTAAAATGAAAGAATCAGTTACCCGATTTTCGAAATCTTCACGATTATGGTGTGAAACTGGGGTGATGAAAATCCCCCCAAACTGTGCATAAATTTTCCGCCGGCTTTTGTTCCTGCGATCTGACTATCTTACGGAATTCTTTACCTTTAGAATACACGGATTTTCCGATTTTATCGCTCGCCCATTTCCGCACCTCTTTTGTCGGGATCGACTCGGTCGCGGCGCTTATCGTGTCCGTGCCGAAGTCGGAAACCGCCGCGGCGAGACCGAGGATCGTTCCGGCGAAGCCTCCCTATACCTGTTCGTTTTGCGAACGCTTGTATTTTCCGATTACGGATTCGACTGTCTCGCTGCCTCCAAAATAAGTTTCGCCTTCTCCGACCTTTTCCTGCTCCTCCCGCACGAACTCCGCAGCTCGTCCTTTACATGCCCGAACCGGAGGCTTTCCGGCAACTCCGACAACCAGTCCTCCAGATCCTCGCGCATGCCCCTGTACAATCCGACGAAGCCCGCGAAGGCGTTCGCGCCCTCCACGATTTCGACAAGGCTCTTCCAGTCCGACAAATCGTCCCGAAATTCGAATATCCAGCCGAATTTCGCGCACATGTCGGTCTCTTCGAAATCCTCCTTTCCCTTTTTCGCCTTTTCGATCTCCAGGCGGCAAACGACGTCCGCGCCCCGGCGGACGAGTTCCCCCGCGTTCATGTATCGCGCTTTGCTTCTCCAGTTCGGCGAGGCCATGCGCGAAAGCTCCGTCTGCCGGACCCTCTTTCCGGTTTCCAGGCTTGGCGGCCTTGCCGACGAATTCCGTCCAGTCCGGATCGTCTTTCGGTTCCCGCTCGAGAACGGCGGCACCCTTGTGCTTCGTGTCGTGCGCGCCAATCGTCCCATACTTCAGGCAAAACTTCCCGGTGCCGGACTTCACGTCGGGGCCGCGGTCGCAAACGATCTGCCTGGGCACGCCCGTTTTTTCGACGCAGTCCTCAAGCTGCCCGAAGACGATTTCCCCGTTGGATTTCCTCGCGGGTATCGGACCGATCGGCTCGAGGTCCTCGTGCCTGAAGCGAAGTTCCGCCTTCGGCAGGTTTTTCCGCCGGATACCGAGGACCGCCAAGCATTTTTCGCTGCCGAGCCGCGCGGTATGGTCGACGATCCATATCCAGTCGCCTGCGATTTCCTTTGGCCGCGAAAGCTTGTGCAATCCAAGCCTCGGCAGCCACAGGCGCCCGGACGCCCAGGACGGAACGGAAGTCTCCAGTCCAAGAAAGGTTGAAATTATACGCATACCCTAGTTCCAATCGAAAATCCGGGTATATCGACCGAACTCTTCCAAATTCTCCATGAAGATTTTTCGGACGTAACATTTCCCGGAGGAATATTTTGCGTGCAATTAGGGCAATTTTCATCACACCAGCGTAGGATTCTCCGTCACGATCGTCCGGCCATAGATCTGTGGTGATCATTCCTTTGATTGCCAACGTCTTGAGGGCAAGGCTCACAGCGAGGTCCGTAAAACCGGCCGTGTTCATATCATTGCGTATCTGGTAGACGGCGACATACCCGTTCGAGAGAAAAGCGTTCTGCATCACCGATGCAAGCGCCACAAGTTCGTGCTGGTTGAGCACTTCTGTGTCTTTGACAATAGTAGATCTTGTCACGACCCGCCCAAGTTCTTCGTTCTTCTTGAGAACCGCTTGAACACGCTTTGTGATCTTCTGCTTGAGTTCGTCGAAATCTTGGGGCGCACCTGTCTTGTACGTGATGATGCTTCTGTGCTGCACATCGAAAGGATACTTGCTCTTCCGCTCGTCGGAGCATGCGAGGACGACCTCCCGTGGAATGGCTAGTGCGAAGCCAAGCTCGAACCATACGTTCGGGTTGTCAGTTGCGATGTCGGCAAAGCAAAGCTCTGAGTCGCGGATGCCATCGGCTGGGTCGCGGTCAACTCTATACGGAACGACGCCAGCAGACTCGATTGCAGGAGCGAAGGCAGATTCATAACGCTTGTCAAAAGGACCATTGTCGAATGGTTGCATGATGAAACATCTTCTCATTCACCTTCCTATAAGCCGAACGTTGGGCATCAGCCGCGCGGCTATGCCGCGTCGGCCTGCATGCCCTTGTCAGGCATGATTGGATTTTCCCCGCTTTCTGAGTCGCCCGGTAATACCCTCATCACCGCGTCATCAGAGCGAACACCCCCCACAATAGGTATTCACGCGTGTAAGCGGCGTAGCGCTCGGGTTCCGAGGTCAGTTTGGCTCGAACATCTTTCGCGAGTTCGTCGTCGGGATTGTCTTCAAGCCATCGGCGCATGGTGAGCCATTTGGCAGCCTCGTATCGGTAAATAACTGGCTCATGTCGATACCGGTGCCGATGACTCCGTAATCGCGTGCCCAGGTGCATAGCAACTCCCCCGAACCGCTGCCGAGGTCGAGCATTCGGGTCCCCCTTTCCAGACGCAGCGCCGCGCCGAGAGTGGCGAGCTTTTCGGGTGTGAACGGGTCATGGATACAGGTGAGCACTTTCGGTGATGTTGAAGATCCGTGGAGGGCTTGGTTTTTATTTCGGCCATTTTGCTTCAAGCCGCCTTGTCAAAGCGTTTCCGAGGTCGTTCCGGAAAGTCCATTCTGTCAACACGAGGAAAAAGAACGCGACGTTGGCGACCATGTCCCTCGCGACGCGACGGGCTTTTTCGACGCGTTTTTTGCAGCGCTCCGACAATCCGGCAATTGCCCCGTTGATTTCCCCGAAACTCGATTCCAACAGTTCGGCGACTTTTTTCGGCTCTTGTTTTTCCCCCGTTTCGGGGTCGTAGGGATGGTAGCGTCTTCCGATTTCCCGTTTGGCCCTTCGCACGATCTCCTGGTTTTGCCTGGCCTTGTCCAAGGCGGCTTCCGCCCGTCTCTCGCGCTCGGCGGCTTCCTCGATTTTTTTCTCGAAGTTCGGACGGCGACCCCGAGGACGTTTCGTCCGATTGTCGTACTGCTCTTTCGCCTGCGTTTCCTTAAGCGTCGGTTTGCCCGCTTCCTCCAACTGTTTTTCCGCCTTTTTGATTTCGCCGGACAGCGCCCCCGATGCGCCCTTTCCGATTTCGTACGACACATGGAAAGCGTCGGGGGAGTGGTTCGCTCCCAAGCCTTTTTCGGTATGGCTCGCAATGCCTTTGGCCTCGTCGCCGCCGACCTGGACAACCTTGACCGGCATGTCTTCGAGCGCTTTTCCGACGACCCGGTTCCAGGTTTCGCCGTCGCGGCTCTCGACGTATTCCTCCAGAATTATAAAGTTGGATACCGGCTCGACGGCAACCATGCATATGTCCGGATGAAAGGTTTCGTCTTCGCAGATGGCGATCCATTTCTCGGGCATTTCCTTGATCAGCCTTCCCGGTGATGAAACCTCCATTCTCGGTAACCGCAAAATCAAATTGTTTTCACATGTCCAATTTCACGAATACCAAATGGAGATTCTTTTGTCCTCTACTTTTTCAATTTTCTATCACAGCATAGCACAATTGCTTTCTGTTGGCCGAAATTAAAACCAACCCCATTTTGCGGAAGGATATCCCTGACGGGTCTTTCTTGTCAACATGCCGGAATCTTCGGCGAATTTCCGCCACCCTCGCTTTATCCGATTCGAAAAAAACTTGCCGTGTTCAGGGAGCAGATCGAGAGGCAGACGCCCGACGGCTCCGGCGTCAGGGACATGGGCCGGAACCTCGGGATTTCGAAGAACACGGCGATCTCCGAACTAAAAGAAAAGTCCCGCCGGAGGCGAATCCGTACTTTCCGCAGGACATCGGAGCGGCTCCCCGCCTGGACGTCGAGATACGCGAGGCCGTCGAAGCCGACGAACTTTGGAGCCGCGTCGGAAGCAAGGGCCACCAGAGTCGGCCGCTTCTGTTTCAAGACTGGCCGGTACTCGGAAGCAGCCT